>CAYOEB010000011.1:0-17268 GCA_964403005.1 uncultured Candidatus Saccharibacteria bacterium | reverse complement strand
ACCAAACAGCTACATGTGCCTATGTTCTAGGCTCATCACCAAACAGCTACATGTGCCTATGTTCTAGGCTCATCACCAAACAGCTACATGTGCCTATGAATAATAGGCAGCAAAATCATACTGTATTTTGAGTATAATTTCAATCTCTTTGCAGGAGTAAAATGGCCACAAGGATTTATTGAGGTAGTGTATTTGCAGTATTTTGAATATTCCTTTTTGCGGCATGAATTACTTCAACCATTGCCTCAAGGCTTTCTTTCTCATCGGTTGTTGTTGTATGGTTGAGTGATAAAAAAAGTTCTGTACGCATTCGAAATAATGTAACTGCATCTTGGAAACGACGCTTGAGTTCACTATCTTGTGGAGCATCTCGAACAACGTATATATTCTTTGGTAGGGCGTAGCGTGAATACGTCATACTATGATTCTTCAATAATACTTTTAAAGCCACCGCGCGACACAATGACGTGGTCGATGAGATCGATGCCGAGCAATTTCCCTGCATCAATGAGCTGCTGTGTCATAACAATATCATCAACGCTGGGTTTAAGAATGCCAGATGGATGGTTGTGGACAAGAATGACTGCGACAGCTGAATATTCGAGTGCGGGCTTAAACACTTCGCGTGGATGCGTGATGTTCGCGTCGATAGTGCCAATTGAAATAACTTCATCATGAATGACTTTGTAGTGGCTGTTGAGGTAGATGCCACGAAGGTGTTCTTTTGGTAAGTCTTCCATGCCTTTTGTGTATGCGTAGACATCTTTGGCAGTACGAATAATTTTCCCACCATTAGGATTGCGCTCAAAAAGCCTCCTGCCAAGCTCAACGATAGCAACGAGCTGAGTTGCACGGCCAATCGGAATATTGAGATCGCGACTTACGTCTTTTGGATTGCGAGCGGTGGCAATACTTTTTTCACCGTACTCCTTCAAAATACGACTACTCATTGCGAGTACATCTTCTTTTTTTGAACCAACATTGAAAACAATAGCCAGGAGTTCGGGCATTGAAAGAAAGCCGACACCGTCACGGATAAGCTTTTCTCGAGGTTTACTCTCATTTGGTAAATCGCGAATGACGTACTTTTTCTCGGATACCTTATTTTCAAATATGATTGGCACGGCAAGCGTGCGAGTATAGGTAGTTTTCATATGGCTAGTGTAGCACCAAAAAAGGCTGAGTCCCAAGGGCTACTATGGTTATTGTACGCGGGACAGTTCAAGAGAATCTCGAGAAAAGTTAAAGTCACTTTTCTTGATTTTTTCTTTATCAGTCTTTAGTACAATAGGGATAGGTTATGGCCCATACAAAACAAAAGCTATGGCAATCCAGCATAAAGCTAGGATTGCACTATATTGGCAAGGTACAGACAAGGTACGGCTCATTTTTGAGTTACACCAAGGAGGGGCTGGAAAATGTAAAAGGTGCTGGAACCATAGAAATTGAGCGGGAAACTTCATTTTATACATCTCTCGTCCTTTCAAGTCTTGCTACGACAAAGAGCGCGATTATTGATGACAAAAGCTACCATGAACAAGTTGCACATATTGGTATTATCGCCAAAAAAGGCGTGCATTTTCTCATGACCGAAAAGCAACCTTCGTGGTCATTCAACTATTGGAAACATGGCACAATTGAAGATACAACACTTCATTGCCCTGATGACCTCGATGCGACGATGTGCGCGCTCTCCGCGATTTCGGAGCACGCGCCAACGCACATTGACGAGCGCGCACTTGCCGTCATTGGTGAGCTCCTCATTTCTACAGAAACCGCACCAGGCGGACCGTACCGTACTTGGATTGTAGATCCGCATTCACTCGCAATCTGGAAAGATGTTGATGTTGTTGTGAATGTAAATATTATGCGCTTCCTCAGTAAAAAGGGAGTTCACCTACCTCCACTTTTTGCATTTATTCAAAAACATTTGGATGATGCCAACTATGCATCAAAATACTACCATTCACCTTTTGCATTGTTTTACTTTCTTGCTGACTGCTACCGCAACCAAATATCACACCTTTCAGAAGACGAAGCGGTCGTTCACCTCAGCAATATCCGCTCGACAATTCTGAGCTACAAAAAAAGTAATGGCTCTTTTGGAAGTGTACTCGAAACAGCTTTGGCAATTGCCGCACTCACTAAACTTGGCACCGCAAAAGATGATCTCAAAAAAAGTATTGACTGGCTTTTAAAAAAGCAAAATAAAAACGGTAGCTGGGATTCCTGTCGATTCTTTATTGAGGAAGTACGAGGCCATATCTACTGGTATTCTGGCGCAGCAGCATTTACTACAGCTATCGCAATTGAAGCAATCTCTCTTTACTCTTGTGAACAAAACGAAGAAGCGACACTTGCCGACAAGCAAGCCGCAGCTGTTATCCAACTCACCGAGCAAGTGCTTGTATCAAAGGACCATGCTTTCCCTGCCCAAATGAGAAATGAATCTTTGTCTGCGCTCAAACGTTTTACCAACAAAGACATAACTCATGAAGTGAGTTTATTGCCGTACTTTTTTAATAATTCCCTCAAAGCAAAATATCGTCTCGCAGGCCACGATGACATCATCAAAAAACTTGGTGCTGCCAACATTTTCGGCTGGCTCGGCTACACGATTACTGACAACATTATTGATGGCGATACTCATTCAATACAAGAACTGCCGATTGCCTCTCTCGCGCTGCGAAAAATGAATACACTATTTACCACAGCAATTAATTCACTTCATAAGAAAACTAATGTTGGACTCAAAACTGAAATCGAAAATGTGTTGAGCAGAATTCTTGTCCACATCGAAGCAACAACACTATGGGAATATACTTCGACAAAACTGCTTTCTGGGCATGCCGGGCACAATGAGATAAATACCAATGAAAGTGGTACCGTATTTAAAGTACCGACGATCTTTCCATCATATGGCAATCACCACATACTTGCGGAAAAATCATTGGGTCATGCGCTTGGACCACTGATCATTGCCAGTGTCACATGTTCAAAAAAACAGCTAGACCTTATAGAAACTTTTTTTGCACACTACCTCATCGCAAGGCAAATAAATGACGATGCTCACGACTGGCTTGATGATTTACGACATGGCTACATGAATAGTGTAAGTGTTCCTGTTCTTAAGGTTTTCATTAAACAAAATACTACCGACATACTGAATCTCGAAAAAGATACAAAGTTACTTCGCTTCATTTTCTGGAATGAGGTAATAGACAGTATTTGTAAGCGTATTACGGACAACACCAAGGCTGCTCGCGCAGCGCTCAAGCAACTCGACATTATTGAAAAACCAAACTACCTTTTATCGCTCATTGAACGTATTGAGCGATCAGCGGAGCAAGCCCTCACTGATAGAGATAAAGCTATTCGCCTCGTGGACGAATACGCATCGCTTCAGCAAGTGAAATGAAGAGATTTCTCGCTTCTCCATGTATGGAGGATTGGCTAATACACCTTATCGCCTCGTCTACTTTTTCGTTAATAATTCCAAGACCATACGTTAAGGCACCAGACGAATGCAGTAATTTAATAACTTCACTTTTGTCGCTATCACCCAATTTTTTTCCAAAAAATCGATCAAGCAATTTTTTCTCATGAATGGTTCCATGCTCAAAAATATATTGTGTAAAAATGGTGTGCTGACCATCTTCAATATCACCAAGCATGGGTTTCCCGCTCTTATTTTCGACAATATCAATATAGTCATCACGCACCTGAAATGCAGAACCAAGAAGTGTGCCTATATTTTCAAAAAATGTGTCGTGTTCCCTGTTCGATATCGATTCACCATGACTGCTACCTACCTCAGCTCCATCTGAGCGAGTGCAATATAAGGCGGCACCGATCTTGAGAGGATGGACAAATGTGTAGCGTGCGGTTTTAAGTAGATTTTTTTGTTCAATATCGGCAAAGCTCACTTTTAATTTTGTACTCATTTCAACGTCAATCATTTGGCCAATGATTACTTCCTGCGACATGTTGTCAAAAAGAGACAAGATTGTCGATAGCGTATTTTGAGGAACATGCTGAGAAAGCATGGTTCGCGCCCATGAATACACTAAATCACCGGCAAGAATTGCATAGGAAAATGAAATATGCCGCCTTTTTTCATATGAGCGATGAGGTTCAGATAATTCAAACATAGCTGCGTGCACGGTTGGAAAACCATGACGTATATCTGCGTCATCAATGACATCATCGTGAATGAGGCAAAATAAATGGAAAAGTTCTAAGGAAATAAGTGTGTCGATAATGTCATTTGAAATACGATCGATCGTCTGACCTCCTCGAGTAATATAACCAAGATAGGCCATATATGGCCGGATTCGTTTTCCGCCATGACTAAGCCGCTCTACAAGCTCGAGAATTGAAGTAACAGTACTATTTAGTCCATCCGTTTTTTTATAATCATCAATTGTCCTTTGCCAAAAAAGCGTAAGCCGATTATCAAAGATGTTCTTAAATTCCTCAAGACTTAGGTAAGCCATGACTACACTATACTAAAGTGAGATCTAGGAAAACTCGAGAAAATATAAAAGAAAAACCCCGATTTCTCGGGGCTTTTCTTTGCTATTCTTTGCGCACCCTGATAGAGGAAGTTAGAACTGTTATCTAGCCTCAAAACCGAGTTGTTTCTTGATTTTATAGGTATCTCCATGATCCAGTAATCCCCGGTACGAGCTTATGGTCTGCGGCTTTGGGTAACCTTTCATTTTCCGGAAAACCTTCCGCTTCGTAGTAGTCCGGATCTGGCGATGGTACGGAAAATGGATCCAGCCAAGAAAATCGACACCGGAAGCCCAGGTTTTTATGTAGACCTTATGCTCATGAAGGCGGAGTTTTAGCCTGTCCACAAGAAAAGCCTCGATCTTAGGTAAAAACATTTCGAGATATCTTCTATTATCTGAGAGAAAAACAAAATCGTCTGCGTAACGAATGTAATATTTGACCCTAAGCTCTTGTTTTACAAACATATCGAACTCATGCATGTAGACATTCACCATGAGTTGCGAAGTGAGGTTGCCAAGCGGCAAACCGATGCCGGGCTCCAACATATAAAAACTCGAAACTACTTGGTTAATAAGCCAGAACATCTCCGGATCGGCAATGTGTTGTTCCAGAACTTTCCTAAGCACTTCGTGGTCAATACTCGCGAAGAACTTTTTAATATCACATTTTAGAACATAGCAGGTCCGAGAATTATTCTTTGAGACTTTTCTTGCGAACTGCTCAAAGCGGTCCAGGGCTTTATGGGTTCCCTTGTTTTTTCTGCACGAGTAAGAATCGTAGATAAAACGGGCGTCGAAATGCCAATAGAGCTCCTTGTAGATCAAATGGTGAAGTAGTCGATCTCGAACACTTGCCTTATGGATATTCCTGGGCTTCGGATCTGAAACATTAAAAGCCATGTAATCGCCATGAGTATATGTTCTCGAAAGAAGCGCTTTATGAAGGTCCGCGAGATTTTCCGCGAGGTTACTCCCAAACTTCATCACATCTTTTGTATGCCTCTTGCCGCGCAAAAACCGCTCCCAAGTAAAAAGGAGATTTTCGATCGATATGATATCTTGGTACTTATGAATAAACATACTTCTGTAGGGACCCCCCCCCTCACAAGCACCGCTTGTGCTTGTGAGAGCCAAAGAAGCGTACCAACCCTGGCACGATCATTTGGCAAACGCAAAGCGAGTGGATCGCTTCACGATCGGATGCAAAATTGATGAGCTTTTCCTTTCCCTACTTGAGCTTATCTACCGAGCCACATTCGCATACGACAAGTTCGAGAAGCTCTCTGTCGTCTCACAGGCAATTGCCAAATGCGACTTGCTCAAGTTCTTCCTACAAATCGGATGGGAGCGGAAAGTGCTCCCCCATGCTCTGTATGGGTCCTTGGTCCTTCAATTAGACGAGGTTGGCCGGATGCTCGGTGGATGGAAGAAGAACCTTCAAGAGAAAACTCCCACCAAAAAGTGATGGGAGAAATCGATGAGTAGCGAAAGCAAAAGAAGGCATTGTCGTCGTTCCAGTCATTCTCGAAGTTGCCCAGGTTGAAGTTGAAATCCCCATCCGAGTTGCGGTTCAGGTTCGGCACCCTGTGGTTGCCGTCCGATTACCTACAAAGCAATGTACGCGATACCGTCAATCTCACTGCAAAGAACACCGGTCCTTTGCTGTATTTTATTCGAGGCCTTAAACCTCAGAGTGTCGCGCACCGACTAATTCGATTTTTTCATAAAAGGCGGCACTCGTCCGAAAGGCGTACCCACCGGACCGCTCGCCAGAATCTTCTACGAGAGTTCGACCGCTTCAAGCCGTAGCCGGAAGCCTGATCTACTTTCCGCAGCCAATTGTATAAAAAGAAAGGACCTTTGCAAAATTGCAAAGGTCCAAAGGGTCTAAACCCAAATGTAATCAAGTATCCAAGTTTCCAAGGACTACTCAACGTCGCGAAAGCAAAAGAAGGCATTGTCGTCGTCCCAGTCAAACTCGAAGAAGCCCAGGTCGAAGTAGAAAACCCCAACCGAGTAGCGGCCCAGGCGCGGCACCCTGAGGTAGCCGTCCGAGTCTTTCCAGAGACGGTCCTTTTCATCAAAGGAGCCGTACCAGTAACCTTTCGGTAATTCATCCCGTTTCTGTTCAAAAACGAGAGAAGGTCCTTGGGCTCCGGTGAAAACGGCATTTTGGCTTCTGAGGAACTTCATGCGCTCTTCGGAAGTAGTGCTGCCAGACACGATCTGCTTATATGCGGTCACGCGTAGCTTATCACCGGGCTTGAGAATCCTCGTCGGATTTGGGAAGTTTTCATCGGTGATGTTGTCATTGATGCCATAGAACTTCTTGCGGTTCTTCTTAAAGAACTTGGCAAGCTGGGTTTTGTGGTCGTAGTCATCCGGTACGGTGATCACGCCGAGTTCAATGAGTACGGCAAACTTTTCAGTTGGCACGGCTTGTTGCTCAGGCTTTCCATTAATCATGTCCACGATTTCGTCGCAGAAGTTTTTTGGATTGCCGATGACTTTTTTCTGAAGCATTGTCGAATCAATTCGGTCCCATGGCATGTTCATCATGATGCGTGCCATAGCTTCTTGGGACTGTTCACGGGTTACGTCTTTTCCCATTTTGTATGAGTTTTAATGTGCTTCCAGAGCTGCTGGATCAGGCGCAAGAAACCTTGCTGTATTAGTATAATTATATACCTTTTATAGTATTTTGTCAATATTATACTTTCCCCTTATCGAATAGGCATTTAATCTCCAGACTCTCAAAAGGACAGTGTTCCTCGCCGGCATGATATTTATTAGCATCTTTCGTGCCTCTGCGTAATCGTAGAGCCCCGGTATATCCCCTTTTCAGAAGAGTTTCAGGCAAATTAAACTCGATAAGTGTAGTGAAAGCCGGACGCACCTGTATCAAGGTGTAAATTGGCTCAGTTGGGTGCGCACGACCCAGGAGTAAGACCGGGGTTGAACTAGCAACTTCCCGTAGGGTTTTGTTCCACTCCGCCCCGGGCGGACAACGTGTTCCATCTTTCACCCAAATTAAAATTGTCGTGAGCGGATCATAAGCCTTTTTGGAAGACAACTTAGTGTCTAAAAGGAATTGTGGCAAGGAAACTCCATGTGAGGCAGATGTGTAGGTAACAACTTCAACATCTTGATATGAATAATCGCGAGCTCGGTCATCTTCGCGCTCATGCCTCGTTATGGTCCTAACATCAGGAGATCCTTCTGAGTCAGAAACTGGCTGTAGCCAATACCGCCGATTTTCTATTTCTTGCATCCCAACAATCATTACTGCGGTTGCCCACATTTCTTCTGCTTTTTTAGGCAAAACATTAAAATCGGTGTGACTATGGGCAACTATATTTAAAGCGGAATACCATAGCGGGTCTTTCATCATCTCTTGCATAGTTTTACTACTTTATCAGTTATTCATTAACTCTTGGTCTCGGGCAATGTGAGACTTGATCTCTCCATCCATATGCTCTATTAAACGAACGACTAGGTTTTTTATCATGCCAGGCTTAACAATTTCTTTCATCTTTTCAAGCGTTTCTTTCTTATCAGACATAGCTTTTGGTACTTCCCCTACAATCCCTGAATACTCGCCCGCAACGACGGCGTGAACAAGGGCATCTTCTGCTTTTTTATACAACTCGGTCCCTTCAGTCCCCTCTAGAACTAAAATAAAAATTGGAATTGTGTCTTTTGCAAACGGCAAGACCGAAAGTAGAGTTACAGCATTTTCCTTTTGTTGCTCATCAGAGCTCTGTACAGATTCTTTAATAAAAGCCTCTAAGTAGTTTCCCTTCTCAGCGTCTGATCTGCCTAAAAGGTTTTCGAGTAAATGCTCAGTATCGAATGAAGAAATTAAATCTGCCTTGGCCCAATATCCGATCTTTTCTGCCAGGACTTTAAAGTCAGCATAATTCTTGACCAGTGAACTTAGCAATTCAAAGCCATTAAACGGGATTGTGTATAAGTACGAGTACGGTTTCTCTTTATTTGAAATGAACCTACCTTCTAAAAATGCAAGAAATGCCGGAAGGTCTTCCTCAAAGATGTACTCAAGGAGATTTTGAGCAGAGTCAGGCAGTTTTTCTATTTTTACCAAAGCACTAACAAGCCTGGATTTAATTTCTTCAGACTTATCTGTATCCAACAACTTTTCTTTAACAGCGAAATGAAAACACATATCACAGGCATCAAGTTGAGCCGTTGTTAATCCTTTATCCAGTAAAAGAGTAATGAATCTAGGGAACAATTCTTGTGCTTTTTGAGATCCGTCGTTGAAGATAAATGGCGCACGATTCCATAGTATTCTGAGAGCAGAATCATCCAGTTTATTAACGATTTTTTCTATCCAACCAATAAAGGTATCCCTAGGTACATTGTTTTGCATTACCAAGTCTATCAATCTATCAATTTCTCCAGGAACAATTTTTTCAGATCCTTCTAACGATTCAGCAAGATCATCAATATAATTCTTGATATTCTTTGCCGCAATTCGATGGAAACCATTTTTGAAAAGATCAGGGACTTTCTTAAACATTTCAACATCTTTCACTATTTCAAGAAGGGGGGTCAGATTATATTTTGCCCATTCTTCAATAAGAGGAATATACCCCCAGTTAATTTTCCGGAGGCTCTTACTTAATCCTGATAGATATTCTATTACTTCATCGGGCGTTTCATATTTTTTGCTAATAGCTTCCGCCAAATCGGATAAGTCAGAAGCATTATCTTCGCGGAAGGAAACCATTCTGTTGTGAACAAGCCAGGACCATCTATCACTCCCAGGTTCATCATCAATAAAGTCCTTAAAGTTTCTGACTATAAAATGATGCCCCGTATACATTTTATATATTAAAAACTCAGGGGAACGTTCTATGACCTCTAGTAATTCCCCCGCTTTTTTACTTAATGCGGGATAGTGTGCATTATTGGACCAAAGCATTATTAAACTCTCCTCAATTTCAGCAAGGAGGGGATTCGGTAGTTCTTTCGTATGGATCAATTCTTCAATCCAATCAAGAAGTTGTTTTTTATCATTTACAATTCTATCCCAAAAAGGTCCTGTGTTTGTGTAACTGTCATGACCTATATCATTTAATAATGATGCTGCTCTTGTTTGGGAGTACACCTCCTTTCTTTTAAGCATTTTCTTAGCAACACTAAGAGCAAAACTTCGATACTCATCCACTTTTGGCGAGTAGTTAAGTCCTCTCCTGCCCCAAGTTAAGGTAAGTCCATAAGAATCTCGGTAGTCATGCGACCCGGCTAACGCTTCTTTTACTCCGGCAATAATTAAATCAATGGTGGCATCTGTAAGGTTTTCCTCGTCAGCCCAATTATCAAGCGTCATTAGAGAACCCATTGCAGAATCAAAACTATTTAATTCAAGAGGAGAGCAGGAAGTTTCTACCAACTCTCTTGCTTCATAGTTTGAGTATTGACCATTAATATTCTTTTCTGAAAGAATCCTAATAAGATCAAGGGCTTGTTTTTGAAAACCGGGAATATGAATAAGTTCCAGAATAATTGACCCATATAGGTCTCGGGAAATGTCATCTGGATTTTCTTGCAACCCTAGATAGATAGAAAGCAGATCTACAATGTCTTCAGGTGCTAGATATGTAACAGGCTTTAAGTTAGATAGGTTATTGCGTTTACCTGTGTTGCCTTGATCATTGGATTCCGCAATTTTCTGGCGCACCAAAGCCGCAACTGCTTTTCTGGCATTGATTGATCCAGTATGCCCGCCGGCAGCGGCAATATTGATCATGGTATTTTTAGGTTCGATCGGCATCCAATCTTTAATTAGCTTAGTAGCATCTTTTTCCCCACCTTCCGTATCAAAGATTAAAGACAGATAAACGCTGCCATTTAAGTCCGGATTGAACCTAATAGTATTGCCCACATATCGCAACACGCCAATTTTCACTAAATGCTCTATGGCGGCAGTTACTTCTTCTTTTGTTTTTCCTACCTGGTCAGCAATTTTGCTCAGGTGGTCATTATTGGTCAATCTTAAAGGAATGATAGCGGCAAGATTTTTTAGTAACTCTAGTCTTTGTTTATCAGAAAAACTGTATCGTGTGAGCGCATTCGCCGCTGATTCGATTGAATCTTTTACTTGTTGTTTTACTTCATTAAGACTAGTTTTTCCTGTCTGTAACCTTCCATAGGTAACAATAAAAAACGGATTACTGCCGAGAGATCTTACCATTCTTTCTGGGTGCTCTATTTTTTTACCACCAGAAACCTTTTCCAGTAAAGAAATCAAGGCTTGCTCAGGCATTTTACCTAAACCATAAAGTAGGTAATCTACAATTCTTTTATCAGACATCCATTTTAGTACCTCCTCTTTTCCAGATTCGCGGGCTGTGAAAACAAGTTTTATTTGGCTTGAGGGAGTTTTACTGGCAATGTCTATCAGCTTTTTAGCTACTTCTTCGTAGAGGTCAGCATTATCTAAGATGAGGACGTATTTGCAGCCAGGTAGAATTTCATCTTGAATTGCATCTTCAACTGTCCTAATGGAGGGCCTACAAAACCAACATTGCCAATCACTGTTGTTGTCTATTTCCTTTGCTAACTGGATTAGAAAATGACTTTTACCTTCGCCTTGGGGCGAATGAACTACTAGGATCTTTTTTTGATTATCCGTTAAGAATTGCTTAACAGCATCAATATCACCGAATCTAGTAAACAAACCGTCATCATCCACTAAGCTTATTTCACTTTCGGCAAGGTAATCAGGATAGGGTACAAAAAAAGGCCTCTGGGGAAGGTTAAAGTATTTATGTTTCAGTAAAGGATATTTTTCAATCATTGACTGGAGTTTTTCACGGTGAAAGACAAAGAGCTTTTTTACTTCCCCACTATTTAGGGCCTCGAGGTTCCCCACATGAGCAGTCGGTCCTATTTTTAATTCAGCATTTGTTGCAAAAAAGAGATTGTCTACATTGTTTTTCTTGCCTTTTACAAGTTCTTTTTTTACTTCTCCCCTTAAGGGTCCATAAGCATCATCAAAGCCATGAATAGTCCATTTGGATTGCACACAAGACATACCTGTGCAGCCTTGGTATTCATCAGGGAACCTACCATCCCAGCCACCATCGGGCCCAATATATGGGCTACTTGGAATAAAGCCTGGTTTACCCACTTCTAAAGCAAAGAGGTCATTTACCAACTGTTGAAACTTTTTTTCATTGTCGATTTTACTCCAATCCAACATATGGGCACATTCTACTCTTATTGTCGACAAATGGTAGGTCTAAAATTGATATTTTTGATTGATTTATCATTTTTTCCCGAAAGCGAGACATACTTGTCGACAGAACCTTGAATCATAAGGCTGTTTTTACAATCCGCTCGACAAATAGCCAAAAATCAATCAAAAATCGGTTGTTAGATATTGATAAATCGGTATTTAAATCAAAAGTACCCCCGAGAGGGATCGAACCTCTGCCTGCTCGTTAGAATCGAGCCGGTCTATCCATTAGCCTACGGGGGCAATAGAAAAAGCCGCAACAGCCCACTTCTAGCAAGAGGGTCCGGTGCGACTTTTAGGTTCTTTTCTTTTGGTATTTCATACTTTTAGCTTCTTGGAGAAGGTTCCGGAGCAGCGACTGGCAACAATTTCCTCGACACCAATCCTTTTGTAGCTCTCCGACATTATCGAGGTCCTGATACCATTTTACTAATAACTGAGGGCTTTCAAATCCAAGGTTTCTCATTACCGCATCGAAGGCGATCCCGGATCCACCATTGGGGTGGTACAGCCCCTCCTCATAGTAACCTCTCAGGTACGCAAATCGCGCTTCGTTAGTCAGCATGGCTTGAAGAAAGAAGATGGCTAAAAAGGGGCAGCCAGGCATACCAGGAAAGCGCAAAAACTGCCGTAGAGCTCGTTACATCGTGATCGATAGCGGCGTAGTACAAGAAGGCTAACGCTGCCGAACCGATCACCATATGCAGTATCGATTTTAAAAACAAGGGATGTCTTTTCCCGACTTTTTCGGCGTAGGTCCATACTGCGATGGAGCCAATGGCGACTATCGCGAATTGTTTGAAATGGAGCAGTACACCCTCGCCACCCAAGCTATACGCACTGTCGATAAAGCTCATGCTGGCTATCGGGATAGCAAGAATAATGCATCCTGCTATCCACCCAAAAAGCGATTTAGCCTTCATAAACTGAGATGAGCACCGCAAGAATTGAAAAGGTCGCAGCTCCTATTAAAAATCCAGCAGCAGTTCCTTTCCGAATCCTCGAAAACAGAAGCCCTATTAAAGCGGGCGGGATAAGGTATCCGATATTATGGAATACTGAATCGGTCCCCTGCCCATCTGCTTTAAGAAACGAGAAAATGACAGTTCCTATTATCAAGATCCAGCCCGAAATCCTCTTTATCCTATTGCTCATTTTTATGTAGGGTTAATGACCCTGACAAAGACGCAAAAAGCTCCCAGCCAGGTCCAGTAGTCTTTCGACTACTCGTATCCGTTTCCAGATACGGCCGCTAAAGCGGAACTCTGACTAGGAGTTCTTTATGCTTTAGCGGACTTGATGCCATACCTACGGCGAAAAGCTATAGGGTTAGGCTTCTTTTAAATTGTAGACACACTATACCAGAAACATATACAATGCGGTAATCATGAAATTGTCGACAAAACCCCATCCTGCTCTATCGCCAGAAGAGGCTAATTCTCTATTAAAAATCGCCAAGTCAATCCAAGACCTCATGGCAGACGGAATAATGAGCGAGATATTGGTAGAGGATCTCCAATGTAGTAAAGCTGATCTACAAAAATTCATTGCTTTTACTAATCAAAGCCAATTCATTCAAAAACCTAAAAACACTGGAGATGGTGTCGATAACTTGCACATCGAAGTTTCAGTTGATAACGGGAAAATACATGGACTTTATTTTGTCTCCCTGGAAAAGATGGGTAATTTTTTGGAAAAAATCGCAAACCAAGATCCGAAGGTTTATGGCAAGCATGTCTTTGCTCTCGAGCTTTCCGGATTAGTTTATAAGCCAACAGGAAAGTGTATTAAGATTCGAAACGGCACTCGCAAGATACTTGAGCTTTTAGCTGAAGCAAAAGCAGATATGGGAACACAAGAATTAGCGGCGAAAGCATCTCTTGGCTATAGGAGCATAAGTAAAACGATATCCGATATTAATAATCGGATTGAGGAAGAATTTAGCATCAATAAAAACAATTTTCTTACATGCCCTACTAAGAAAGGGTCCGGAGGTTACCGATTAAGCAATCACGCAAAAATAGTGGTCAATTACAGGTCCTAGCATCATATGACGTGGAAACTGACATTTTCAGCCCCTTAATAAAGGGGATTTTTATGTTTGGGTAAGAAAAGTGAAGTGTATTTTTAGCCCAACCATATTGGTATTTTTTTTATTAACGAAGGTCCTTGATCTTCACTACATGTTTAAGCACGGGGTTATGAGCGAGTCTCCGAATACAAACTGGCTGGCCACGATTGTGGTGAACGGATTCCAGTCCCCGCTCTGGCTGCAACTTGCCAACGGGGGACTTCATCCGGTCATCACTATTACGACTTAATACATGATGTTTGTCAGACAAAAATGTGCCGGCATAAAGAAAGGATCAAAGAAAGATTCTTTCAAAGGGAACGGTACCTGATTGAAACAGATGTATTGCTTAAACCAATATTTAGTAGCTATGAAGGGAATAAAAGTTTTTTGTAATCAAACATGTCGACAAAAAATAAAAAACTGAGTCCGGAGGCACGAGCGGCGGAGAAACAGATGGAACTACTCCGTCCTCTGAGGTTCAAGAAGCCGCCGAGACAATCGAAACAAGTCAGACTGGAAAAAAGATGGTACGACACATTGAAAGTCATGAGCGCCGAATATGAACGCCCATTATCAGTCATGCTCAGCCGCATCTGTGAGTCCTACTTTTCTCGCTCAGAAAAAGATCAAAGAAACTAGAGATGAAAGAAGATTAACAATCGTATGGAGCTTAGCAAAGAACAGTTGGATAGCTATATCGAACTCTGCCATAAGGAGTCTGGTATTTTATTGTCCCCTGTTCAGGCCCAAAAAGAGGCCCTGAGTCTCCTTCGTTTACTAGCCATAGCAACTGACTACGATAGCCAAGGGATGGATGATACAATGGATTAGCCAGACTCAAGTATATATAACGCATAATTTATTTTTGTACCCAAAGAGGGGCAACGAGATGCTTGAGTCTGGCGACAAAGGCGTTTATCGTTGTCCCTCTTTGTGTAAACATCAAATTGTATGAAAAATGAAGATATAAAGTACTTCCATTACATGCGTAAGTCGAGTACGGGCGAAGATCGTCAGGCTCAATCGCTCGAAGGCCAATACGCGGACAACTCGAAAGTGATCGAGCGCGAAGGCCTACAAGTCGTTGATGAGTTTGAGGAGAGTCGATCAGCAAGTATCCCTAACAATCGGCCGGAGTTCAGGAAAATGATCGACAGGATAAGCAAAGGTCACGCGTCAGGAATCGTGTGTTGGAACATCGACCGCCTCAGCCGTAATCCGATCGAAGGCGGCGAAATACAGTGGCTTCTCCAGAAAGGTATTCTTAAGTCCATTTGGACTCCGTACCGTGAATACCGGTCAGAAGACAATGCCCTCCTTCTTGGGGTCGAAACAAGTTCAGCAACCCAATATACGCGTGATTTGTCGGAAAAGGTAAAACGCGGATTGAAGCAAAAAATCGCTGCCGGCCACCCACCAGGATCAGCTCCTTTAGGATACCTGAACACAAAATCGAGTATTCGTGGATCAAACACCATTATTAAAGATCCTGAACGATGGCATCTCATGAGAAAAGCTTACGACATGCTTCTCGCCGGCACTCATACGGTCCCGATGATACTTGATACACTGAACAAGGCCTATGGCTTTCGTACCCGACCCGGAAGCGTGCGGGGCGGCAAACCTATGGGATTGAGCACTCTCTACAGGATTTTTTGTGATCCATTTTACTACGGCTACTTTCTACGAAAAGGAGTCCTGTACAAAGGCGCATATGAACCTCTCATTACTGTTGAAGAATACGACCAAGTTCAGACTATCCTAGGCAGGAAAGGTAAACCGCGCCCCAAGACGCACATATTCCCTTTTACGGGACTTATTAAGTGTGGCATATGTGGTAGCTCCATCACCGCTTGTGAGAAGATAAAGCTAATTAAAAGTGCCGGGGTAAAAAAGACCTACGTTTTTTATCATTGCACAAAGCGTAAAAAACTTGCCGTTGGAAAATGCAACCAAAAGAAGTATCTCCCGGGTCCATTACTTGAGACTATGATTGTCGACGAATTGAACAAGTATGAGATACGTCCAGCATACAAAGAATGGGGCTTGGCCATACTCAAGGAAAACCACGAACAAGAAATTGCCAAACGCCAAAAACTAGTGGACACCCAAATAAAACTAGAATCAAAAATCCAGAAAGAGCTAGATAACCTTGTGAGCTTGAGGCTCTCAGACGGCATCAGTGAAGAAAAGTACTTTGATCTAAAAGCCGACAAGGAAACTGCTCTTATTCCTATTCAGTCAAAAAAGCGAAGTCTTGAGCAACGCGCTCGAAACTGGATCAGCGAAGTCGAGCAGAAACTCAATTTTACCGTAAACGTCGTAGATCGTTTCAGGAATGGCAATCTGGAAACCAAGAAAACCATCTGCCACCAATTTGGTTGGAACTGGGTCCTCAAAGACCAAAAACTCTTTATTGATAAGCATAGGTGGCTTGAGCCGATAAAGAATTACAAAGAAGCCGTTGAAAACGCTTTTGGACGGTTGGAACCAGAAAAAACCTTTGCCCAAAAAGGACAAAACACCTCTTTCGAGGTGCTTCGTCCAATCTTGCGCGAACGACGGGAATCGAACCCGCAACCTCCCGCGTGACAGGCGGGTGCTCTAACCAATTGAGCTACGTCCGCAAAGGTCGAGGAAAAACCTCGAACCGCCTTATTATACATAAAATTGCGTAATTTCAAACTGGTGAGAGTCGCGAGTCCGCGAGCTATGCCTTACGCGGAAATCCGAGGCTTCATCGCATCTGCTGCGATGTATGCGAGGACAAGTGCATAAATAATGTGCTCATCAATGAGAGGATTGTTTGCTGGGAAGAGCAGGGCAAGCCACATGAGCACCATCATGATAATTCCAGAAATTGCACCGAAGGCCACGTACTTATTAAAGAGGAGCGTAAGGCCAATGACAAGCAGCCCGACCATAAATATCCAATCAATAACGACCATACCCGAGAGGCCATGGAAAACGTTGGCGAGTGGGCCTTTTACTGCACCAGCCAAAAAGCCAGCGGTTGGCGAACCACCATGAATCCACGCCTTATCAACTGTTGTCGCAAAACCAAGACCAAAAACCTTATCAAAAAACGCCCAAAGGAAAATGAGCGACATTGCAATGCGCAAAGCACTGAGAATATTTTTAGATGTTTTCATGACAACAGTATATACCTACTGTCAAAAAAAGTTTTGCACAGAAACACAATTTCTGTGTCGACGGGTGGGATCGAACCACCGACCTTGGGCTTATGAGTCCCACGCTCTAACCAACTGAGCTACGTCGACATATTCCTTACCTATCAACGTAGCCTTAACTCGTACACCAAACAGCTACGTCGACTTCTAAACTTAAACCTACGTGTTGCGGGGCCACGAATCGAACGTGGGTCTTAAGGTTATGAGCCTTACGAGATA
>CAYOEB010000010.1:0-19619 GCA_964403005.1 uncultured Candidatus Saccharibacteria bacterium | reverse complement strand
CTCAAAGACATTTCTCAAGATTTACCAGAGCCTACTGATGTTGGTCGTCCAAATCCATTTGCACCAATTGGTGTTGATATCGGCACCGTGGCAACAGACGTGGCAATTGACGGTATGCCAGCAACAATAGATACAACTACAAATAATACATCGAGTACCAGCAATGGTCTCATGGGGCTTGGCACAGTTTCAACAACGACAACAAATGAAGTTCAGAATATTGGCCAGCGTTCTGCAACGGTGAGCGGTGTGACCACGGTGACAGCTTCAACGAATCGTTGGTTTGAGTGGGGAACAAATCAGAATACCGTGAGTAAAACAACAAAACAAACTGGCACAGCTGCTTCATTTACCGCTACACTTACCGGACTCAATCCGAATACAACCTACTATGTTAAAGCTGCGGTCGAACAAAATGGCGCAGTCGTCTACGGCGACATCGTCGTCTTTAAAACTGCACAATAGCTCAGCGACATGAGCTTTCTCGAGCACCTAGCTGAAAATGGCATTATCAAGGAAGAGCAAATCTCTTCCATTTCTCGCTCGGCGCAGGAGCGTTTTGAGGGTAATGTCGACGCTGCGCTTGTTGAAGCCGGTCTTTCAACTGGTGATTTGGTTCGTCTCAAGAGTGACTACTACGGTATTCCGTTTAAAAAAATCGATCGAAAAGCAATTTCACCTGACCTGCTCAAGTACATTCCAGAGGATTCAGCAAAGCACTATCGCATGGTACCGATTGGTTTCAAGGATGGTGTACTTGAAGTTGGCATGCTTGATCCGGACAACATTCAAGCAACTGATGCACTCCAATTTATCTCTGTGCGAATGAATGTGGCTTACAAAGTTTTTCTTGTGAGCCAAGATGACTATGACCTTGTCATGAATAGCTTCCAGGGCATTGCACCCGAAGTCGATCAGGCCCTTTCTGAACTCGATGTCGAAATAGCCAATGCAACAGCAGCAGTTGAAGTTGATACGGGTAAAAAGAATGAAAAAATTGAAGACGAAGAGAAGATTGTTGAAGACGCACCAATTATCAAAATCGTAGCCGTGATCATTAATCACGCCACCGAAGGTAATGCATCTGACATTCACATTGAAAATACTGGTGAACAAGTAAAAGTTCGCTTCCGTGTTGATGGTATTCTCCATACGTCTCTCGTTCTTCCGCTCAATGTCTACTCTGGTATCGTTGCTCGTATCAAGATTTTGGCCAAGCTTCGTCTCGATGAAAAACGCAAACCGCAAGACGGTGGTTTTAGTGCTAAAGTCTCTGGTCGCAAAATCGATTTCCGTGTTTCAACTCTCCCTACTTACTACGGGGAAAAAGTGGTCATGCGTATTCTTGACTCTGAAAGAGGGGTGCTTCCGCTCGACAAGCTCGAACTTTCAGATCTCAATAAACAAATGATACGTGATGCACTCAAACGCCCATATGGCCTCATTCTCATCACTGGCCCAACAGGTTCGGGTAAAACGACAACACTCTATTCAATGCTCAATGAGCTCGATCGCGAAAAAGCCAACGTCGTGTCACTCGAAGAACCAATTGAATACCATATGCCGGAGGTAAACCAGTCACAGGTTATGCCTGAAATTGGCTACACATTCGCTTCAGGTTTGCGTTCGATTCTCCGTCAGGATCCAAACATTATCATGGTGGGTGAAATCCGCGACAAGGAAACAGCAGAACTCGCCATTCAGGCCGCACTCACGGGTCACCTGGTGCTTTCAACACTTCACACGAACAATGCCTTTGGTGTCGTACCTCGTCTCGTTGACATGGGTGTTGATCCGTACTTGATTGCGCCAACACTTATTCTCTCAATTGCGCAACGTCTCACGCGTGTCATTTGTCCTGGTGCAAATAAAGAAGTGCCGGTTGAAGGTGCGCTTGCGCAAATGCTCGATAAACAATTTGCTGATTTGCCAGCTGAGTATAAAAAGGATCTCAATATTGGTACAGCGCTCAATGAATCACAACCGACATCTGAGTGTCCATCAGGAACCCGCGGACGTGTTGCAGTCTTTGAAATGTTTGCTGTTGATAAAGAAATGCAGGAAATTATCCTGAAATCACCAAATGAGATCGACATTTACAATGCTGCGCGCAAAAAAGGCATGTTGGTTATGCGAGAAGACGCAATTATCAAGTCAGCCAAAGGCATTGTACCGCTCCAAGAAGTCTACAATTTCAACATTCAGTAGGTTTACTTGGGGGGTGGGTGTACTATAATGAGTTCATCATGGCAGAAACCGCCACAACCAAACACAAGATTCTCATCGTCGATGACGACGCCTTTCTTCTCGATATGTACGCGCTCAAGTTTTCTCAATCAAACTTTGATGTGACGACTGCGCCAAATCCTGACAAAGTCCTCGAGCTTTTGAGGGGAGGGTACATCCCGGACATTATGCTGCTCGATGTCCTCATGCCGATTATGGATGGCTTCCAGCTCCTCAAACTCATGCAAGACGAAAAGCTTATCCCTTCGACTGTTAAAATCATTCTTTCAAATCGTGGACAGCAGTCAGATGTTAAGCTCGGTGAATCACTTGGAGCCTCAGGTTACATTGTGAAAGCGAGCATGACACCGTCAGAAGTTGTCACCGAAGTTATGAAAATTATCGGATCAAAATAAAGTACTTTTTACCACATGGACTATAACCAAGAACTCAATGAACTCATTACAACTGCGCTCCATGAAAATGGCTCGGATATTCACGTGAGTGCAAGTCGTCACCCGGCAATTCGTGTATCGGGTCAACTTATTTTTTTGGTAAACAAAAAGCAGTATACCAACGATGATGTGCTCGGCATTCTCAGACAGCTTCTCGGTGATGATGTAAAGCTCAAGCGTTTTATTGAAGAAAATGAAATTGATTTCTCATACAGTTTTAATGCTGGGGAAACACGTCTTCGCGGCAATGCGTATATGGCACAAAACGGCTACGCTATTGCGCTTCGTCTCATTCCTCACGTAAAAACACTCCAGGAGCTCAATCTCCCGCCAATTCTTGGCACGCTTGCTCGCAAGAAGCAAGGTTTCTTCCTTGTTGTTGGTCCAGTAGGGCAGGGTAAGTCAACGACTATGGCATCGATGATCTCAATGATCAATGAAGAGCGCGCAGAGCGTATTGTGACGATCGAGGATCCAATTGAGTATGTCTTTGAAGCCAAGCGTTCAATTATTGACCAGCGCGCAATTGGTATTAATACGAAAGATTTCCACTCGGCACTTCGCTCGGCCTTTCGTGAAGACGTCAACGTCATCATGGTCGGGGAAATGCGTGAGCCTGAAACGATTTCTACAGCGGTGACGGCTGCGGAAACTGGTCACCTTGTGCTTTCAACACTGCACACGAACAATGCTTCACAAACGATCGATCGCATTATTGACTCATTCCCAGCTGAGCAGCAAGGACAAATTCGAGTGCAGCTTTCAAACTCACTTCTCGGTATCTTTTCACAACGCCTCATTCCTCGTATTTCTGGCGGACTCATTCCAGCATATG
This sequence comes from uncultured Candidatus Saccharibacteria bacterium, assembly GCA_964403005.1. Classification (GTDB taxonomy): domain Bacteria; phylum Patescibacteriota; class Minisyncoccia; order Phycocordibacterales; family UBA9973; genus JAGOSA01. The sequence continues at coordinate 16,103 of CAYOEB010000010.1, read as the reverse complement.
AACTTCTCATCAACAACAATGCTGTTGCGAACCTCATTCGCGAAAAGCGCACACATGAAATTGATGTGGTTATTGAAACTGGCTATGAACAGGGCATGGTCGACATGAATCGTTGCCTTATTGAGCTTGTGCAAAAAGGCGAAATTACAGTTGAAGACGCGTATCTTAACTCGCTCAATCCAAAGGGCCTGGAGAGAATGATGTAGTATATGGTTTTTAGATATAAAGCAATCAATGAAAAAGGTGAGAAGAAAGAAGGCACAGTAGAGGCTGCTTCTCGAGATTTGGCAATCAGCGCACTGCAGCGCCGCTCGCTCGTCGTTGTCTCGATCAAGGGTGAAGATGAGAAAGGTCTCAAAGCCGAAGTCTTTACGCGTGTGCCACAAAAAGATGTCGTCATTTTGTCACGACAGATTTCAACGCTCTTTGAAGCGCAAGTTTCCGCGCTCAAAGCCTTTTCAATGCTTGCGTCAAACACTGAAAACAAGACACTGCGCAAGCGCTTGATTCAAGTTGTCGATGATCTCCAAGCTGGCACATCAATTTCGGGCGCTCTCGCAAAGCATCCTGATGTCTTTACTGATTTCTATACAAATATGGTGAAAGCTGGTGAAGAGTCTGGTACGCTCACCAAAACTTTTAGTTACCTCGCAGATTACCTCGATCGTCAGTATGAACTTACGTCAAAGACACGCAATGCACTCATTTACCCAGCCTTCGTTATTGTCGTGTTCATCGCGGTTATGATTCTCATGATGGTTATGGTTATTCCAAAACTCTCTGAAATTATTCTTGATTCTGGTCAAGATATTCCAATCTACACACGTATCATTATTGGCGTCTCAAACTTCTTTGTTGACTACGGTGTATTTATTCTCATTGCAGTCGTGCTTGTTGGCCTCTATGGTCTCATGCTCTCACGCAGGGAAGCGGGAAAACTCTATCTCGATAAATTGCGCCTCTCAATCCCGATTTTCGGCAAACTCTACCAAAAACTTTTCCTCTCTCGCATTGCCGACAACCTCGATACCATGATTTCTTCAGGTATTCCAATTGTGCATGCGATTGAAATTACAAGTACTGTTGTTGGCTCACAGGTCTATGGCCAAATTATGAAAAATACCGCTGAGGCCGTAAAAGGTGGTTCTGCGCTTTCTGATGCGCTTGGACGTGAACCACTTGTGCCTCCTATTATGGTTCAAATGATGAAAACTGGTGAAGAAACTGGTTCACTCGGACAAATCCTTCGCACGACTGCGCACTTTTACAAGCGTGAAGTTGATGACATAGTCGATACGCTCGTCAGCCTCATTGAACCGGTGATGATTGTGGTACTCGGTGTTGGTGTCGGTATTTTGCTGTCATCGATTCTCGTACCAATTTACAACATTGCAAGTTCGATTCAATAAATTGCACTAGGTTACTTTTCCACACTAGGCACTAGGCAATAGAAAGGGGGATAAGTGCTATACTACAAAATGTACAAACATAATATGACTTCTCACATGAACAAAAAACTACAGCAAGGTTTTACCCTCATCGAACTCCTCGTGGTTATTGCCATTATTGGCATCCTCGCAGCGATGGTGATCACCAATCTCCGCACCGCTCGTGCCAAGGCTCGTGACGCATCAGCAATTACGTCAATGTCATCAGCTCGCGCTGAAGCTGAGAACTTTTATGATTCCAACAATCTTTCATACGGTACAGGCACTGGCGGTGGTAGTACAAACATTTGTGATCCTGCCTCAAATTTTGGTCGCCTTATGACAGCAGCAGAGGATGCAAACGGTGGTACAGCAAACTGTAACGCAGCTGACCAGTCATACACTGCCTACATAAACATGACAGCTACAACAGACAATTTCTGCATCGACGGTACTGGTTTTGCTGGAAAGATTAATGGTGCTCCAAGTGCAGTTGGTGATAAGTGTCAATAAAAATTACTTTCGACAACAACATGCGCTTCGGCGCATTTTGTTTTTAATCCACTATCAAACACAAAGCTGGGTTTTGCGGATGGTATAATCATATCGATGCAATACTTCATACCTGTCGTCATTTTTCTCTTTGGCACGATGCTTGGCAGCTTTTTAAATGTGGTTATTTTTAGGCACAACAGTGGCCGGGGCTTCGGTGGTAGAAGTGGCTGTATGACGTGCGCTCGCAACCTTGAATGGTATGAACTCGTTCCAATTTTTTCATACTTATTTATCGGCGGTAAATGTCGCAAATGCAAAACACCAATTTCATTTCTTTATCCAGCAACTGAACTCTTGATGGGTCTCATTGTGCTTTTCATTTTTTCGCGCTTTGTCTTTTTCCTCCCGCTCCAAATGACCAATTTCCTCTATTTTGCTGGTTTCTACACACTTGTTTTCTCGCTCATGATGGTTATTGCTGGCTACGACTTGCGCCACAAGATAATTCCAAATAACCTCGTTTACCCACTTATTGCTATTACTTTTCTCGGACTCTTTTTTTCTGACTACGGTATGTTCCATTTTCACCCAGCGACGCTCGCTGCGATCATTGCGGGTCCAGCTGTTGCACTCCCACTCTTTATCCTCTGGGCTGTGTCAAAAGGTGAGTGGCTTGGATTTGGTGACGTAAAGCTTGCTATTGCAATTGGACTCTTGCTTGGTATGTCACGAGGTTTTGCCGCGCTCATTCTTGGATTCTGGTTTGGTGCAATTATCGGTATTATCATTCTCCTTATTAAAGGTTCGCAGGGCTCTCGTAAAATGCAAATACCATTTGCGCCATTTTTAGTACTCGGTACACTTGTCGCTTTTTTCTACAATATCGGTATAACAAATTTACTCTCATTGTTTAAGTAGAGATTATGACATTTTTTACTCGTTTCATACAAAGGAAAATGGGAAAGCTTCATGAAGATAATCGCGGAGTGACATTTATTGAGCTCATCATTGTCATTTCAATTTTCTCGATTCTCGCCGGAACACTTCTCGTGAACTTTTCTCGCTTTGGGCGAAGTGTGACAATTCAAAACCTTGCCCAAGATATTGCGCTCCAAATTAATGATGCGCAAAAGCAAGCCATTGCTGGACAAACCAATGACTATTTGGCGAGCTGTGATCGTGCGACGAGAGATTGTTCGCCAAGGTACGGTGTTTATGTAACGAGCTATTTGTATACGAGTAATGTCATGGCGAGCTACGGTGGTAATCCTGGAAGATCAATACTGCGCTTTATTGATTATATGAATGGCTTTGATAACAAACTCGAAAATGGATATGCGGGCTGTGGTACGGGTGGTTACACAGAGTGTCTCGACAACATTTCTCTCGGTCAAGGTAACTATATAAGCACAATGTGTGGTGGTGTGGGCCAGGTCTGTGATGCTGAAATTCAGCAAGGTGTAAATATCGTTTTCAAGCGACCGTTCCCAGACGCAATTATTACTGGCGACGATGGAACCGTGTACAACTACCTTCGCATTACGGTTACGTCTCCAAACGCAGATACACCTAGTAAAGATATTGTCGTAACAAAACTTGGACAGATTAGTATCGAAGCACATCCATAGTTGTATGAAACGACACCAAATGCACCAGGAACAAAAAGGTTTTACACTCATTGAAGCAATGGTTGCAATTGCGATTTTTACTATTGTGATGGTGATTGGTATTAGTGCGCTCCTCAACGTCAATAGTACGAATAAAAAATCTCAAAACTTAAGAGCGATTATTGATAATCTTGATTTTGCCATGGAAGATATGTCGAGAAATTTTAAGCTCGGTTCGTACTACCATTGCGTGACAGGAGGTGATCCACAAATTGTTGATGGTCAGGTAAATGATTTTCTTGCGACGTCCCAAGACTGTGTTACTGCGACAAATCACGAAGGTTCACTCATTGCCGCACTTGAGCCGATGCAGGGCATACCAGCTGACAGTACAACTGGAGCAGTCAATGCTAATGATCAGGTGGTCTACAGATTTGTTCCTGCAGCAGGAAATAATACAAGCAACTGTATTCTTGAAAAATCAATCAATGGTGGTCAAGCATTTACCCCAATTACACCATACCCAGAGATCAAGATTGATTGTGGGCGTTCAGGTTTTAATATTTACAATACGCAAAATAGCTCATCATTTGCTGCTTCGCCGCGCGTCATCATTCGTATTTCCGGTGTTGTTGTTTATAAAGATGTGGTAACACCATTCAATCTGCAAACCTCTGCCTCGCAGCGCAATATTAATGTCGTCACGCCATAAGCATAGCAAAGCCATATGAAGTTTTTTTCAAGAAAAAATAAAATAGACGGTGAGCAAGGGTTTACGCTTGTCGAGACGCTTGTTGCTGTAGGTATTTTTTCGGTTTCAATTGCTGCGGTCATTTCGGTGACTGCGCAGGGGGTTTCGAGTACGACCGCTGCCAAAAATCGCCTCATTGGTAACTATCTAGCGCAAGAGACGATTGAATATGTTCGCCACCTTCGCAACAAGTACACGCCAGTTGTTGGAGTGTCAGCAAACTGGAATCAATTTGTCGATATGATTGGGTCGTGTTCAGGTAAGTATTGTGTCACTGCGGACCCAACAGAAAGCAACCCAACCACAGAAGTAATTCCATGCGGTGATCAGATTGACCAGACTGCGTGTAGTGATTTTCCGGTGGTGTATGATACGGACACGGGCTACTTCCTTCAACCATCATCAACAAGCCCAAATACACCATTTAGGCGTTACTTTACTATTGAGATTGTGAGTGCTAACGAAATAAAGATTATTTCAACTGTTGCCTGGAATGAGAAAAATAACAATCCAAAAAATGTTACCCTCACTGAAACATTGACTAATTGGCTGCCAAACTAAATGCACAACGACATGAACATTTTTTCAAGAAAAAATAAAGAAGGCGCATGCCAAAGTTCAAAAGGGGAACAGGGCTTCGTCGCACTCTTTGCAGTGCTTGTCTCGAGCATTCTGCTTCTCATGGCACTTTCAATTTCTGGCATCGCCTACAAAGAACAATTGCTCTCAGTCAATGCAAAATCGAGCCAATACTCATTTACCGCCGCAGATACTGGGCTTGAATGTGCACTCTACTGGGACGTAAAACAAGCTTGGTATACGTCGACCAACTCACCGCAAGACATAAAATGTGGCACCAGTACGCCAATATTTCTTGGCGATATTTCGACTACCACCTTCTTTGCCTACAAGCTTCCTGTCGAAGCCAATGTGAATGGCCAAACTGTCCCAGGCTGTGCGGTTTTTAGTGTAAACAAAAACTTTGATGTCACAAATCCAGATGGCAGTATAACGAATTCGACCAAGATTGATTCGCGTGGGTATAACGTGCTTTGTGACAATATTGAATTTGGCTTGAGTGGCTCGACAGATCTTCACTTCATCAACGGTGCCGGAGCACGAGCCGTCGAACGCTTTCTTTCGGCTGTTTACTCAAACGGCAATTAGACTTTTTTAGCACAGATTAGGTCCAAAAATTGACCTATAAAAGCGGGGCTTAAACCTCGCTTTTATGCTATTCTGAACAGTATGAAAAAGGACATTGCGGCCGCCCGAATCAAGAAACTCCGCTTGGAAATCACGCGTTTGCGTGAGCTTTACCATGTCAAAAATGATCCCTCTGTTACTGACGATGTCTACGATTCGCTCACCAAGGAGCTTCGCCACATCGAAAATGAATTTCCCGAATTACGTGTCGTCGACGATCCGACAAAGCGCGTCGCGGGTAAAGCGCTCGATAAGTTTACAAAAGTGACGCATCCAACTCGTATGCTCTCGCTCAACGACGTTTTTTCAAAAGAAGAAATGCGTGATTGGGCAGTACGCATGGAAAAGTTGCTCCGCGAGGACGGACTGCTCGCGAGCACAGAGTCGTGGGAAAAGGGAATAGAGTATTTTGCCGAACTCAAATTTGATGGTCTCGCTATTTCAATCCGCTACGAAAATGGCAAGCTGGTGCAAGCCGCAACGCGCGGTGATGGCTACATTGGTGAAGATGTTACGCAAAATGTTTCGATGGTTCCTGATGTACCGCTTACGCTCGAGGCGCCGTTTCCAAAAATGCTTGAAGTTCGTGGCGAAATTGTCATGTCAAAAAAGACACTCGTTGAGCTCAACAAAAAGCAGGCTGCGGCGCACTTACCGCTTTTTGCCAATACACGCAATGCCGCAGCCGGTGGTATTCGTCAGCTTGATCCACATATTTCGCGTTCGCGCAACCTCAACTTTTTTGCGTACGACATTGCGCAGATTTCTAACGACTTCGCCCAAACACTCAAACGCCACAGTGATATGCATCGTTTGCTTGCTTCGCTCGGCTTTCCAATGAGCAACCTCGAAGAAAAGTGCAAAAGCCTCAAAGGTGTCGAAGTTTTCATTGATAATGTCGAAAAAGTCCGTCCAGATTTACCATTTGGTACTGATGGTGTTGTCGTGACCATAGACAAGCTCGTGCTCCGCGAAGCACTTGGTGTTGTTGGTAAAGCTCCGCGATTCACTGTGGCGTACAAATATCCGGCCGAAAAAGCGACAACACAAGTCACGAATATTACAGTGCAGGTCGGTCGCACCGGTGTGCTCACGCCACTCGCGCACTTTGTCCCAACTTCCGTTGCCGGTTCTACGGTTTCAAAAGCCACGCTCCATAACATGGATCAAATCGATCGACTTGGTATTCGTATTGGTGACACCGTTGTGATTCAAAAAGCTGGCGATGTTATTCCTGAAGTTGTTGAAGTCCTCACAGCTTTGCGAAGTGGAAAAGAAAAAAAGTTTTCTATGCCTGCAAAGTGTCCTGAGTGTGGCGAGAAAGTTGAAAAGCGCGCAACTGGCGGTTCGGTCAAACAGGAAACTGATGCCTCTGTTGCTTTTTACTGCACGAACCCAGCCTGCCCAGCCAAAAACACTCGCGGCATGGTTCACTTTATCAATGCATTTGACATCTACACAGTAGGTCCGAAAATTGTTGAACGTCTCAAAGATGAAGGTCTCATTACTGATGCTGCTGACCTTTTTGTGCTCGAAGAGGCCGATCTCTCTGGACTAGAGCGATTTGGCGAGAAAAGCGCGAAAAATATTATCGATAATATTCAAGACAAGCGCAGGGTTCCACTCGATCGATTTATTGTCGCGCTAGGTATTCTCCATGTTGGCGAAGAAACCGCACGTGACTTGGCTGCTCACTTTGGTACATTTGAACGCTTCACTAAAGCGACTGCTGCTGATTTAGAATCAATTGAAAATATTGGCCCGCTTGTTGCTGAAAGTATTACCAATTGGTTTTCTCAAAAGTGTAATCGTGACTATGTAAAAAAGTTACTCGACCATGGTGTTGAGCCACAAAAGTTTATTGCACCAAAAGGTGACACGTTTGCTGGTAAAACATTTGTGCTCACTGGCACTCTCCCAACACTTTCACGCGACGATGCCAAGAAAATGATTGTCAACGCTGGTGGCAAAGTTGCTGGTTCGGTTTCGAAAAACACAGACTTTGTGGTTGCTGGGGAAAGTGCGGGATCAAAACTGACTGAAGCAGAAAAGCTAGGCGTTGCCATTATCGACGAAAGCCGTCTCCTTGGCATGCTTACATAGGCTTTTTTAAATAGGCCTAAATATGCTATCCTAGCCCTATGGAAATCCGAGACATAGAAAAGCTCGCAAAGCTCGCTCGAGTCGAACTCACCGACGTCGAAAAAGAGACATTTGCCAAAGAACTTGAAGATATTCTCCATTACGTTGACCAAATTAGGGAAGTGACGACCGACACTTCGGCTGCGGACAGAGCGGAGCTTGGCGATGTGTACAATGTCCTTCGCGAAGACGTGCAAGCTAAAGACCATGCAACTGGAAAGTTTACAGATCAGATACTTGCTCAAGCACCAGCGTCACAAGATGGTTTTGTAAAAGTTAAGAAAATCTTGTAAAACATTTGATCTCACTATGATAGATACAAAGACCCTCACAATTGAACAAGCGCACGTTGCGATGAAAAAAGGCGATTTTACGCCAACTGATTTAGTCGCGGCTTGTGTTGCTGTAATTGAAGCTAAAAATCCTGAACTCAATGCTGTGCTCGAGGTTTTCTCTGATTGGAAGGAACAGGCGGCAGAAGCTGATGCAATGTTTAAGAATGGCACTGCAACCGAACTCACTGGCATTCCAATTATTCTTAAGGACAATATTCTTTTCGAAGGTCACCATGCTTCAGCTGGTTCAAAAATACTTGAGCCATATGTAGCGACGTACTCATGTAAAGCTGTTATCGATTTGCGAGCGATGGGTGCAGTTATTTTGGCACGAGCAAATATGGACGAATTTGCCATGGGTTCTTCAACGGAAAATTCAGCATATGGTCCTGTGAAAAATCCTCACGACACAAGCCGTGTTGCAGGTGGCTCTTCCGGTGGTTCGGCTGCTGCAGTAGCAAGCGGCATGTGCCTCGCTGCGCTCGGCTCTGACACCGGTGGCTCTGTCCGTCAGCCAGCTGCGCTCTGTGGCGTTGTTGGTATGAAACCTACATATGATTATGCGACACGCCATGGTGTTATTGCCATGGGTAATTCGCTCGACCAGGTTGGACCACTTGCCAAAACTGCACATGATGCTGCACTCATTGCTCGCGCTATTTCTTCATATGATCCAAACGATGCAATCTCTATTCCTCTCGAGCTTCGAAAAAAGTATGCCGAAGCTCACAACCATCCGGTAAAAGTTATTGGCGTACCATGGAGCGATGTTGATCGTGAAGGTATGGATTCTGAATCACTCTCAAACTTCAAAGCTTCAATTGAAAAATTGAAAGCAGCCGGCTACACCATCAAGGATATTTCACTCCCAACAATTAAGTATTCGCTTGCTGTCTACTACATTCTCATGCCAGCAGAGGTTTCTACAAACCTTTCACGCTTTGATGGTATTCGCTACGGTTACTCGGCTGCAAACGATGCTGCCGCAAATGCGGAAAACCTTTTTGATGTCTATGCTAAAACTCGCGCAAAAGGTTTTGGCCCAGAAACTCGCCGCCGCGTCATGCTTGGTACGTACGTACTTTCACATGGCTACTACGATGCGTACTACCGTAAAGCAATCCTTGTTCGTGATGCAATAAAGCACGAAGTCGAAGCTGTATTTGACGCAGTCGGTGGTGGTGTCGACATTATTGCGACACCTACGAGTCCAACACCAGCATTTAAGCTTGGTGAAAAGTCACAAGATCCACTCGCAATGTACCTCTCTGACATTTTTACTGTTACCGCCAATATTACTGGAAACCCAGCAATCTCTCTTCCAAATGGCATGCACAGTAGTGGTTTGCCGCTCGATATTCACTTTACGGCCGCAACTGGCGCCGATGATCAACTTCTTACTTTTGCGGGTGAATACGAGAAAATCCGCATGGTATAATCTCCTCCATGGACAGTGGCGGTATTATTTCTCTCAACCTCGACTACATCTTTGGAAAATTCTATGATTTCCTACGTTGGATCTGGGATGGCTTTTTTGATGGCTCACTAGGAAGGGCAGTAGCCTACATTCTCGGTCTTATTTCGGTGGCGTTGCTCTTTGTCATTTTCTACACAATGATTCGAATGAATGAAATCGAAGCAGAAGATGGAAAAAAGAAAAAAGAAAAGTTCTATCCAGTAGAGTCTGCTCCGGTGGTTGCGCCTCGCCACGAAAAGTGGGAAGTGGTAAAGTCGCACATGTTCTCAAATAACCAAGCCGAGTGGCGCCTCGCTATTATTGAAGCAGACACTATTCTCGATGAACTCACCGTGCACATTGGTCTTATTGGTATGACGCTCGCTGATAGACTCAAGGGTGCTCGCCAGGCAGATTTTACGACGATCCAGTCCGCCTGGGAGGCGCACAAAGTTCGCAACCGTATTGCCCATGATGGTTCAACCTACGAGCTCACACACGCTGAAGCCAATCGCATCATTCGTATGTATGAAGATGTTTTCAATGAATTTAACTACATTTAGCTGATGTCAACGAACGAACGTAAACAAAAAATCGAATCCTCAATTGCCGCCATCGAAGCCCAAATGGCCGAGGCGGATTTTTGGAATGACAAGCAAAAAGCTCAGGCGACAATTGCCGAATATCAAGAACTCAAAGAGGCTCTTTCTGGAGTTGGTAAGTATGACAAAGGCGATGCAGTTATGACTATTTTTGCTGGAGCAGGTGGGGATGACGCTGAAGATTTTTCGGCTATGCTTTTTGATATGTACCGCAAATATGCCGAGCGCCAGGGTTTCCAGCTTTTCCTTATCCATGAAAATAAGAATGATCATAATGGCTTTAGAAATGTCACATTTGAGATTAAAGGCAAGGCTTCCGGTCGGGGAGCATATGGTATACTAAAGAACGAATCGGGCGTCCATCGCCTGGTTCGTATTTCTCCATTCAATGCCAAGAAACTTCGACATACGTCTTTTTCACTTGTCGAAGTCATTCCAAAGTTTGAAAAAAACGATCTCGAAATAACAATTCCCGAAAGTGAACTCACCATTGAGTTTGCGCGTTCATCTGGCCCTGGTGGCCAAAACGTCAACAAAAGGGAAACGGCCGTGCGTGTCGTTCACACGCCTACTGGTCTCGCAGTGCACGCCGATGGCGAACGAACCCAAGAGGCCAATCGTGACCGGGCCATGGCTCTCCTCAAGGGCAAGCTCTACAAATTGCGTGAGCAACAGCAGAAAGCCGAAAAAGAGAGTATGTACATTTCGAAGTCAACCGATATTGAGTGGGGCAACCAAATTAGGAGCTACGTCCTTCACCCATACAAAATGGTAAAGGATCATCGTACCGATGTTGAGACAGCTCAAGTCGATGCAGTGCTCGAAGGCGACCTCGACCAGTTTATCGAAGCTGAGAAAGAGTTATAGTCATTTCAATAGTATGATTTACTTCAATAACGTTTCAAAAATCTACCCCAAAGAATCTCCTGCACTTGAGGACATCAACCTCACCATTTCAGCAGGGGAATTTGTTTCACTTGTCGGTCACTCTGGTGCAGGTAAAACGACGCTCATCAAGCTTATTCTTGCCGAAGAAAGCCCTACCGACGGCAATGTCTTTTTTGAATCAACAGACATTCATACACTGTCGGCAAAAGAGCTGACCAAGCTCCGTCGTCGTATTGGTGTCGTGTTCCAAGACTTCAAACTGCTACCAAATAAAACGGCCTACGAAAATATTGCTTTTGCCATGGAAGCATCTGGTAAAACCGATGAAGAAATCAAGAGCGATGTGCCACATGTGCTCGACCTTGTTGACCTTGGCGATAAGATTTTCCATTTTCCACACCAGCTTTCTGGTGGTGAACGCCAGCGTCTCGCTATTGCTCGCGCGATCATCAATCAACCTGAGCTCATTATCGCAGACGAACCAACCGGCAACCTCGACCCAATCAATACCTACGAAGTCGTCCAAATCCTCAAGAAGATCAACGACCTCGGCACAACCATCATCCTCACCACTCACAACCGTGGCGTCATCGAGTCTGTCGGTAAGCGTGTCATTTCGCTCGACAAGGGCAAGATCGTGCGCGATGACAAAGATGGGAAGTATGTTATTTAGCAAATCAAGATCAAGCGAGCATTACTAATAGTTAAAAATAATTTCAATATATATGTTTTGGGTAGATGTCAAAAGAATCATGCGGTCAGGTTTGGTGAGTTTCCGTAGAAACGGTATTGTTTCGGTCGCGTCTGTGCTCATCACCACCATTACACTTTCGGTCATCACTGGACTTGTTTTTCTCAATGCTATTCTCAACTACTCGCTCACTGACATTCGCAACAAAGTTGATGTAACCATCTACTTTACCTCAACCGCTAACGAAAGCACGATTCTCGATCTCAAGTCATCTCTCGAACACCTACCAGAAGTTGCAAGTGTTGAATACGTCTCAGAAGAGCAAGCTCTCGCGCTTTTTAAAGAACGCCATCAAAACGACTACATTACACTCCAGGCGCTCGAAGAAATCGGTGACAATCCGCTCGGTGCTTCGCTAAACGTTCGCGCCAAAGAAACGTCTCAATACGAAACTGTCGTGAAGTTCCTCGAAGGTGATAGTGCCGCTGTCAAAACCGCCTCAGCTTCTATTGATAAAATTAACTACTATCAAAACAAGGCTGTCATCGATCGTCTCTCGGTCCTCGCAAATGGCGCAGAACGGCTTGGCTACATCATTTCTATTGTCATGGTTGCAATCTCAATCATGATTACCTTTACGACTATCCGTCTTGCTATCTTCATCGCTCGTGAAGAAATCGGTATTATGAAACTCGTTGGTGCCGGCAATCGCTATGTTCGTGGTCCATTTATGATTGAAGGTATTATCTATGGAGTTGTGGCTTCAATCATTACGATGTTGCTCTTCTATCCATTTACATACTGGCTCGGTAGCCATCTCTCAGACTTCTTTGGTATGAATTTGTTCGACTACTACACGTCAAACTTCTTCCAAATCTTTGCCATCGTCCTCGGCTCGGGTATCGTCATTGGCGGCATCTCAAGCTGGATTGCCATTAGTCGTTACTTGAGAAAGTAGTATAAGGAAGTAAAAACCTCGCAGGTTTATAGTAAGTAGTACTACAATGTCAGCATACCTTGGAATCATTCTCGCAATAGTCGCTATGCTCTTTTGGGGTATTGGCGACTTTTTAATTCAACGCTCAACTCGCTCAATAGGGAATTGGGAAACGCTTTTTATCATTACAGCGTTTGGCTCAATCGTGCTTTTGCCATTTGTTTGGAATGATTTGCCGACACTATTTCAAAACTCAAGCAGCATTCTCTTTGCACTCACATTTTCCGGTGTCATTATCCTTATTGCTGCAATAATTGAATTTGAGTCGCTTCGTATTGGTAAGCTTGCTGTGGTTGAGCCCATTATGTCGCTCGAGATCCCAACAGCGGCAATTCTTGCATTTGCAATTATTGATGAGCATCTCACGGTTGCACAAATTATTCTCATCGGACTCCTCATCTTTGGTCTCATTTGTGTTTCATTCAAGGGCGGTAGGGTGACGATTAAACATTTCCTTGAAAAAGGTGCGCTCGTTGCGGCGGGTGGCGCGATTTCAATGGGGCTCGCAAATTTTTTCATGGGATTTTCTGGCAGGATTTCAAATTCACTCCTTACAAATTTTATTTCATGTGTAGTGATGGCAGTTGCTTCATACATATACTTAGCTTCACAGGGGAAAGTAAAGCACATGGTTGCTGATATTAAAAAGTATCCACGTATGCTCTTTACTATGTCGCTCTTCGACAACATTGCCTGGGTCGCATTTGTGGCCGCAATGACCATGGCGCCAATTGGTGTCGTCGTCGCGCTCACGGAAAGCTACATTATCATTGTAGTTTTGCTTGGTCTATTGGTGAATAAAGAAAAACTCATCTACAGGCAAAAAGTTGGACTCGTCATTGCACTAGTGGCCGCGATTGTGCTCGCAGTTGTCACGGGTTAGTGCTCATATGTAGGTAAGTAAAAGTAAAGTAAAAAAGCGCCGAAGCGCTTTTTATTTTTTACCGAGTGAGCCAGGATGCTTCGCGCTCCATGAGTAGAAGGCGACTGAAGCTGAAACTGCAGCATTGAGTGATTCGCAGCGTGGGTGCATTGGGATTGAGAGGATTGCATCACACAGTTCTTTAGTTTTTGGTTTGAGACCAGCACCTTCATTGCCAAGAATAAAAGCAGTTGGCCCATCATAGCTTTCACTCGTCGTGTCAGCATTGCCATCACCATCGAGACCGTACACTGTAAAGCCAGCATCCTTGAGGTCACGAACTGCCTGGTTAATATTGCCAATCTGTACGAGCGGCACACGGAAAGCCATACCAGCGGAAACTTTTACCACGGCGCCAGTAACCGGTGCTTGATTGTGTTCGGGCATGAGGATGCCAGAAATGCCAAACGCCGCCGCCGAACGAATAACCGCACCAACATTGTGAGGATCTTGAATTTCGCCAAGAATAACAACAGCAGTGTTGTCGGTAACACGGAGATGTTCCATAAAGCTTTTCATCGGTCGCATGAGGTCGGGGAGAGAGATAACACCAATAACGCCTTGGTGGGTAGCATCGCTATCAACACCAGGAAGGCGTTCTTTGCCTAGGTCAGCGACAGCAACACCAGTTTTCTTGATGAGACCACGCAAATTGCCGTCCTCTTGTTTTGGAGAAATGTAGACTTTTTTAATTGCCTGCGGAGTGTTTGCGAGTGCCTCCGAGACCGCATGTTTGCCGTAGATGTAGATTTTGGTCTGCTTCATTGCTGCTTATTTATACGACAAAAATATAGTTAAGTCAATGATAGTGCTTCGTTGAGGAGTTCAGGAAAGGCATCAGTACCCATGTCTCCATAGCAAAAGTGACCCATGTGTTCAAATTCGACAAGCTTTATATCTTTTACACTACTAACAATTGTAGCAACGCTTTCTTGAATTTCAGCATCGTCATCTTTAGAGTTAAAGATGGTAATGCCTGAGGTTTTTGAAACAATGCTCTCATCGATCGAGAAATCAAACATATCATTTTTGAGATAATGGCGAGGATTGAGCCAGGGAGCGACGAGCACAACTTTACCAACACGTATATTATGTTCGCTCAAATACCGAACGATAAAACCGCCGCCACATGAATGACCAATGAGTATTGTTTCATCGTTAATTGGAAATTGTTCAAATGCGCTTTTCCAGGCTTCATACTCAGGGAAATAGGGAATCGGCATGAGTGGGGCTTCTGCAGCAATACCTTTTGCAATCAACTCTCTTGTGATCCAAATAAGCCAGTGTTGATTTTCAGTATGCTGGCGTTCTGGGTCAGCGAGGTACTCCTCCTTGTCTGGCATGCCGTGGATAATAATTGCGTTCTTCATAGTTATATAAATGAAATTAGTTATTTCGCGCGGTGTTTAGTATGCTTCGCGCGTTTTTTGTGCTCACTTTTTTCTTCAGTTGTTTCTTCGCTGGGTTTTGAAATGTGCTCAGGGTCCATGAAGATAATTTCCCAGACGTGGCCATCAATGTCCTCAAAACCCCAGCCGTACATAAAGCCTTTATCCTCAACATCCTTATACTTTTTGCCGCCAGCATCAAAAGCTGTTGTAACGAGCTCATCAACCTTTTCGCGTGTGTCGACAGAGAGTGCAATGATAACTTCTGCTGTTTCTTTGGAGTTCGCGACACTCTTTTTGGTAAAGGTTTTAAAGAATTTGTCGACGAGGAACATGACGTATGCGTCATCGCTCACAATCATGCAGGCAGCATTTTCATCAGTAAACTGAGGGTTGAATTCAAAGCCGAGACGAGTGAAAAAACCCATGGTTTTATTGAGGTCACGAACCGGCAAGTTGACGAATGTTTTCATTGGCATATAGAGCATCATACCATGCAACAGAATGGCAATTTTGTTGACAATATCTGTATTTTATGTAAGAATGTTGCTAACCCCAAAATTCTTTACCATGAAAAATGAAACAGTAATGTTCTACGAGGGAGAGGTCTCCCAGGCAATTAGCCATTGCGGCTACGAAGGCTTATCGATTCTCGGAATGAGAGAAAACAGCTCATCGCCAATGCTGGCAGTCAACGTTGAAAATCTTCAACCTGATGATCGGAAGTTGTTAGTCAAGACAATTCGAGAGCGAATACCACATATGCCGCTTTCAAATTCGATTACATACATTTGGCTGAGTGTGCCAAAGAAAATTATTTCATCAAAGGCGCCAAAGCCAGAAAAAGTACTAAGAAGTGTTCGCATCGGGAATAATATCCCAGGTCGCGGGTCGTACAAAAATGCTCCAAAAGAGCTGCTCGACAGTCTCCGTGATTTTCAGAAATTCACTTCATTTGATGCCAATCTGGCGTTTGCTTCATGTGAGATTCGCTGGATACCTGGCAGTACAACAGGATTAATTGTCTGCCATGACGATGGTGTTAAGGCCCAGGTGCTCCGCTATTTTAAAAAGCACAATCGGATTGAGCGTATTGACGACACAGACAAGAATCTTGTTCTCAAGGTAAATCTCGAAGGATTTTCTTGTCCGAAGAAAGATGAGGGCGTCGATAGTGGCGATCTTAGCCGATTTGC
>CAYOEB010000009.1:10928-20588 GCA_964403005.1 uncultured Candidatus Saccharibacteria bacterium | reverse complement strand
CTCGCTGTCATCTTGCCAATATATAGCCTTATCGGTGGCATCAATCCGTAGGGAAATCACATGATTCATTTTTTTAACAAACGATATACACCACAACGCGCCTTGCTCCAGCGAGGCGTTTCGCTCATTGAGATAATCCTCGTTATCGCGATTATTGTTATTTTGGCTGCGGTTGCAGTGCCCATTCAAAACACAGTTCTTCGAAGTCATGCGATTGCAAGCGCCAAAGATGATATTCAGTCAGCACTGCGCTCGGCGAGCCTCAATGCAAAGCTTGGCTCAAACGGACTCGAGGCTGGCGTCTATATTGGGAAAAATGAAGCGAATGAGCCATTTATCGTCCTTTACCGAGGCGAAAGTTATGAAAAACGAGTCACAGATCTTGATACTCCGGTTGATGTTGCGACGACTCTCAATGTGACTGTTGCTCCTGAGGCTGATATTCATTTCCACATCGTTTCTGGGGCGATTGATCATGATACTATTATTACTATACAGAACAGCGACACTACCAAGGTGCTCCACGTCAACACTGCTGGAACGGTGAATGAAGAAAAAGCGCAATAGTATGCATACTTTTAATCTAAAGAAAATAAATAGAGTAAAAAAGCAAAATGGCTTTTCAATCCTTGAAGTTGTTCTCGCTGGCTCAATTCTTACATTGATAGTGTTTGGTATTGTCTCAGCGTGGCTTTATGGCGAGCACGCACTCATTAAATCTGGTGATAAAGGGCGAGGTATTGCAATCGCGAGCGAAGGTATAGAGCTTGTGCGCAATTTGCGCGATGTAGACTTCGGTGCACTCCAAGACGGTACATACGCACTCGTGAATGACGGCGTAAATTGGAAATTGTGGCCAAATGAAGAGGAAACTATTGGTGTCTACAAGCGTATTATTACGATTGCCTCTGAGGGTGCCAATATTAGAAAGGTTGTCGCGACAGCGAATTGGATGAATATTGACGGTACTCCTGGAACGTATAGCTCAAATACAATTCTCACCAATTGGCGTGTGGAAAAAGGTGGCACCAAACAGCGTTCAGCTACGCTTCAAATTTCAAATGTTGTTGCAAGTCCCGCAATGAACTCGGTAACAATTACTTGGGATACAAATAAAATTGCCACATCTAGAGTGCAGTATGGAACGACTGCGTCATACGGAAGTCAGACTGCTCAAACCGACACTTCTCCCATGGTAACGAATCACGCTGTAGCATTTAGCGGGCTTTCCACTGGAACGACGTACCACTACAGAGTTACGTCTATTGATGCTAGCGGAAGGCAAGTGTACTCAGACGATGCGACGTTTCAAACTGGAGCTGATACTACACCACCTGTCATTTCAAATGTGGTGGCAACTGGGTACCCAACAAGTGCACTCTTGGAGTGGGATACAGATGAAGCTGCTTCAACATATGTGGGCTATGCGCTCAATAATGGTGATCCACTCACCCTTACGACTGAAGTTGATACCAGTCCACGAGTTGTTTCGCACTCCGTAACGGTAACTGGTCTTACCGAGAATACAGAGTATGCGTATACTGTTTATTCAAGAGATGCATCCGGTAATTTGGCAACAAGTTCAGGTACATTTGTAACTGTTGGGTATGGTCCTGAGTTCAGTAATATTGTTGTTGTTGAAGTCAGTTCAACATATGTCACGGTAAGTTGGGATACCTCGCTTGCATCAGATGGGCAGGTGGTTAACATTGATCCGCCAAATGAAGAAAGCGCTATTGTAGACCAAGATCCACTCACCACCTCACACACAGTAACCATATCTGGTTTAACACCATGCACTGTATACAATAGTCTCTACGTGAGATCTCACGATAGTTTTGGCAATCTTGGTGGTCAGGCAATAGACACAGTGACAACAACTGGATGCCATGCCTCGGTTTTAGACAACAGATATTCTGATATTGGTGATATCAATGCTGTGGCTGTTGCAGATGGGGTTGGGTCACATGGATATTCATACGTCTATTTGCTGAGCTCCAACTCAGACTCAATTGAGATACTTGCAGTAGATGCAAATGGAAGTGTACAAGATCATCAAATATACGATTTGAATAGTAGCTTTGGTATTTCCGGAGCAAATGATATTTTTTGGTACAACAACACACTCCTCGTCGCTACAAACATTACAGCAAAGCCCATTGCAGTGTTGTCTCTCACAAATCCGGCAGTCCCAGAATTTGTTGACTGGTACCTTGCTCAATATATTACAAATCGGGCAGCAGAACATATTTATGTTAAAAGTATAAACAACTTTCTTGGCTCGACACGAACCATGCTGGTAATTGCCAAAGCCGGTGGTACAGAAGTTGTTGATACCCTTGATGATATTTTCCACCCTTCTTCATGGAGTGCATTAGGGGCAATTAGCCTTCCTGATTCAAAAGCTGTACCAGCTGATGCCTATATTACCAATGAGTCAGGTAGTGGTGACACATTTCTATATGAAACGAGTGATGATAGGATATACCAAGCCCTCTTTAGTGGAAGTTTTGATGCCGGAATACCTTTTGATGGCAATACTCTCGATACCGCAGATCGTTTACCACAGATAGGCGGTAACTACACAACAAATGAAATGCTTGTTTCAAACAATAGCGATACCAAAGTTCAAGTTTTTGATTATGGTGATTTTCTCAATTTTGACAATTATACTGATGCTGAAAAAACAAAAGCCCTATCGCAAAGTAATTTTCCTCTTAGCTACATTTTTCTTAATAATGATTCCCAGAACAAAGAATTTATGGCAGTAAATGTAAGTGGTCATTCCGTAAGCGCAGCGTCTGAACTTGACATGTCCGGCTACTTTGATTTTGGCCTTGATTTTGATGCTTCAGCAGCTGCAACTATCGAGTATATTCCCGGAAATGGGAAGGTTGTATACACAAAACGAGCTCAGATATTTATTCTTAATCCAGGTATTGAATAGCTAATCGTACTAGTATGCAAGTATATTTTCTCGCAAAACAGCATGATAGGGGTCACTTTGCACAGTGCGGCATGACTCTACTTGAGATTTTACTCTATGTTTCGATTAGCGGCATTGTGCTTTTTGCGGCTTCATCAGTGCTTTCAACTGTGTATGAGGTTCGCCAAAAAGGACAAGTTATTCAGGCAGTTGAAGAAGAGGGAACGCTCGTTGGAGTTACGCTCAAAAATTATGCTGAAAATGCTGTTCAAGTATTTACACCCGATAAATATAAACCCGATACGAGGCTCATGGTGACAGTCGTTACAAATAATATCGAGCAAAGGGTTGAGCTTTTCCTGGAAGATGGCAAACTATACTCATCGATTGACAACGGCGAGAAGGTTGCGCTCACTTCTGATAGTGTTGTGATTTCAAACCTTGCATTCACGTTCACTGGTTCATCAGAAAAAGGCTTTGTGGGCTATTCATATACGATTTCAAGTAAAGATGCTACGGGACGAAACGAGTACAGCCGTGACTTTACTGGAGGTGCCTCAATTCGGTAATTATTAAATCTGAGATATTAAAAATCCTTATGAAAACTGCCATTAAGAAAAATGAAAAGGGTTTTGCGACAATCATGGCAGTGATTATTGTTGGTGCAATTGGTGCGGCAATTGCTATAGGTTTTCTCAATAAGGGTATCGATGCTACAAAAAACGCTGTGTCACTCCAAAACTCCTACCAAGCTCGACAACTTGCTGATTCGTGTGCCGAAATTGCCCTTGAACATATTAGAGAAAACACCACCTATGTCAGCAATGGATCTGAAAGCTATGACAATGGAACGTGTAGCTATGATGTTTCTGACCTTGGTGGTAATCGACGCAACATTACTGCGACCGGTGTATCGGGAGATTCAACAAAAAAAGTCCTCGTTGAACTTGATGGTATTAACCCAGAAATTATCATTATTTCATGGCGGGAAATTACCTAAGTCGGGTATATGTTATAAACATTGTCATTATTAGGGTGTGCGGTATACTAGATATAACGTACGAAAAGCAATCATATGAAGCGTAAACTATCACTTGTTACAAAATATTTTTCACAGGCATCAAGTAAGCGAGGATTTACACTCCTTGAAATTTTACTCGTTGTTGCCGCAATCGCTATTCTCGCTGGCATTATTATTATTGCGGTGAATCCAGGCAAACAGCTTTCGGAAACCAAGAATGCGCAACGCCGCATCGATATCAACACTGTTATCAATGCTGTTTACCAATACTCAATTGACAACAATGGCGCACTTCCTGCCTCAATTACCGCAAACCCTACAGAAATCTGCCGCACTGGAGCTGCAAGCTGTGCTGGCTATGTTGATCTTGGCGTTCTCACCAACAATGAAAAGTACCTTGTTGCTATGCCAACAGACCCAACTGGTGCTTCGACAAACGGTATCGGTTACAAAATTTCTAAAGACACATACGGCAGAGTAACTGTCATCGCTCCAAGTGCGGAAGCCGGAGCCACTATCAAGGTAAAGCGATAGCCCAAACACTAGGCTATGCGATTCCGTTCCTTACTCAAAAAAATACAGGCGATGGCCAAAGCCGCACCAATTGCGCTTGGTTTCTTTGTACTTGCAATTGTCGGTACTGTTTTTTCTTTTTCGATTGTACGGACAGTGATACTTAAAGAGGGCAAGCAGCGTTTTGATATTCTAACCAAAGAGTTGAGCTCAGTAGTCATGAGTCGCATAAATCGCACAATTGACCTACCTGTTACTCTTGCGCACGGCATTAATCCGAAGGCGACAAAGGATTCAATAAATAGTTATATTAGTTCACTAGATATTGAATCTCGCTACCCTAGTGTGCGTGAAGTCGGTATATACGGTTCCACTGGCACATCAACCAATCGCTTGTATCGCTATACTGTTGCAAATGGTAGTGTCCTTGCCGATGATGCTTCACTTCGCGCTGCAGATGGTGCTAAGAATATTGCCGGAGACCAAGAACCTTTCCTTTTTCGCCTTGCTGACAATCAGCCAAACTACATAGTTATTGTACCGATGGGTGGTAATTACTCTCTCTATATTGTTTTTGACTCAACAATTATTATGAGCAGGCTCTACGCTGATAATAGTATGTTCAATTCGGTCAACTTCCGTATCTATGACTCAACTGATCCAAACTATTCGCTCTTTGAATCAAGTACAGAAGTATACAGCCCAAGCCGTAATGCATACACTGCAACGCAGCAAATAAATGTTGGATTGTATCCTTGGATTTTAGTTGCAAATAGTAATCCAGAGCAGCTTATGGAGTCTACGGCAAATAATATGCCGTACATTATTCTTGTCGCCGGTATCACAATTGCAGTCCTCATGTTCGGCATTCTCTTTGCGCTCAGCTGGTCTCGCAAGTCTGCGCTTGTCCTTGCAGAAAATATTACTCGCAACTTGCGTATAAGTGAGGAAAAATATCGAAATATTTTTGAATCACTCCAAGATGTGTACTATCGTACTGATAGGGACGGGACAATAACAACAGTGAGCCCGTCGGTTGAGCACTATATCGGTCTTTCTCCAGAACAGCTTATCGGTAAAAATGCTTCTTCATTTTACAAAAATCCGACACAGAGAAATGGCATGCTTACCGAGCTTGCCAAGCACGGCATTGTCAAAGATTATCCAATCACTCTTGTTGGGAGAAATGGCAACATACTATTTTGCTCACTCAATGCACGTATGGTAACTGATGCGCATGGTACTATTAGTGGTGTTGAGGGCGTGATTCGTGATGTTTCCGAACGAAAACGTGCCGAAGATTCACTCGTTATGAGAACAAAAGAGCTTGAACGCCTCAACAGTCTCATGGTAAACCGTGAGCTTCGCATGGTTGAACTTAAAAAAGAAATCGCAGCCCTATCTGCACAGCTGCAAAAGAAAAATACGACGTATGGAAAGGACTAGAACAGCTCTATACGCATCACCCCACGTGGCGCTCCTCACGCCGCTTTTTGAGAGTATTCCTGACCAGGTACTTGTGCTTGATGTCGATCTCAACATTCTTTTTATGAATCGAGCCTTTGTCACTGCTGGCACACAACGTTTTGGAGCTCAGTTTGTTGTCGGAAAGCCGCTCGTCAGTCGACAATTTTTGGAGTCACAAACACAGATAAAAGCACGTAGCACATCCCATCCGAGCGTGCTCACTGATGTGACTATTTGGAAACGAGTTCTCAATGGTAAAGAGTTTTCGCTGACTGAAGAACAAGGGAAAAAAAATGGTGATATTCAAGCGCACGAGTCTACAAAAAAGACAACGTACTACGAAATGCACTTTGTGCCTATAGTAAATGATGCTCAAAAAATTCTCGGTGCGGCGGTTTTTATTCGTGATGTCTCGCTTTTGCGCAGAGCAGAAATCGATCTCATTGAAAGCCGCATTACGCTCCAAGAGACCCAAGCACTTGCCGATATTACAAGGTGGAGTTTTTCACTTGATGGTAATGATGCTGAGTGGGACAGCGCATTTACAACGATTTTTGGTATTTCTCCGAGTGTAGAAAAAACCAAGGAACATTTATTTTCCGTTTTTTCACTTGGAGATCGAAAAGAGCTCATTGCTCGAATTGATGAAGCAAGACGCTCGGGCCGCAACGATATCACATTTGACGTATCATTTTCTCACTCAAGCCTTGGTCGTCGCTACGTCCACACTTTCGGTAAAGTTGATCGGGACAATGAACGTTTTATTGGCGTGTCACATGATATTACCGACATGAAGGTTGCCCAGCTTGCGCTTGAATCACAAAACAAAGAGCTTGAAAACACCAAAATAGCAATGCTCAATGTGCTTGAAGATTCCCAAATGCTTGAACAAAAAACGCAAGAAAAAGTTCTCCAGCTCAATGCCATTTTGTCGTCAATGCGAGAAGCTCTCGTCGCGGTCGATGACAATATGAAAATAGTGCTCATCAACCAGGCCGCAGCTGCGCTCTTTCGAATTGCGCCGGCCGATGCTATTGGTAAACCTGTCGGTAAACTCTGTGTCTTTTATAAGCACGATACAAAACTCACTGAAAAGGAAACACCAATTCGCAAAGCTGTCGCTGAGAAAACAATTTTGAGCTACAGCATTGCTGACGATCTTTACATCATGGATCAAGCCAAGATCAAGATTCCGGTTGCGTGCACGACGAGCTTTCTCGTCGGTGAGTTGCCGGTTCGGGCTATTATGATTCTCCGTGATGTGACACGGGAAAAAGAAATTGATGCCGCGAAAAGTGAACTTATATCACTTGCCTCACACCAGTTGCGTACACCGCTTTCATCAGTCAATTGGTATGCGGAAATGCTCCTGTCAGGAGATGCTGGTGTGGTGAACGATGAACAAAAGTCATACATAACAGAAATCTACAAAGGCAACCAACGCATGATTGACCTCGTCAACTCCCTACTCAATGTTTCTCGTGCCGATCTTGGTACGATTAAGGTTGAAGTAGAGGAGCTTTCAATACAAGAGATAAACGATGGCGTTATTGCTGACCTTGCGCCACTTATCAAGGAGAAGGAACTTGTCGTTGAAACTTCGATTCCAGCCAAGCTTTCAAAATATGTTGGCGACAAAAAAATAGTGACCATATATTTTCAAAATCTTATTTCTAATGCAGTAAAATATACTCCACCAAAAGGGTCAATCAAAATCGCTATCGAGACCAAGAAAAAAGGGGAAATGCTTGGTGGTCATGAGTTTCGCCAAGACTCACTCGTACTTTCGGTCGCCGATAGTGGCTATGGTATCCCTGACGACGAAAAAGGAAAGATTTTTACCAAACTATATCGTGCTGACAATGTCCGTGCGCTTGAAGCCAACGGTAATGGTCTTGGCCTCTACCTTGTTAAATCGATGGTAGAAAGTGTTGGCGGCGCCGTGTGGTTTACGTCCCAAGAAAATAAGGGCACGACATTTTATGTTGGTGTTCCTGCTAAAGGTATGGAAAATCGTGTCGGTACAACCATGTTCACATAAGCGGTTGATGGTATACTAATTCAAAATGGAAGACCCGAATAAAATCACATACTTTGCTGAAACTGATTTCCGCAATAAGCGGACGCCTTTTGGTATTAAAGCCAAGGATCGTACTCGCCACGTCTACGTCATCGGTAAAACAGGTATGGGTAAGTCAACTCTGCTCGAAAATATGGCGGCACAAGATCTCATGAACGGTGAAGGTATGGCTTTCATTGACCCACACGGTTCGGCTGTCGAAAAGCTCCTCGAATATGTCCCAGAAGAGCGTATCAATGATGTCGTCTACTTTGCGCCTTTTGATACTGATTTCCCAGTGTCACTCAACGTTCTCGAAGATGTTGGTCCTGACAAGCGCCACCTCGTTGCTTCTGGCCTCATGTCATCTTTTAAAAAGATTTGGGTTGATGCCTGGAGTGCTCGTATGGAGTACATTCTCAACAACATCCTTCTTGCGCTTCTCGAGTATCCTGGTTCAACACTGCTTGGTGTCAACCGCATGCTCGCTGACAAAGACTACCGTAAGCTCGTCGTCGACAATGTCAAAGATCCTGGTGTGCGAGCATTTTGGATTGATGAATTTGCGAAGTATGGTGACAAGTACATGCAAGAAGCTGGTGCTGCTATACAAAACAAAATTGGTCAATTTACCGCCAATCCAATCATTCGAAATATCATCGGCCAGCCACGGTCATCATTTGATGTACGCAAGATGATGGATGAAAAGAAAATTCTCCTCATCAACTTATCAAAAGGTCGCATTGGCGAACAAAATGCCAACTTGCTTGGCGGTATGCTCATCACCAAAATTTACCTTGGTGCCATGTCGCGCGCTGATGTTTCAAATCAAGAACTCAAACATTTGCCATACTTCTACCTCTACGTGGACGAATTTCAGTCATTTGCCTCTGATTCATTTGCCGATATTCTCTCCGAAGCTCGAAAGTACAATTTGAGCCTCAACATTGCCCACCAGTACGTCGAGCAAATGTCAGAAGCCGTGCGCGCTGCAGTTTTTGGTAACGTCGGCACGATGATTGTTTTTCGAGTCGGTGCTTTTGATTCCGAAGTTTTTGAAAAAGAGTTTGCGCCGCAATTTACGGCCGAAGATATTGTCAATTTAGGATTGTACCAAAACTACATGCGCCTCATGATTGATGGTGTTGGCTCAAAGCCATTTTCCGCAGTCGGTATGGCGCCAATTCCTATTCCGCACCGTTCATTCCGTGATGAAATTATTCAAGCTTCGCGCAATAACAATGCCAAGCCTCGACCTGAAGTTGAAGCAAGTATTTTGAAATGGCACGAAGCTGTTCCTGTCGAGAAAAAGGAGAGGATTGTTCGCGATGGTGCCCCGCAAGGTGCCTCAGGTGCTTCAGGTGGTCCTCGCCAATTTGAAAAACGTCCATACGAACAGCGCTCCTTTGAACAAAGACCATATGAACAACGGCCATATGAAAAGCGTCAGCCTGAGCAGCGCCCAGCAGATGATAAGGGTTTTTCCGAGCAGCGTCATACAGCTAAACAAAATTACAGTGGAGATCGTAAGAGTAGTGAGTTTGCTAGAAATGAAGGTAGGAGAAATGAAAACGTAAGAGGTGATAGAGATACTAATGATATACCACCTGCTCCACGCAGGGAATACAAAGAACCTGTTCGGCCAAAACAGAGTTTGCAAAGTTTGCTCAATAA
>CAYOEB010000009.1:9153-10828 GCA_964403005.1 uncultured Candidatus Saccharibacteria bacterium | reverse complement strand
ACCAAAATAGTGCTTACTACGTGCTTTATTGTGGCTCTATTTGCGCCTACAATTGCATTAGCAGCGATTCATATAGATGAAATAATGTTTGATCCACCTGGTGGCGACACAAACCATGAATGGATTGAAATTCAAAATGATAGTGATGAAAGCATTGATATTGCTGGCTGGAAATTGTTGGAAAGTAATGCAAATCATGCGCTTGTACCAGTAGAGAGCAGTACAAGTGGCGGCACAATTGTAGCAGCTCATGGCTTTGCGATCATTGCAGACAATGCGGCTACCTTCAGTGCTGATTGGCCTGATTTTTCTGGTCTCTTATTCGACTCATCGTTTTCATTGAGTAATTCTGGCGAAACACTTTCTCTCAAGGACGGAACTGGTGCCGTTGTTGATGAGGCTACATACACTGGAACGATTGGTGCAACAGGAGATGGTAATTCGCTCCAGGGACAAGGCACAATCTGGGTTACCGCTGTGGCGAGCCCCGGCAAAGCTTTATCTACAACACACAACACCACTTCGGATGGAGATGAAAGTGCGGGTTCTGGCAGTGATTCTACAAGCACAGGTGAAGCTTCAGATACAAATAAAAAAAATGAAAATAAAACTGAGCAACTTCCTGCAAAGAAGAAAACTACTGCATCTATTAGTTTTACACCATCAATTATTCTCTACGATTCGGCAACATTACTCACCCCAGTTATTACAAGTCCAAATGGAGAAAAAGCCAATCATGGCTATGTTGTATGGAATTTTGGTGATGGTGAAATGTATAAAAGCCAAAATACAGATGCTGTACCGCACACCTTCTCGTACCCGGGTCGATATGTGGTCAACATAAACTACTATGATTGGTACTACGACTCAGTCCCATCAGCTACAGCGAAAGCTGTCATTTCTGCTGCTTCGCCAAACATTGAGTGGTCAGATGACGGCTACGCATTCTCACTCAAAAATGCAGGTAAAGCCGATATTGATATTTCGAAATGGCAAATAGCTGACGGAAATAGTAGGGAAGTCCTCTTTTCGTTTCCCGAAAATACGACGCTGCTCGCAGGCAGCTTGCTTATTTTGGAAAAGCAAAAACTACACATAAAGGATGTGAACGCATATGTACTACAGTACCCAAATGGATTACATGTTCCTCTGCACATACCCATAGATGCGATAGCTGATGGTGATACTAAAGAAATAGAAGATGTAGGCATCCCAAATAGTATCCCAAATACAATCGTGAGTACGAATGACAGCAATGCCACTAATACCATCAATAATCACGATATTACTGAAGCTGCACCGCTCGAACCTGTTGGTATTGATCCTGTGCAGGTTGAAATAAATACCAATGATGCACCCCAGTTTCCAATGGATATTCCGAAAGATCCATTAATCGATCCTGTTGTGCCCCAAAAAAATAGCAAGATCTCCTGGAAAATCTTACTACTTTTAGCCGGTATTATTGGACTAGGAATTGTTGTGAGTCTTCTCAAGCCTACTTCTTTAGCGGAGAGAGGAGAGGAGTTGTAATGCTTGTAGGTACGTCTTCAACTTTTACGCTTGTATCAGTTTTGGCGTCAGTATCGGTTGCAGTATCTGTTTGAACACCTTTTACTTCACCTTTCGGAGTGGTTTTGGTGTCGTTCTCAATACTGGTTTTTGTATCTGTTTTGCT
>CAYOEB010000009.1:0-9053 GCA_964403005.1 uncultured Candidatus Saccharibacteria bacterium | reverse complement strand
AGCAATGCTTGAACTTTCAGCGTCATCGGCAGGTGCGTTGCTTGCGTCGTCAGTTGCGCCTACTGTTTCGTCAGTAGGTTCAGTTGTATCAATTGCCGTCATGGCATTGGTGATTTTTGAATCAGTGAGTGAAGCAAGTGTATCGGGGTTTTTGTCGACAGCGACTTCGATCGCAACGGTTTCTTGTTGAGAAGTTGTCGTAATGCCTGCGGCAACAGTATCGAGGATACCAGCAGTCTCAGTTGGTGTAACTGTTGTATCGGGATTTGCGGCAATAGAAGCAATGACTTCCTGGTGAACTTTGAGTGCAGGTTCAAGTTCGGCTGTTGCAGCAATAACTGCGCTTGGATCCTTGGCGCTTGTTTCAGCAGCTGCGGCAGCAAAAGTATCCATTTGATTTTTGAGTGCAATCTCAGCCTCGACTTTTCGTTCGGGTGTAAATTTATTGGTTTTGAGGAGAGTTTCAGTTTCAACGACACGTCGAACAACGCGTTCTTTTTCCCAATCCATTTTCCCTTCATGAGAAACAATGAGCGCACCACGGACTTCTTCGTTAACATTGATTTTGACAGGGTAGAGCAAATCGCCAGGGAGTGTTTGTTCTGCAGCAAAACTGACTCCGGTTGAAGTAATGAGGAGAATTAGTACTGCGGCACCAACTACGCGCACTGAAGCAAAGCGAAATTGGGGAACAAAATGCCATGCACCCCATGGGCTTTTCTGTGGTTTGGTGTAGGTTTTTTGAATACGCTGCGGTGCATGTGTGGCATTTGCCTTGGTGAGGTCGATGAGGCGCATGCGAATACCCGACTTTTCTTGGTCGGTCATGCGAATGCTTTTGAGTTGTGTGAAAATGTGTTTTATTTTCATATATCCTCTTCGTACTTATCAGCAATGAGTGATCTAATTTTTTCTAGTCCTCTATGGATGCGGACGGAAATAGTGTTTTCGGCTTCTCCCAGAATTGCGGCAATTTCCTTGACTGACATTTCATCTACAAAGCGCATGGTGATTGGTTCTCGATACTTGGGATCAAGTCCTTCGATGATTTCCATGGCTTCACCTACGGCAAAGTCATCGGGTTCATCAGGGTCATCTGTTGCAGGGTCAAAGCCCGTTTCAGAGAGTGCCTCGAGCGAGCTCGTGCTCTTTTTGCGATAGTGATCAATAACGAGGTTGCGCGCGATTTGGTAGAGAAAGCCACGCATGTGGCCTACCTCTTTGCCATCATCGACATACTCCCAGGCTTTTGTAAATGTCTCTTGGGTAAGGTCGAGAGCCGTGTCGCGATTGCGCGTTTTTAGGTAAACGAACCTAAAAATGTCGTCATTGAAATCGTCATATGCCTTTATAAAATCAGTATTTTTCTGGTCTTTGGACTTCATGTGAGATGACGTTTGGGTTACGTAAATCTGACAAAAGCAATTGCCCCAAACCGTCTGTAAAAAGTATACAATACACAGGTAAAAAAGCCTTGGGAATGCTACACTATTTGCATGTCAGTTCGTTCAGGGAAAAGTACGCATGTCGTACCCCATATTCTCATCATTGGCGGAGGCTTTGCTGGTACGGCTGCAGCCCGTGAGCTTGCCGATAGTACTGATGCCAATATCACCCTCATTTCCAATAAAACATATTTTGAATATTACCCAGCCTTTCATCGGGTTGTAACTGGGGCCAAGCCTGTCGAGGTCTGTTTTCCGCTCGATGATGTTTTGCCAAAAGGTATTGATGTTGTTAATGACACAATTACTTCTATCGATCTTGAAAACAAAACGGTGCGAGGTAAAAGTGGCAATACCTATGCTGGCGACTACGTCATTTTTGCTATGGGCAGCCAGACTTCATATTTTGATCTACCAGGTATTGAGCAAAACTCCTTTGGTTTTAAGTCTATTGCCGAGGCTGCGCAGCTCAAAGAGCATATAAAAAAACTTTTTGAAAATCTGGGAAATAAACATGCCGAAAAACCTCGTGATCTTGTTTCAAAATTTCGTATCGTCATTGTTGGTGGTGGTCCGACTGGCGTTGAAGTTGCTGGCGACCTTTCAAGCTATATGAAGCTTCTTGCGGGTTACTTTGGTGTCGATCCTTCGTTTGTCAGTATTGAACTCATTGATCGTGGCAGTCGACTCATTGGTTCTGCGCATCCTGGTGCGTCTGCTGCTGCACTCAAGCGACTGCGAAAGCTTGGCGTCAATATTTTTCTCAATAGAGAAGTTGTTTCTCATGAAGTCCAAGAGCTTCTCATGGGTGATATGTCGCTCGAAACTCGAACCGTTATTTGGACTGCCGGAACCGTCGTCAATGATCTCTATCGTCAAACGAGCGGATTTACTTTTACTCTGAAAAAGCGAGTTAAAGTTAACAATTATCTTGAGGCAGAAAAGGCGGATGGTACACCGTACCAGGGTTGCTATGTTGTAGGGGATGGTGCCGGAACACCATTTTCAGGCTTGGCTCAAACAGCTATTTTTGATGGCGGCTTTGTTGCTCGCGATATTGCCATTCAAATCAAAATGGGCGCAAAAAATAAACCACGTCAAAGTTCTCGTTTGCCGTACATCGCAAAGCCGATTGACTACATCATTCCAATTGGTCGTGATTGGGCAATAATGTCGTTTGGTGGTGGCAGGTGGTACATGAGCGGCTTTGTTGCATATGTTATCCGCGCTGTCGTTGACTTTATGTACTTTGCCAAAATGTTACCGCTTAGGAAATTGCTCCGTTTTTAATTTTTTCAATTACTTTAGGCACTTTTTTAAAATCACTGATAAGTGTTTCTCGCATGCTGCCATTGTAGAGCGCGGCGGCAGGGTGGTAGAGCGCAAAAAAGTATTGCGTTGGAAAATGCGCAATTGTTTTAATAAGGAGTTTGCCATGCACTTCTGAAATTTTTGCTTCAGGGAAAAAGTGGTGCATTGAGTGACGACCCAAAAAGACGATGAGCTTTGGTTTAATAACCGCGAGCTCGTCGCGGAGCCAATCCGCACATGACGCGATTTCGTTTGGGAGAGGATCGCGGTTGTTAGGAGGACGATACTTCACTATGTTCGTGATGTAGACATCGCTTCGTACTAAATGAGCAGCACTCAACATTTCGTCTAAAAACTTTCCTGCAGCGCCGACAAATGGCCGTCCTTCTAGGTCTTCATTTTTACCTGGCGCTTCGCCAATAAACACGATTTCAGCATATGGATTGCCATCTCCAAAGACGGCTTGTGTGGCTCCTTTTTTGAGGTCGCAGGTGTTTTTGGCCGCCCATTTTTGATGGAGTGATTTGAGGGTTTCGGCATTTTCTCCCATATGCCCAAATATACCATATTTCCAAGGCTTTATTGAGGATTTTTTCCTCATTTCTTGCTTGGTTTTATGCTTAAAAAATGGTATACTTATGCCATGATTATCACATATTTCGGGAAGCGATTTCTCAAATTTCAGTACGGCGATACGGTTATTGGTGTCAACCCTCCTGCTAAAGAAAGTCCATGGGCAAAAAAGGTTTCAACATTTGGAGCTGACATTGCAATTTCAACTTCGAGTGATCCAGCTACTGGTGGTGCACCAACGCTTGTCTACGGTGATCGCGAACCGTTTGTGATTGATGGACCTGGAAGTTATGAAGCCAAGGGTATTTTTGTTTCCGGTGGTTTTTTGGCAGAAGTAGACGGTCGTCGCGAAAATGCTTTTGCCCTTACGCTTGAAGGTATGAATATTGTTGTTGTCGGTACAACCGACACGCTCCAGGTTCCGAGTGATACAAAAGAAATCATCATGAGTCCAGACATTCTTATCATGCCGCTCGATGGCAAACTTTCGCCAAAAGACGCGTACAAGTTTGCTATGACCCTTGAACCAATGATTATTGTCCCAGTTGACTACGATGACGACACGCTCAAGCAGTTCCTCAAGGAAGCTGGTGCGGAAAAACCCGAGATCTCAGACAAACTTACGCTTAAGCGCAAGGACTTGGAGGGGAAAGATGGTACAATAATGCTGCTTTCAGCTCAGAGTAAATAGTTGTATTGCACATGAAAAAGATTATTGAAAAATTGAAACAAAAACCTGCTCACATTCGAGACAAAATCGCGATTACAATCGGTCTTGTTGTGCTTGGAGTTATTGCAGTATTTTGGGTAACATCACTTTCAACAATCTATATGTCACCAGAAACAAAAACTTCTTTTAAGGAATCAATATCTCCATTCAAAATGCTTGGTGCAAGCGTACGTGATGCGCTTGGCCGTACAAGTGCTGAGCTTGATGCCATTGATCCTGCAAATAAAGATAAGCAGGCGGGCGAAGGTTCGAGCGTGAGTGTTGATGACCATGGAGTTGTTATTCTCGGTGATCAAGGTGGTAGCGACAGTAATAGCAATCAGTAGTAACAGAATTACAGTAATATGAAAAAAGAACCAGAAAAAGCAGTCGAGGTAAAGCACCAAGGCATAGTCCCAGTCTCCATTGTCAAAGAAATGAAGGATTCCTTCATTGACTACGCGATGTCAGTCATTACTGATCGCGCACTTCCCGATGTCCGTGATGGTCTCAAGCCTGTGCATCGCCGCATTCTCTATGCCATGAGCGAACTTGGTCTTAACTCATCTGCCAAATTCCGCAAATCGGCGCTCGTCGTCGGTGACGTGCTCGGTAAATACCACCCACATGGCGACGTTGCTGTGTATGATTCGATGGTAAATATGGCGCAGCCTTTTTCTCTCCGCTACCCGCTCGTTATTGGTCAGGGTAACTTTGGTTCGATCGATGGTGACAATGCCGCAGCAATGCGTTATACCGAAGCCAAAATGTCAAAACTTTCTTCTGAGCTTCTTCGTGATCTCGAAAAAGATACTGTTGACTGGAAAGGTAACTACGATGCAACTCGCAAAGAACCTACGGTGCTCCCAACTGCTGTACCAAATCTCCTCCTCAACGGTATTCTCGGTATTGCCGTTGGTATGGCAACAAACATTCCGCCACACAATATCGGCGAAGTGCTCGACGCGACACTCCACCTCATCGAAAATGGTGATGCAACTACGGAAGAATTGATGCAGCACATCAAAGGCCCCGATTTTCCTACAGGCGGTCTTGTCTATGGCCAAGCCGATCTCGTCCATGCGTACTCAACTGGTCGCGGCGGTGTGGTTACTCGTGGCGAAGCTGAAATTGTCGAGCACAAGAGCGGCACATTCCAAATTGTGATTACCTCAATTCCTTACCGCGTCAACAAATCTGACCTCATTGGTTCAATTGCCGAACTTGTTTCTGAAAAGAAGCTTGAAGGTATCAAAGGTCTCCGCGATGAATCAACAAAAGATATTCGCATTGCCATCGATCTCAAGTCCGGCGTGCACCCACAAAAAGTCCTCAACTACATTTACAAACATACGCAGCTCGAACTCAATTTCAACTTCAACATGGTTGCGCTTGTTGATGGAGTGCCGCAAACACTTTCTCTCAAAACGATACTCGAAGAATTTATTGATCACCGCGTCACTGTTGTTCGTCGTCGCACCGCATTTGATCTCCAAAAGGCCAAAGATCGTGAGCACATTTTGCTTGGTCTCAAAAAAGCACTCGACCATATCGACAAGGTCATTACAACCATCCGCGAATCAAAAGATGCTGTCACAGCAAAGGTAAACCTCATCAAAACGTTCAAATTTAGCGATCTCCAAGCTGATGCGATTTTGGAAATGCGTCTCCAGAAGCTCGCTGGTCTCGAACGCAAGGCAGTTGAAACTGAACTCAAAGAAAAGCAGGATCTCATTGCTGAGCTTGAAGCTTTGCTGAAGTCAGAAAAGAAAATTTTTGGTGTCATCGCAACCGAGCTCAAGGAAATCCGCGAAAAGTATGCGGACGACCGCCGTACTCGCGTCATTAAGGGTGGCGTCAAGGCAATCAACGAAGAAGACCTCATTCCTGAAAAAGAAACACTCCTTGTTTACACAGCGGGCGGCTATGTGAAGCGTACCGACCCAAGCGAATACCGCGCGCAAAAACGTGGCGGTGTTGGTGTTATTGATATTGAAACCAAAGAAGAAGACTTTGTGACAATGCTCCTCTCGGCAAATACGCACAATGACCTTCTCTTCTTTACCAATACAGGCAAGGCGTACCAAATCAAAATGTATGATATTCCAGAAGGTAAGCGTGCCACAAAAGGCAAATCAATTATGAACTTCCTGTCGCTTACTGACGGTGAATCAGTGCAGTCTATTTTGCCGATTCCAAAAGGTGATAAAGAAAAGACGCTTGGTCTCATGCTTGTTACCGAAAATGGTACTGCCAAGAAAATGTCAGCAGAAAGCTTCAAGGACGTTCGCCGTTCAGGCATCATTGCTATTCGTCTCGACAAAGGTGATGCCCTCAAATCAGCTGTGCTTGTAGAAAAAGGTGACGAAGTCATTATGGGAACTGCTGCGGGTCAATCAATTCGATTTAAAGAATCAGATATTCGCGAAATGGGTCGCACTGCAGGTGGCGTTCGCGCTATCAAGGTTGGTAAAGGCGATGCAGTTATTGGTGTTGGTGTCATCAAGAAGGGCGAAGACAAAGGTGGCACCGACGCAGAAGGCAAAGCATATGAGCCAGCTTTTCTCACCATGTCAGAAAACGGTCTCGGTAAGAAAACCAAAATCAAAGAGTATAAAACACAAAAACGTGGTGGTTCTGGTATTAAAACTGCGAAAGTTACTGCCAAAACTGGAAAAGTTATCATTGGTCGCCTCGTTCGCAACGAAGAAGAACTCATTGCTGTTTCAAAGAAAGGCCAAATCATTCGTACATCACTCGAATCTATCCCATCACTTGGTCGCCAAACACAAGGTGTCTCAATTATGAAGCTTCGCCCGGGCGACCAAATCGCTTCTCTTGCGGTAATGTAATCTTAGTGTATTTGTATCGCAACAATTTTAAATAAAAAGTATCCACGAAGGGCTCCGCAGGACGAAGGTCCGAGGATGGAGGAAAAACTCAGCAGAGTTTTTCCGTCCCTGAGTGGATACTTTTTATTTATTATTTGCTACAATAGCAGTACTATATGTTCTCAGATCCAGCAAAAAATATTGAACAGCTTGAACTCACGAGGAATATGATTGTCGCTGATCTTGGCGCGGGGAGTGGCGCCTACACACTTGCCGCAGCGAGAAAGATCAAGGGTGGGGAAGGAAAAGTCTATGCGATTGAAGTGCAGCGTGATCTTCTCAAACGTATTGAAGATGCAGCCCACAAAGAACACTTAAATAATATTGACTACATTTGGGGAAATATTGAAAAGCGTGGAGGCACCAAGATTCATGATAAAACTGTTGACTGTGCCATCGCTTCCAATGTGCTTTTCCAAGTTGAGGACCAAAAAGGCTTTCTCGATGAAATAAAACGAATCCTCAAACCCCAGGGCAAACTTCTGCTTATTGATTGGACTGATTCATTTGGTGGTATGGGTCCAGCAGCTGGACAGGTTGTAAATGCGACCAAAGCGGAGAGTCTTTTGGCCGCAATTGGTTTTACAAAAGTAAAGACAATCGATGCGGGTGCGCACCACTATGGTATACTCTTTACGTTATAGTGTTCATTGTTCATCATGATCAAGCTTAGCTTTCAAACTATCATTCTTATTGTATTTGGCCTCTTCATCGTTTTTGGAGTAGCGGTTTTTGCTGGTTATATCAATATCGGCTCTTCTTCATCATCGACAACACCAACGGGTACAGTGACAATGTGGGGTACAGTCAATAAGACAATCATGCAGCAATACCTGGCCTCGGCAGGAGTTTCGAGTGACACAATTACTATCAACTACATAGAAAAGAGTCCAACAACCTATGAGAGTGATCTCATCAACGCTTTTGCTTCTGGAGTAGGTCCAGATATATTTATGGTGACACCTGAAATCGCCTGGAAACAGCGCGACAAAATGTATGAAGTGCCATTTGCGACGTACAACCTTCAAACATACACGAGTACGTATATGGATGTGGCCAAAGTCTACCTCACTCCTACCGGCATCACTGCTTTTCCAATGTTCTTTGACCCACTTGTTGCTTATTGGAACAAGGATATTTTCGCGAGTGCTGGTTTTGCGGTGCCACCAAAAGAGTGGAAAGAGTTTCCTGATCTCACCAAAAAGATTTCAATTGTTAACAACGACTACACCATAGAGCGCAGTGCGGTTGCGCTTGGTGAGTATGGGAATATTCGCCATGCCAAAGACATTATCTCCCTCCTCATGCTCCAGGCAGGTGACCCAATTACGCATGTTGGTGCAGATGGCAAGCTCGTGCTTGATCTCGGAGGCATGAATGCTGCAAGTAAAACTGTCCCTGCAGTAACTGCCCTCAATTTTTATACCCAATTTGCAAATCCAACCAAGCAGGGTGTCTACTCATGGAATAAGTCATTTACGAGTGACTACGACCGTTTTCTTTCTGGTGATTTGGCCTACTACTTTGGTACAGGAAGTGAACTTTCTACAATTCGTCGCGCAAATCCTAACCTCAATTTCGATATGACAGCCTTACCACAACCAAATAAAGACGGCCTCAAGACGACAACCGGCTCACTCTACGGTATTGCCATTTCAAAACAAACCAAAAATCTCAGTTTGGCATTTTATGTGACGCTCGACATGCTCGCTCCCGCTAAAAACAGCTCATTTCTTACCGGGCTTCAATTTGCCGGTATTACTGTTGCGCCAGTACGACGAGATCAAATTCCAAGTGATCCAAACAATCTCTATGCTTCTGTGCTTTACCAATCTGCACTTGTCGGGAGAACCTGGATTGATCCAAATATGCAGTTAACCAATGACGTTTGGAAATCAATGGTGAGCGATGTGCAGTCAGGGAAGTACACGCCTGAGGATTCAATTGCAAATGCTGCGAAAAAAATAATTACCTACCTCCGATCAAGTACATTTCAAACAAGAGCGGCTACACCTACGCAGTAGGTCTCAAATCGCTTAGACTTTTAAACCATATGAACTTTCTACAAAAAACCATGAGCACAAAGCAATTCAATATGAGGGTAGTAATCCTCACAATTATTCC
>CAYOEB010000008.1:0-21653 GCA_964403005.1 uncultured Candidatus Saccharibacteria bacterium | reverse complement strand
TGGCATGGTAAAAAGTACAGAAAGTTGCCTTTTAAAATATAAAAAGGCTATAGTACAAAGTACATGTACCAAATCGCCCTCTACTACAAATATGCTCGTATAGATGACCCGGAAGCACTCAAACAGGCCCAGAAGGCCCTTTTGACGCGTCTAGAGGCCAAGGGCCGTATTATTGTGGCCAAAGAGGGCATCAATGGCACTTTTGAGGCCAAGGCTCAGGCTGTGGCCGAATACATGGAAATCATGAAAAACCTCGAAATTGACGGCCAAAAACCCTTTGCTGATATTCATTGGAAGATCTCAAATGGCACAGAAGACGGCACAGCATTTCCCAGACTCTCGGTAAAAGTTCGCAAGGAAATTGTTTCACTCCACCTCGTCGATGATTCAGTTGATATCGATCCAAATCAAATCACCGGCGTTCACCTCAAGCCTGAGGATCTCCGCAAATGGTACGAAGAGGGAAAAGAATTTTACATTGTCGACATGCGAAACGACTACGAGCTCAAGTCTGGTAAATTTGAAGGTACGATTTTCCCCGGGCTCCAAAATTTCCGCGATCTTCGTGAGAAGGTGCAAGAGCTCAATCACTTGAAAGGAAAGACCGTCCTCACAGTGTGCACCGGTGGCGTGCGTTGTGAAAAAGCATCGGGCTACCTCAAACGTGAAGGTTTTGATGATGTCTACCAGCTCGATGGCGGCATTGTGTCGTACATGGCGAAATATCCCGGGCAAGACTTCAAAGGTTCGCTCTATGTTTTCGACAAGCGACTTGTGATGAACTTTGACGATCCAAATAATCCAGAAACTCAGCATGAAATTATTGGAGTCTGTGAAAAATGCGGTACTTCTTCTGAGGCATACATCAATTGCGCGAACCTCAATTGCCATCGACACTTTATTTGTTGTGAAGACTGCCGTGCACACAATGGTTCAGTTTTCTGCAATAGCACGTGCGAACATATATATGAAAAAAATTTGGTTTAAAGCAAAAAGGTATGGCTATGGCTGGTATCCATCAACCTGGCAGGGCTGGCTCATCATGGTGGCCTACATTGTCGTTGTCATTACCGCCGCATTTACAACAATAGATACAAAAGCTAAAGACGCACTCCATGGCATTGGTCCATTTCTTGCTATTGATATTTTTGCCACTACGACGCTTGTCATTGTTGCATCAAAGTTTGGTGAAAAAGCAAAATGGCGCTGGGGTGAAAAGAACTTTACTAATGAGCAACACGATGAGTAACACTAAGCACAGCACACTTTCCATAGTCGCAACACCAATCGGCAATCTTGGTGATTTTTCTCCGCGCGCAAAAGAAACATTACTAAGAGCGGACGTTATTGTCGCCGAAGACACACGTACACTTAGATCACTTTTTCCAGACGAACAGGTAAGCGCGCTTCTCATTCGAAGCGACAACTTTACAGAATCAAAGGCAAGCGACAAAGTTATTGATGCACTCAAGGAAGGCAAGCATGTCGCACTCGTCACCGACGCAGGCACGCCTGGCATTTCTGACCCTGGCTACATTTTGGTAAAGGCTGTTCGCGAAGCACTCCCAAATGAAATTGACAATGGTGACGTAATTATCGAAGCGATTCCTGGTCCATCTGCGCTTGCCACAGCAATTTCAATTTCTGGTATTCCATCGACACCTTTTACCTTCTTTGGCTTCTCACCAATGAAAAAGGGCCGCCAAACTTTTTTTGATACAATTGCGAACCTCGACCATACGGCTATATTCTATGAATCTCCACATCGTTTTATGAAAACACTTTCTGAACTTCAATCAGCATTTGAAACTTTGCCAAAAAGCGATGCCACACAGGCCGAGAGAAAAGTATTTGTAGGACGGGAACTGACAAAACATTTTGAAGAAGGCAAGTATGGAACAATTGCGGATATTGTTAACCACTATTCCCAAAATGAAGACAAGGTTCGTGGAGAGTTTGTCGTTATTGTTGAGGGGAAATAAGGTGTAAATAAAAAGACCTGCTTTGCAGGTCTTTTTTGAACTTTGCTGGCTTTTACCATGTGCACCTCTATAGATGCTGGAATGTATTACTATCGGCATCGTCAGCATTATCTACATCAACGACGCGGAATGCCTGTATTGTTGAGTGTCCGGTTTGCGGAGAAACGACAACATCTACCTCGAGTAGAGAGCTATTCGACAATGAAACATCGAGGAGCATGCTGTCGATTTGGCTTGCATTGAAGTCAACTCGACACGGCACCCCGCTGAGTAACGTAAAAAGGAATGAAGCTTCAGTAATCCTAACTTCGGTTCGCGAAGTACTTTTGTCGTAGTAGGTATCACCAGAGGAA
This sequence comes from uncultured Candidatus Saccharibacteria bacterium, assembly GCA_964403005.1. Classification (GTDB taxonomy): domain Bacteria; phylum Patescibacteriota; class Minisyncoccia; order Phycocordibacterales; family UBA9973; genus JAGOSA01. Next base: position 19,318 of record CAYOEB010000008.1, on the reverse strand, counting down.
ATAAGCAGCGGAGGTTCGCCAGTTACAAGATGGATAACAGAGTCAGTATTACTTGATGTGGTTACAACATCATTCGTGGGCAATTTCTGCTCATTAATGAAATGCGCAGTCATTAAACCGAACATAAAAACAAACGACAAAATCACGATGACTTTGGAAGAGGACAGTTTTTTCATGTGAAAGAATTTTTTGGGGTTGGTCATAACTATATATATATGAATACAGATTGTGTCAACTCGATAAATTGGCCTATTTTGCTATCATTCTATCCATGAAACCAATTCGTCGTTTTTTTGAGGGTATGGGTATCTGGGTCGCACTCCTACCGTTTCTTCATTTCCCAGTTGGAGTGAGGAATGCGCTTTATATATTCACAGGTGGTACGCTCTACATTGCTGCATACCTCTACCTACGCAAACGAATCGCGATTGCTAAAGATAAAGTCGAGCCAATGTTTGTTGAAGCAAAACCAACTCCAAACGACGTTACTCCACATACAACACCAACTCAAACTATTGAGTAGGTGTATACTATTTCTATGCGACCAAACGGGAAACTCATCATTGGTGTCACACTGACGTGCGTGCTTTTTTTTATTGGCGGCATTTACCTGGGTTACACTGATCGTCCGGCAGTTGATGCTATTGTTGGTATTGAGCACAAGGACACCGATGTAGCAACGACAGCAGACTTTGAACCATTTTGGAAAACCTGGCAAATTCTCAATGAAAAGTCTGTCAAAGCGAAAGACACCGATGATCAAGACAAGGTTTGGGGTGCAATCAGGGGCCTCACACAATCGTACGGAGATACATATACCGAATTCTTTGACCCAGAAGAGGCAAAGCAATTTACCGAAGCGATTTCTGGCGAATTTTCTGGTGTTGGACTTGAAGTCGGTCTTAAAAATAATATTCTTACAGTTATCGCGCCGATCAAAGGTTCACCTGCAGCAAATGTTGGCATAAAGAGTGGCGACATGATTCTTAAAATTGATGGCAAATCAACAGCAAACATTTCTGTCGACGAAGCTGTCCAAAAAATCCGTGGTCAAGCTGGCACAAAGGTAACACTTTCAATTCTCCACCCAGACGATAAAACTGCAGATGATGCAAAGGATGTGAGCATCACACGCCAAGTCATCGTTGTTCCATCAATTGAAACTCGAACCGACAATGGCAATTTTATTATTTCAATGTCGACATTTACCGGGAAAACGATCAACCAAGACATTGAGCATGCAATGCGTGAGTGGAAAAATTCAGGTAAGAAAAATCTGATTATTGATCTCCGCGGCAATCCTGGTGGATACCTTGATGCCGCAATATACATGGCGAGCTACCTATTGCCAGCAGGACAGACTGTTGTTTCCGAAGACTTTAGTGGCAAGGAAGATACCATCGTTCACCAAAGCCAAGGCTTTCCACTCATCGACAATACCAATACCAAAATCGCTATTCTCATTGATGGCGGTAGTGCTTCAGCTTCAGAAATTTTGGCTGGCGCACTTCGCGACAATAATCGTGCAGTTCTTGTAGGGGAGAAGAGCTTTGGTAAGGGCTCTGTACAGGAAATTGTTCCAGTAACTGATGATACGCTTCTCAAAGTTACTGTCGCGAAGTGGCTCACTCCAAAAGGCCTCTCAATTCAAGATAATGGTATTACTCCAGAAAATATTGTTAAGCTTCCAAAGGACTGGAAGGCAGGGGACACCGACCCACAACTCGAAAAAGCTGAAGCACTTCTCAAATAAATACGGCTGCGTGAGTCTTTGACAAAAATCGTTTTTGGTGCTTTAATTGTGCCTAGTTCTTCATAATACAAACCTCAAAAAAAACTCTCCCATGATTACAGTATGTTTTACAACAAGCTCTGGAGCAGTCAATCAAGATCTCGATATCAGAGCTTTCCTAGGTGAATCGTTACACTACTTCCCAAACCCTTCTGGCCCAAAAGATAGCAAGGAATTACCTTACCATCTAGTTGGACGGACTGAGAAAAATCTCGACATTCTCAAGAATGGCCATTTTGATATTATTGTCGGTCATTTTTCCGGCAGCATTCATTATGACGATGCAATGGAATTCATTTCTAAGTCAAACGGCATTTATCCAAATGCCGAAGGCTTGGCAATTGCTATTCCTATGATTTCTAAATTCCTCAATCGTAAGGATCAACGAAAAACCCACGAAAGCCAGGCATTTGGAAACGGGAAACCTGTTTTTGGTCTTGATAAAGAGTCAATGCTCCGAAAATCTGGAAAATCAATTCTCATACCATTTAGTTGGCCCAAAAAGAACGAAACTTCTCCATTGCCATTCGGGCAAGCAGTCGTTCAAAAGGATGGATTAGTCCGGACAAGTGGTGGTTATATTGTTTACTTCAGATAAGAATTGGGGAGCGCTACAAAAAGCCTGCATTTTTGCAGGCTTTTTTCTTTATACCAATGTATGCTACACTCTCCGCATGAAAGTTATCTTTATTAAAGATGTACCGAAAATGGGCCGCCGTCTTGAGGTCAAAGACATGCCGGATGGCTACGCCCGCAATTTCCTTATTCCAAAAGGTTTAGCTGTTGTCGCAACACCAGCTGAAATTGCGAAGAGAGATAGGGAAGTGCAATCACACGAAGATGCCAAAAGACTTGAAGACAACCTCGTCGAAGCTCACTTCAAGATGGCCGCAGACGAAACCCTGATTATCAAAGCTCATGCAAATAGTGAAGGTCATCTCTTTTCTGGTGTTACGGCAAAACTTATTTGCGATCACCTCGAAAAGGATAGACATATTGTCATTCCCGAAAAGGCAATTAAACTCGAACATGCGATAAAGTCAGTTGGTGCATACGAAATTGAACTTAGTTATAAAGACAAGAAGAAGAAACTCCACATTTTAGTCCAAGCAGAATAGATGAGAATAGAAAATAAAAAATCCCCTTCAAGGGGATTTTTTATTGAGATATATTTTATCGTTTATTGAGGTAAGACGTGTACAATCTTCTTGGTAACCTTTGTGCCGTCATAACGAGTTTTTCGTGATGTGCCAAACTTTACTTTGCCAGCAATGAGTGAGAAAACTGTGTGATCTTTGCCAAGACGAGTATTTTTGCCTGCCAAGATCTTGGTGCCACGCTGACGGATAATAACAGAACCTGCTTTTGCAACTTCGCCATCATACAATTTTGTACCGAGATACTTTGGCTGTGAATCTCGTAGGTTTTTAGCGGAACCACCCGCTTTTCTATGTGCCATAGTATATAATAAATGCCTTTTAGGCCCTTAATATTTAATAGAATGAGGTTTTGCCTTATGCTAGCCGTGCATGGCCCACACAAAGAGCCCTATGAGTATACATAACGAACCGACAAAAATCAAGAGGGGGGTAGTGAGCTTCCTTAATAGCCCAAAAGGCCACATGGTCCTTATTTCTACTACTATTTTAGGTGTTTCAATAGCGGGTTTTTGCCTGGGAATTCAGTCGGCAAAGCGAGATACCGCTATAAGCTCCCCGGTTATTATTGAGCCGGGAGCTCTCCAAGGCAGTGCCGCCCAAAACCTCATATTGCCTGACAAGGAAGCTACAAACCACCAACGCATTTCCATGCAAAGTAGCCAAGAAAACAAAGCCCAAAATCCACCTGTAGGTGCGGGCGCATTTGTCGCGTCAAAGAAAGGGAAGAAATACTACCCGATTGACTGCCCTAGTGCAAAGGCTTTGTCTGAGTCAAATCGAATATATTTTCAAACGGCCAATGATGCAGAATCAAAAGGCTATACTCTCGCAACTAGCTGTTCAAAATAAAATTGCAGGTTAATCAAAACCAGACAACAAAGACCTTGCGTAAAACACCTTTAGGCTGTACCATTGCTCAAACCTTCATAACCCCCAAGAAAATGAAACCTATCTACATCTCCGTTCTCTCTACCGTCGTGCTTTCATTACTGCAGTACCTCATTATCGGCCCATCGATTACCGACATAGGATCAATTGTGCTCATATTTTCATTTTGTATGTTCTTTATCATCAGCTATATGAGTATTCAAATGATACGAGAGGCTGAGTATGATGCAAAAAACATGACAATGTACTCATGTATTATCTCTCTCATTATGACGTTCCTCATTTTCCTTACAAAAGCTGCGAGCGCGCGACAAGCACTCGGTGACCCAAAAACTGATATTCTACCAACAGCAGTCGCCGCATTTGCTGGAACATTTATTATTTGCGTATTTATTTTTTTAATACTGCAACCAATACTCAGCAAAGATCAATTACATAAAATTGACCAATAGTAGGGGATAAAAAATTCAATGCGAGTTGGGGTTCAATGAAAGATGGCAAAGTTCGCCATCTTTTTTTTATTACCACTTTTGCCTAAACCAACTGTTCTTGCTTGTAGTTTAATAGCAGCCACGTACCCAAACTCCAGGGGATAAAGAGTGGTAATGTCGCACAATATATCTTTTGCGACACTATATTGCTTGGGCAGGCTCAGAAGGGCTACTGATCGAACTTCGGCCAAGTTCAGATAAAAAAACATTTTACTCTCCTCTCCTGCCAATCAATTAAGAAAATATTTCTGTCATAAATTCTGCGGAAATTGTATGCCTTACTTCCCTCCAAAAATGTGTACTCAATCAGGGAAGTCGCACTTCCCTATTTTTGACGAGGGTATTGACAAATAGTCTATTTTTGTGTTGTTGTGTTTTTAGGGCAAATACGTGCAATGTGTCATCCTTCATATTTCCTTCATTATTGCGCTATTATACTTATACCGTATGAAGATATTAGTTGTCGAAGATGAACCAAAACTCAATAAGAGCCTTGTTGAGGGACTCCAGAAGCGCGGATACGCTGTCGACTATGCACTAGATGGTGAACATGGTGAACAACTCGCCAAGTATGGAAATTATGATGTGATTTTACTCGACATTATGATGCCAAAGCGTGACGGTATTGCCGTGTGTCGAAACTTGCGTTTGCAGGGATTCACTACACCGATTATTTTTCTCACCGCCAAAGATGAAGTCGATGACAAGATTACAGGACTCGATACTGGTGCGGATGACTACCTAGTTAAGCCATTTTCATTTGACGAACTTGTTGCTCGTATTCGTGCGCTCTTGCGACGTCCAGCAATGGCCACGAGCGATGTTCTCACGCTCGATGACTTAATTCTCGATACCAAGACGCAAAGTGTCACCATTGATAAGAAGTCTATTGACCTCACGCTTCGTGAATACGGCTTACTTGAATACTTTCTTCAAAACAAGGGCTCGGTTGTATCTCGAGAGGATATTCTCGAGCATGTCTGGGATCGCTTTCATGATTTATTTAGCAACGTAGTCGACGTTCATCTCAAAAACCTTCGCAAGAAATTGCCGTACAAATATGCACGCAGAATCAAAACGGTCTGGGGCAAAGGATACCAGCTCATTTAGCAAACACTTCAATCTATCCATAATTAAACTTACCGGCATATATGTCGTGATTTTGGCGAGTATTCTCTGTGTATCGAGCGGTGTACTGTACTCAGTTTTTTCAGCTCGTCTAGAACATCGATTTGCTCGACCACCAGTAATTACCGTCACTCCCGATGGAACGATCATCACCAACATTACCAATACGGACTCTGATGATGTATTGAGTACTCGCACAAAAGCAAATGTTTATCCAAATCCCGATGATGTAAGGTCAGATCTTATCAATCTTCTTGTACTGGTTAATGGCTTTCTCCTCCTCATTGCTGGCGGACTTAGCTACAAGCTCGCTGAATGGACGCTCTACCCTCTCAAATATGCCTACGAGCGGGAGCGTAGATTTTTGGGAGACGCCTCACACGAACTTCGTACGCCACTCAGCATTCTCAAAATGCAGCTTGAAAATGAATTAAGCGAAAAGAAAACGGCAACAGCGGCAGCAGAGACCAAAAGCAACCTAGAAGAAGTTAATCGCATGAGCAATATCATTAGTGACCTTCTCACGCTTTCTCGGCTCACCGAAGGTACACTCTTTGAAACAACCAAACTAACCTTGGTTAATCTCAATAGCGTCATCGCAAAAACCAATGAGCGACTTTCAACCATTGCAAAAAACAATGAAGTACGTCTTGTTTGCATGTTACCAGAGAGGGATATTGTTACGCGCAGCAACCACATGCTTATTGAAGCAATCATTCTCAATGGTATTAAAAATGCAATTACCTACAACAAACCCAACGGATCTGTAACGACAACACTTAGCGAAGGAAAGGGCGAAGCAGTCATTACTATTGTCGATACGGGAATAGGTATGACAAAGGAAGACACAGGAAAAGTCTTTGACCGCTTTTTTCGAGTCGACAAGAGTCGATCTCGTCAAACTGGTGGTAGCGGACTTGGTCTTTCCATTATCAAATCAGCAATTGATTCTCTAGGTGGGAGGGTTGCTATTGACAGTGTTCCTGACAAAGGAACCACACTTACCTTTCATCTCCCCATTCGCTCATAAAACTTCATTTATTCTTCAGTTTTTCTTTAGAATTCCTTCATATTTGTTTTACTAAAATATGTACATCGATACTGTGATCGATCGCATGGTATCGCTTATCAATAGATACAGCTCTCCAAAGAGCACACATACATATGAGTAAAACATCAAAAAAGAGAGTGGTTGCGGGTAGCGCAATAATTGCACTCGGTCTCATGTTTGCTGGTGTTGGTATTTCAAAAGCTGCCACCACAAACGGCAACGCCAATCCAATGAGCAACCTAGTAAGCGCAATAGCGACGAAGTTTAATTTGAATGTGAGTGATGTGCAGGCGGTGGTCGATGCCCAAATGGCAGCAGATAGAGAATCGATGCAAAAGGACATGGAGCAACGATTCAACGATAGACTTACCCAAGCGGTCAAAGACGGCAAAATCACACAAGACCAAGCCGATAAAATTTCAGCAAAAAAGACTGAGCTTGAATCTCTTCGAGCAAGCATTGAAGGCAAAACAGAAGATGAAAGACGAGCTGCCATGAAGACTCAGGTGGACACACTTAAGAAATGGGCAACCGACAATAACATCCCTGCTGAATTTCTCATGTTTGGTGGTCCACATATGGGAGGTCATATGGGTCACGGCATGATGATGTCTAGATAAAACACTATAGACGTTGTAGTAAAAAACCACCAAACGGTGGTTTTTTATTTACTCTGCGTGGTTTCGCCTTTTTCGAGAGCGCTGATAAGCCATGTGCCATTTACGCGAGAAAACGTGAGCTTAACTGGATATACAGAAACTTGTGTCGTTGAACCCTTGCTGCCAGTTGTAACTTCGCTCACATTCCCAGTCACAATATAGCTATTTTTGCTCACCATGGTCACACTCGCAATTTCAATCTTGTCTGGATAAGGACTCGATGTTTCGCGACCAGGCGCGGTCATTGGATTTGCTTTCCATGCTGCGAGTAGATCAGCAGTGACAAACGGTTTGTACTGTCGATCCATATCATCTCCTACGGTCGGAGACAGCAGCGAAACCATCTTGAGGTTTGCGCCAAAAGCATTTGTAATACCAGCAACTGCATACTGATCACTTGCAAGGTTTGTCCCCTGCCCATTACTACTTCTCACATAATACCAGACACCTACCGCGACAATAATAATTGCAGCAATAATGCCAACTACTTTCCAGGTCTTAGTTTTATTTGGTTTTGTTTCATATGAATACTGTGGATAATTGTTTTCCATATGATTATTATACCATTTACTTTGGAAGGTATTTAAGCGGATCCAAATAAGCGTTCACGGAGGCAATTGGCTGCGTGAGCACCTTACCTTTGCACGATATTGAGGGTAATGTTTTAAGATCAACGGCATCGCGCGGATAGACTGAAACATGCAGATGTGGGCCAGTTGAGTATCCGGTATTACCACTGTAGCCGACAAGCTGACCTTTTTGTACTGACTGACCTTTTGTCACAACAATAACTGACAAGTGACCATATGTACTCGCGAGACCGTTACTATATTTAATGAGAACAAATCTACCAAATGATACGCGCGGACATTGAATATCTGTGTCCCCTGTTCCCTCAACTGTACCGTCTGCCATCGCATAGACAGGAGTACCAATTGCTGCACCAAAATCCACGCCATTGTGCGAACCAGATTTATAGAGACGACCCGAAGATGCCGTCACGCCAAACTTTTGGGTGATAATTATTTTTTCTAGTGGCCACGCAAATGCAATACCAGTTGGCAAGTCTTTGATATTGAGCGTATATGAGATACCTTCTTCAAGCTTCCGGAGACTTTTTTCAAAATCAGCTTTTTTCTTTTCACTGTCGGCAATCATTTTTTTGTAGGCACTTTCTTGATTCTTGGTCGCACTCAAAAGCCTCTCTTTCTCAGATTTATTTGCGGTAACAATTTTCTTTTGAACATCAAGATCGCTCTTTAGTCCGAGTATTTGCTTTTTCTCAGCCTCAGCACCAGATTTTTTTTCTTCAAGATCAGCCTGCGCATGGGTTAAGCTTTCAATATTACTATTGAGATGCTGTTCAATTGTTCTAATTGCGTCAAATTCACGCCAGGCATCTGTGATTGATTCTTCACGCATCAGGTAAATCAAAAAAGAAGTATGGTCTCCTTCGTCGAGGCGGCGGATACCGTCATTGACCGCAGAAATGAGACCTTTGATGGCATCCTTCTTGTCAGTAATCTGGACGCCAATATGCTTGAGTTCCCTATTAGCTTTATCCATTTTTTCTTGAATAAGTTTTGCATCGGCCTCGAGCTTTTTTTGATTGAGATCAATTTCCTTTATCGCATTAGAAAGACTGTCCCCCGCGGATTGAGTTTTGGCCAATTGGTCTTTATAGCTTGCTATTTCGGCCTCAAGACGGGCTATTTCGGCATTTTGGGCCTCTGTAGAGCCCTGAGAGGCCGTATTTTGAGAGTTTTGTGTCGTCTGGGTACTTTGGGCACGAGCACTAGAAATAGTCAGAAAAAGGCCTAAAAGAAGGCAAAATGAAATGACACCAGTGAGGAAAGGCCTCATAGGCTTACATTTTACCCTGCGAGTTGTTTGAGGGCAATTTGGAGACGGCTCAAACTCTCCGCTTTTCCAAGGATATGGATAACAGAAAATGGATCTGGTGAATTGGCAAGACCTGTGAGTGCGTAGCGAAGTGGGTGGAGTGCTGCTCCGCGTTGGCCAACAGTATTTGCATATGTCATTACTGCATCCTTAATGACATCTACGGAGATGGCGTCGTCTGGAATCGCGGCGATTATTTCCAAAATCGAAGTGAGATGTTGAGCAGTTGCCGCACTCCCTTGCTTGCCATTCCAGTTAAGCGTCGCCAGGTCAAGAATCGGCGATGTCGTAATGAATGCCAATTCACCGCGCTCCTCCATGTCTTGTAGTTCCTTACCATAACTTATTCGTTCCAAAATTGTTGGTAGCAGGCGTTCAATTTTTTCATTGCCACAACTTGCAACAAACGGAGCTGAGAGAAACCTTGTCACAAATGCAAGTTGCTCGCCATGATTCAATCGCTTGAGGTGTTCCTTGTTTATCCAATTAAGTTTTTCCTCATTAAAACCGCCGCCTGAGTGATGTATTTTGGTTACGTCAAACATCTGAATGAATTCTTCCGGTGACATTATCTCAATGTCGTTTCCAGGATTCCAGCCAATTAGCACAAGAAAGTTGAGGAGTGCTGAAGGAAGGTATCCCCAGTCACGATACCCAAGCGCATCCTTGGCACCATCTCTTTTACTCAATTTCTTTTTGCCATTTGGACTCATAATTGGCGGCAAAATTGCCATGAGCGGAGGAGTAATTTCAAGCGCCTCATAAAGGGCAAGAAACTTTGGCACAGATGAAATGAACTCATCAGAACGGAGAATATGAGTAACACCCATATCAAGATCATCAACAATATGCGCAAAATTGTAGGTTGGAAAACCATCGCTCTTGATAAGAACAAAATCATCGAGTGCTTCTGGTCCAGCAGAAAGATTTCCTCGAACAAGATCATTCCATTCATATGACTTTACGTTTACAATTTTGAGTCGGAGTGGTTGTGTGCCATCCCATGCTGGTGGATTTTCTGGTCGATGATCACGATAAAGAAATGGTCTCTTCTCCGCTTCGGCCTTTTCTCGAAATGCATCTAACTCTTCTTTGGTGTAAGGATCTGCATATGCCAGACCTTTTGCAATGAGTTGTTTGGCCACCTCAACATGACGATCTCTTCGTTTAGATTGGAGGTACTCACCTGCAGGCCCACCAATATCTACTCCCTCATCCCAAGTGATACCAATCCATTTGAGCGAATCAATGATTTGCTGTATTGAGCCCTCAACCTCACGTTCTTTGTCGGTATCTTCAATACGCAAGATAAAGGTACCATTGTTCTGACGTGCGAGCGCCCAAGCGTAAAGCGCGGTGCGAACACCGCCAATATGCATATACCCTGTTGGACTAGGCGCAAAACGAGTAACCACTTTTCGATTTATTGACATAGGCGGATAATAGCAAAATTAGACATAAATGAGAAACTACTTTTCGTGACTGAGCGCAATTTTGACGACCTGCTCAGCAATAGCATGGCCTGCACCGGGTTTGAAAAATTCGGTTGCGGCATGTTTCATCGCAGCCAATTTGTCAGGATTACTGAGAAGATTGCCAATAGTTGTTTCGAGTACGGATGAGGTAAGGTTTGATTCTTCAATGACAACACATGCGCCGCTTCGTGCATACGCAAACGCATTTTTCTTTTGGTGATCACCATTCGTTTTAGTAATTGGAATGATGATTGATGGTACTCCCCAACTTGCGATTTCAAAAATAAATGAACCGGCTCGAGAAATGATAATGTCGGCAGCGCCAGCCGTCATTTTAGTTGCAAGATCGTTGAGAAACGGAAACGGTTTGTAGTGTCGTTTATTATCGTTGCCACCGAGAATAATGTCTGCTGTCTCACTCACTTCTTTAAAGTTTTTTGCACCAGTTTGGTGGATGACTTCGTACTTGCTCACAAGTGTAGGCAGTGCATCGAGCAAAGTTTCGTTCATGATTTGTGCTCCCTGCGAACCACCGATGAGCGCGACCATTGGTATACCTTCTTCAAGCTTGAGGTACTCAGAAGCACCCTGGCGAGCAGCCTTTAAAATCGTCGCGCGCACAGGCTGACCTGTCCACGCAGTTCGCTCTTTTGGAAAATATTGGATAGCGTCCTGGTATGAAATAGCAATGCGCTTTGCAAACTTGCCTGCCCATTTTGAAACTTTGCCAGGTACAGTGTCGGATTCGTGGATGACAACTGGAATGCGGAGAATACGTGCGGCGAAAAGTGTTGGGAATGATGCATAGCCGCCTTTACCAACAACGACGTCTGGATACAGACGATAGAGTTTGAAAAGCGCAACCAAAATGCCATATGGTACTTTTACCAAATCGATAAGCGTGCGAAGTGATGGGTAGAGACGCCACTTCCCTGCTGGCACCCATTCGTGGCGAATACCATTTTCGTAAAGCATGGTTTTGTCGAATGGACTATCAGAAAAGTAGTACATGCTCGATTCAACAATGTGCTCCTTGTCGACAATTCTATTTATTTCTTCTGCGATAGCGATAATCGGATAAAAGTGTCCGCCTGTTCCGCCTCCCGTGAGTACGATTTTCATACCGAGAATAATACCACACCAAACATTACATTGGGTAGGCTAAACGATATTTGCACCTAGCCGTTTCGCTTCTTTTGAAACCTAGAGATGTTGAGAATCATCCCGGCCGCCGCAAGCGAAATGAGGAGTGATGTGCCGCCCTGACTCATGAAAACTAGTGGCACACCGGTCAGCGGAAAGAGCCCAGTAATTGAAGCGATATTGAGAAATGATTGTGCAGTTATGAGGGTTACCAAACCAACAGCAAGGAGTCGCCCAAATGAATCCGGCGCCCGGGAAGCAATACGGAGCCCACGCATTGCAAAAGCGGCGTAGAGCACAATAACAATGATTGCGCCAACAAAACCCGTTTCTTCGGAAATAACGGCAAAAATTGAGTCACCTTGTGGCTCGGGCAGATAGCTAAACTTCTGCACGCTTTGACCAATTCCCTTTCCAGTCACACCACCAGATCCAACCGCAATGAGCGCTTGCTTGAGTTGGTATGAAGACCCGCGTGGATCACTGTTTGGATTGAGAAAAGTCGAAACGCGCGCGCGAAGGTATGGTGTACTCGCCGCAAGAATTGCAAAACCGACTATGGCGATGCCACCAACAATGAGAATACGTTTGAGGCTTACTCCGGTCATAAAGTAAATTGCACACCCACTCACGAGCATGAGAATGAGGCTCTTTGTATCAGGTTGACGCAAGAGCACAGCCGCAATAATACCGAGCACGATAATGAGGGGCAGAAGGCCATGAGTAAATGTGTCGGCCTTTTCTTTGACTGAAGAAAACCACGCCGCAATGTAAATGATGAAAGCGATTTTCAGAAATTCTGCTGGCTGAAAAGAAATGAAACCAAATGTTACCCAACGAGTCGCGCCACCGTGTTCAAGCCCAAGACTAGGTACAAAAACGAGCAGTGAAATACCGAGCGCAGCGAGTAAAAAGAAAAATGCATAGCGCCGCCAAAACTTGTAGTTGATTCGTGACGTAATGTAAAAAGCAATGAGACCACCAACAAGACCGACAGCAAGCTGTGTAAAGAGAATGTTGTAAAACTTTGTTTCGCTTTTGGCGAGCACGCCAAGTGACGCCGAAATAAAGAAAATGAGCCCAATTCCTGTGAGGAGGAGAATAATGGTGAGGAAGAGCTTATCTACTTTTTTTCCATCAACTTCTTTCATATGTGTTTCAATGAGCAATTATGTGGTGCTTGTATTTTTATGACCAGAGCGCGATGACGACACCGATCACGCCACACATGAGACTGACCAGCCAATAGCGCATAGTAATTTTTGGACGGGACCAGCCAAGTGCTTCAAAGTGGTGATGGAGCGGTGCGACTCGAAATACTTTTTTATGGAAAAAGCGCTTTGAGATAATTTGAATAAAAGATGAGAGCGCAGTTGCGACAAGCGGAAAACCAATAACAAGGAGAAGGAGTGGTTGATGTGTGAGAAATGCAATAACCGTGAGTGCTATCGTGAGCGGCAACATACCAGTTTCACCCATATAGAAACGAGCGGGCGGAACATTGAACCAAAGGAATGCAATGAGTGCGCCGGCAATAACCATGCAAAGCGACATAATATCGTACTGTCCGCGATAAAAAGCAATAAAGCCGTAGCTTGTGAAAATCGTTGCGAGTACACCGCCTGAAAGCCCATCAACACCGTCAATGACGCGACTTGAAAATGTGCCAAACATGACAAGGGCAAAAAATGGCACAAACCACCAGCCAATATCTACTGTTGTGAAAAATGGAATGCTAAGCATGTGCATGTCGAGTTTGACGTAGAACCACAGACCACCAACCAAACCAATAAAACCAATAATTGGAATGAGGTAGCGGCTTGGCAAACCGTGCTCCATTTTTTTACTAAACCGCTTTTCGCTCCCCCAAATTTCAAGTAAATCTTCAATGAGACCAAGACATGCGCCAACGACAATGCCGGCAAGTGGCAGCCATGTTTCTTGACGTGACACGAAATCAAAAATGTTGTGGTTGGCACCAGTAAAGCGAGCAATCAACCAGAAAATGACCGTAGTGAGAATAATAGATGACCAAACGACTACCCCACCAACACGAGGTGTTCGAATTTCTTCTTGGGCATTGTTGAGCTTTTTGAAATCTTGAGAAAGTTCATCTGGATTGTCTGTTTGACGCGAGACACGCTTCCAAAGCCTGTACTTATACATAACACCCGAAAGCGCTGGTGTAATGAGAATACCGATAATAAAGGCAGTTGCTGCCGGCAAGAGGACTTTGGTAAGGGTGAGTGCAATCATAGGCAAAATTATAGTTTATTTTTGAGAAATTCTAAAGTAATTCTCGACTCCGTCCATATACTTCTCAATATCGACAAAACGGCCTTCCCTGGTTGAGCCTAACACCACAATGATGATCGTGTCGCCATAAATCGGCATTCGATACGCAATGACAAGGTTGCCGCCGGCGAGATTTGTATAACCTGTTTTTGAACCGAGGAGCGTATCAATGTGCGAAGAAAGGTCATTGGTGTTTGAAATGGTATGAGATTTTCCAGGCTTTGCATGTTCTCCGACCCCAACAGAGACACTGGTGTAGGTTTCTTGTGGCAGCATCGTCTCCTGCGCAATATCAGGCATTGTCGAAAGAAAGTTAAGCATGAGCTTGGCCATGTCGCGCGCAGTACCAACAGCCCCCGGCTTTCCGCCAAGGTCCAGTCCGGCAGGGTTGTAGAATGTTGTATGTTCGAGGCCAATTGTTTTAGTATAGTCATTCATTGCCTGCATAAAATCGCCATTATAATTTTCCTTGAATGCGAAGGCTGCATCGTTTGAGGAAATAACGAGCATAAAACTAAGCAGTGGATCACGTTTCCAAACTTCATCAGCAACAAGTCCATTATCACCATCCATTGCGAGAGCCTTTTGACTAATCGTTATGGTATCAGTTTGATCAAAGAGCTTTTTGACAGTGAGCGCTGTCGCAAGTTTAGTAACAGACGCAAGTGGTACAATCGCATCAGCATTCTTCTCGAACAAGACTTTGCTTGTAGTAGCATCGTAAACAAATACCGCATTGGCGTTGTCGGTTGTTGAGAAAAATGTGGTCAATGCTTCCTCTTGTTGTCGGTTTTCTGTGTACTCCTTTTGTAGATGTGCAAGTTTTCGATGTGACGCGCCATATGCCACAAGTCCAAGTAGAGCGAGTACGACAATGACAACAATGAGCTGGTTTTCGCTGCGTGAAAGTTTTGCCATACTATTCTCCCTGTGTGACCTGCTCTTTAGAATCTTTTAACTTCTGACGTGTCGCCTCAAAATCTGGTAAATCTTCCAAGCGCTCAACCCCCATGTACGCAAGCAGTGCAAGTGTTGGCACAAAAACAAACTTACGCGCATCGCCTGGATGCACTTTTCGCTCAATGAGACCGCGAATGAGGAGGTTACGTACAATAAAGCTCGAATTGACACCTCGAATAAAGTCGATATCACTTCGGGTCATATCTTCGCCATAGAGGATAATCGACAGTGTTTCAAGTGAGGCTTTTGAAAGCTCTTTTGAAAGCTCATCTTTACGAATATCTTCAATCAATTTGCCAGCTTCAGGTGAAGTAAAAAGCCCAACTTCATTTTCATTTTCGATGAGTGCCAGACCACTCGCCTGGAGACGCTCGCGAAGGTGCGCAATTCCCTCTCGGACTTCTTCGAGTGAGACTTTTAAAATCGCAGCGAGCTCTTTGTGTGGCACTGGTTCACCTTTGTAAAAGAGTACTGATTCAATTTTGGCATCGAGTGTGAGCATGTGATTATGTTGTATTACTCTTCTATAGGTTCATTGATACTACCTTCTGCCGCAAGACCTTCTTCCTGCGAAGTAACTTCTAGTTTCGACATTTCAATATCTCCGAACAGATCATTTTGGAGGACATCCATAATTCCCTGTCGAACAAGCTCCAGCATAGCAAGAAAGCCAACGATTACCAATACTTTTTCCTCTTTATTTGCTGGTTTTTCAACACCCACAAATTGCTTAAAACTCGATTTCATCGCGTGTTCCATGCGATCAGTAAGTTTGACGAGCATTTCTTCAATACTCATCACTTTTTTAACCTCAAGTTCAGGAAGTTTTTCAACTTTGGGAATACTTTTGATCACGCTATCAACACAGGTACACATTGATGCAATAGTAATGAGTTGCGATGGTACAAAGAGAGGCTCTGTGTCTGTGACGATTCGTTTTTCAAAAGCAATGTGCTTGCCAAACTTTTTTTTGAGCTGTTCGCCAAGCTCGACAAACATGCGGTAGAGTTCAAGGCGCTTGCCTAAATCACCGGCCTCACGTTCTTCTTCCTTTGTGAGCGTAAAGTTTGGCAAGAGCGAACGAGACTT
Organism: uncultured Candidatus Saccharibacteria bacterium; assembly: GCA_964403005.1. Taxonomy (GTDB): domain Bacteria; phylum Patescibacteriota; class Minisyncoccia; order Phycocordibacterales; family UBA9973; genus JAGOSA01. The sequence continues at coordinate 3,285 of CAYOEB010000008.1, read as the reverse complement.
GATGAGAATGAGGGTTGCTGCAATAACAATAAAACTTGAGAGCACACTTGGTTCGGCATTAGTCATACCACGCACGTAGCCCAAAAAGTCATCAGTTACCTGAGATAATGAAATGTCATTGATAAACAGCTTGCGACGCTCGATGAGATCGAGCAAGACGTCAAACGGTCCTTCAAATGAGCCGGCTTTCACGTTGTAGCTTGCACTCACGAGTGTAGGTTCCACGTCAATGATTATACAATGTAATTTCTTTTTTTGAGGCGAAATATGTTGAAGGAAAATCTGATTTGACTAAAACAATATTATACTGTACCATTGATTAAACCAGCATATCTACAAAATGAAAAAACTAGAAGTCAATCAGGTAATCGTTTGCAGCGGAGTACCGAGCGGTCTCGACTACAAAAGGTATCGTGTTGTGTATGACTACAAGATTCCTTCTGGGGAATATATAGTCGTTCGATCAAACGCACATGAGGTTGACCAGGATACATATGGAACAATCATTAGGGATTTTGACATCATGTATCGCCTCAAAAACACAACGACGGGAGAAGAGTACTTGCTTCCCTCAAATGTGTATCAACTCTACGACATGCTCGGCATCATGCAGATTACGCCTGCTGCCTAATGCAAACGAAAGTGCCACCCATTGCGGAGTGGCACTTTTTATTTTCCGTTTAAGCGAGTTATGGATTGAGTCGCTTCACATCTCGTGGCAAATATGTTGCCTCACGAATGTTTGCAAGGTCGAGCATTTTCATAATGAGTCGGCCTGGCCCAATGCCAGCACCGCCATGTGGCGGTACACCGTTTCTAAAGAAGTTCAAGTAGTCTTTAAGGTGTTCAAGGCTCATGCCTTTTTCAAGTGCTTGCTGCTCGAGAATTTCGATACGATGTTCACGCTGTGCAAGTGTGGTGACTTCAATGCCGCGATACAAAAGGTCAGCTCGTCGTGAGCGATCCATATCATCTGTATGACGCATGTGGTAGAAAGCGCTCTTTGATTTGTGGTAGTCGGTGACAAATACGAAATCGTGATTGTGTTTTTCCTTGATGATTGTAGAAAGACCACGTTCTTCTTCTGGGGAAAGATCGTGATCTTCACCACTAGGAATGTTTGCTTCAGCGAGCATTTTCTTGGCTTCGAGCATGGTGACTCGTGGAAATGGCATCGTTGGAATCTCGAGGCCTTTTTCAGCAAAGAGTTCCGGCATTGCTTCTTTGACAGCCTTGAAACCTTCAACGATCATACCTTCTTCCTGGTCCATGATGTCGTGGTGATTGTCGATGTATGAAATCTCGAAGTCCCAACCAGTGAACTCAGTGAGGTGACGAGTCGTAAATGACTCCTCGGCACGAAAGACTGGGCCTGCGATAAAGACACGTTCAAATCCTGCAGCCATGGCCATTTGTTTATAGAACTGCGGTGACTGCGCGAGGTAGGCCTTCTTGTCAAAATAGTCGACCGAAAAAACTTCAGCACCAGTTTCTGACGGTGTCGACATAAATGATGGCGTATAAATTTGAATGAAGTTATTGTCGTTCCAATACTTACGAAAACCTTTTTCGAGCAAAGTCCAAACCTTGAAAATGTCACGGTGTTCAGGGCGTCGCAAATCAATCCAACGGTGATCAAGTCGAATTGGCTGGTCAATTTCACCACCACCCTTTTGGACAACAACTGGAATTGGAAGTTCGGGTGCAGCCTTGGTCAAAATCTCAAGTGCAGAAACTGCAATTTCAACTCCTCCTGGAGCTTGTGCTTCGGCTTTCGCCATCCCAGTTACTTTGACAACTGATTCCAGCGAAAGTTCACGAGCTTGTGCAAGGAGTTCGTCATTGCTAAAGAGCACGGCCTGGACAACGCCAGAAACATCGCGAATATTGAGAAAGATAATCTTTTTTTGGTCACGAAAAGCCTGGACAAAGCCGAGAATAGTGACCTCCTTCCCTGCGTGTTGCGCCAAGTCTTTTATGTATGTTCGTTGCATCATATATAGGATGATACTAGCAAAAAAAGGCTAATTTGGAAAATCCTATTTGCTACCCTGCCAAAATCTGATTATGGATAAGCTTTTGATACTCTTTGTTATTTGCGACAAGCTCAGCATGTGTACCCTGTCCAACAATCCGGCCATTGGCAACAACAAAAATGCAGTCAGCGTCCATAACTGTTGAAAGCCGGTGTGCGATGATGATGGTCGTGCGACCCTTAGCACCACGATTGATTGCATCATGAATAAGCTTTTCATTAATTGAATCAAGTGCCGAAGTTGCTTCGTCGAAGATCAAGATTTTGGGATCTTTAATGAGCGCGCGGGCAATACCAATACGTTGGCGCTCACCGCCAGAAACCTTGATTCCGCCTTCACCAATGACGGTATCTAAACCGTGCTCTTTAAGCTTATCGATAAAATCAGTAAGTGAAGCATCGTCAACTGCTTTCACAATTTTATCTTCGGAGACATGATCACCGTCTTTGAGACCAAATGTAATGTTATCCCGAATACTACGGTCAAAGAGCTCAATCTTCTGCTCGACGTTACCGATTTTTGAACGAAACCAATGAAGGTCCAATTCCTTAAGTGGTACACCATCAATGAGAATCTCGCCTTCGGTTGCATCATAGTAGCGACGAATGAGGTTGACGATTGTTGATTTTCCAGAACCAGAAACACCAACAAAACCGATTTTTGCCCCAGCGGGAATAGTGAAATCAATATGTCGAACAGCATACTCTTCTTTCTTGTCTGAGCCAATCATTTCATCATCGTCTTTTTTGGCCGATCGGTAAGGGTAAGCAAAACCAACATTTTTGAAAGTAATTTCGCCACGACATTCTTGAGGAATGAGCCCAGGTTTCTCGGTATCAATATCTGGCTCAATGTCAAAAAGATCATACATTTTTTTAATTTCTACATACTGAAAAAGAAGCTGGCGCTGCATATTCATAATGACAACAACGTTTGAGAAAATCGAACTTACCCACGAGAAAAGTGCCACAAACATACCAACGGAATGGTAGCCGGTAAACATGAGGTAGACGCCAAGACCGAGTGAAATCCACTGACCGAGAGTAAGAAGATGTTTATGAAGATAAAAGACGCGAAGATACTTCGTCCAAAGATTGTCTGCGGTTTTGACAAGATCATCTCCACCTTTATCAAACATCGTGATTGTATCTTTTTCTTTGGTTTCAGCGATGACAAGGGTTGCATTTCGATACAACTCAGACTGAAGCTTACCCATCGCCTGATCCTTTTTTCGAAGTGCATCGACTTT
>CAYOEB010000007.1:1529-24920 GCA_964403005.1 uncultured Candidatus Saccharibacteria bacterium | reverse complement strand
GGTGCAATTCGTGCCTATGGAAAAGCTCGCCAGAAAGTTCGCGACCAAGAAACGGCATTTCGCCGTGGCAAAACGACAATTGCAAAAGAAGATCCATTCAAACTTTTCCCATCAAAAGACAAGAAAGCTGAAGTCATACAGACTGACATGCTCCGTATCGACGAGCGAGATGCTTCAGTATCTGAAGATGACCCAAATGCGAAAAATCCAAAACGCTACTTGGATAAAATCAACGACATCATTTTCAAAATGGAAGCTGCAGATGAAAAAGGCAATCCAGAAGAAGCAGCATTTTACAAAACAATGCTCGATAACCGTATCGCGTACACACTCGAACGAGCACGGTTAGGTAAAATAAGCTTTGGCGACAAAGAAAATCGCATTGCAAACCAAGCAGCTTTTGCCTCAGTTATCAATCGCGCAGAACGCTACAGCGGCGCGGCTGATCCCGAAGCTCAGGAACAATTTAAAAATCGTATTGCAAGCCTCATGTCAGGAGTAAAGAGAGAGCGCCGCGTTGAAGATGATGCTCGTCAGCGTGACCAAAATCGTTTCGTTCGAAACTACACGATTCGCAATGCAGCAATTGGGGCAGCGTTTGGTGGTATTGGTTATGGAGTTATGCATGGCATAGAAAAACTTCGTGAGGCTGGAGTCTTTGATATGAGTGTGAGCCACGAAGCAGCTGGCAACCTTGATGGTAATGCGTATGCTCCAGATAAAACCTATGTCGCCATGCCAGATCCACGTGAGTACAAGTTTGTGGATGGAGAGCCAATAAAATTTGGTCATGATGATGTGGGCGTTCCAGATGATGCTTATATTCGAAAAGGCGAGGGTATTGAGCATGCGCTCCGCCGACAAATCGAGCACGATCCAGAACTTGCCAAAGAACTTGGCTGGAAGGAGGGAACTGACATTCACAAGTTTTCTGGTTCTGCTGCCCACAAGCTCGCCACCCAGGAAGGCTACATCGACAATGCAAATGGTAAAGAAGTTCGCGTTAACTACGAAGGCGAGAAAACGACATTCTACAAAATCAACAGGCATTCTGACGGAACTATCCATGTCGACGAAGGCCAGGGAACTCACTACACCGAAAACGAAGCTTTTGACCAAAATGATCGCTACTCTGCTTTTGACCGCGAACAAAACCATGGCGAGCACTACGAATATATATATAAGAATGGTGAGAAAGTACCGATTATTGATCACGGCACACTTACAGAACCGAGTGATCACATCGACAAAGGAGCAATGTATGAGGAGCACTTTAGTAATGAGAATAATGAGCTTCCTCGTTTGAGACATGAAGATGTGGGATCAAATGATGCGACTGATGCAATGGAAAATACGGCAGGTGCAGAAAATGTCGCGCAATCACATGCTGAAAGTAACGTTGTCATCGAAAACCACGCGCAAAACGCACAGCAAGCAGTTGAGACTGAGTACACATACCACGAACAGCCTGGTCGCCCACTCTCACCAAACCGAGGAAGCATGCGCTACAGCCATGGTCCTGGACGAACTATTAACGATGCAAATCCGGCAATTAACTACAACAATGTTCCGGGTCACGGTCAGGAATATGTAGGCCACAACACTATTGTCGACCACCAAGGCATTCACCGCACGGAAGACAATATTGTCGTCCGCAAGGTTCGCATCAATGGCAGAGGAATAAACTACAATACTGGCAGCACCGATCCACTTGGCGCATTTGATAGCAAGGTCAACAACAACTATGACCGTCTCATGAATAAGGTCTTTGGAGAACGAAATAGTTGGGGTGACTTTGAAGTCAATAAGAAAGTCCTCAACATGCTCAAACACCACAACGCAATTGATGACCTCAGTAGTACACCTGCTCAAAATACTGACAAGAATATAGTTGAGTACCTCGACATCGTCAAAAAAGTGCATGACGAATCAGGACTTGAGCCACTCAATGGCCAAACAACAGAAATGTATTTGCGACAAGCACTCCAGCAAATGAAAAATGATGGCAAAAACATTCGACGCTTTGTTTCATACCTCATCACTCAAGAAGAAACGACTGAGGGCGCAGCGCAAACTGCAGTAAAGCAAGCAAGCGACGACGTCTACCGCTAGTGCACAATTAAAAATAAAAGCCGGAAGTATCCGGCTTTTATTGTCTTTTGCTATAGTAGGTGGACATGGAAAACACACGTGACGTTTTGGCTGGACTCAATGAGCAGCAAAGGGAAGCAGCTGGTACAATCAACGGGCCACTTTTGATTATTGCCGGCGCTGGTGCTGGTAAGACAAAGACAATCGTCCATAGAATATTAAATATCATTGAACACGGCACTTCGCCGCGCAATGTTCTCGCAGTGACGTTTACCAACAAAGCCGCGCGCGAAATGCGTGAACGCGTTCGCTTTGAGCTCTTTGGAACAGCCGACGGAGGGAGTGACACATTTAATCGTGACGAAATGCCGCTCATGGCAACATTTCACTCACTTGGCGCAACCATCATGCGCACCCATGCTGAAGTCCTTGGCTATACCAAGCATTTGAGCATCCTCGATCCAGACGATGGACTTACTATCATTAAAAATATTCTCAAGGATTTGGGTTACGAACCAAAAGATCATGATCCACGTGGCATTCGTGAAAAAATTTCCCGCGCAAAAAACGAATGTCGAACGATTGAAGAGTACACAGCAAACGCTCGCACACCAATGGAAAAACTCGCCGCGCAGGTCTGGGGCTTCTACCAAGTCGACCTCAAGAAACAAAACAGTGTCGACTTCGACGATCTCTTACTATTGCCGCTTGTCCTCTTTGAAAAACATCCTGAGATTTTGGCTTCATACCAAAACCGTTTCAAATACATTCACATTGATGAGTACCAAGACACCAATGAAGTGCAGTATCGCTTTGCAAACTTGCTCGCAGCCAAGCACCACAACATTTGTATTGTTGGTGACGCTGACCAAACTATTTATACCTGGCGTGGTGCGCAAATCGAAAACATTTTGCGTTTTGAAGTCGACTACCCAAATGCTAAAGTTGTCCTCCTTGAAGAAAACTACCGCTCAACAAAAGTAATTCTCGACGCTGCCAATGAAATTATTCGCAAGAATGAAAACCGTCGTGAAAAAAATCTTTTCACTCGCGCAAAAGAAGGGGAGAAGATCACCACATTTGAAGGTTACGACGAGCGGCACGAAGCAAACTTTATTGCTGAAAAAGCGATGGATGCAATCGTAAGCGGTGTCCACGGAAAAGAAATTGCCGTACTGTACCGTACAAACTTCCAGTCGCGCATCATCGAAGAAGCAATGCTCGGCCACAATGTACCCTACACAGTGCTTGGTGTTCGCTTCTTTGAGCGTAAAGAAGTTCGTGATTTGCTCTCATATTTACGTGCTGCACTCAATCCAAAATCAAATGAAGATGTAAAACGTAGTATCAATGTTCCAGCTCGTGGTATAGGTAAAGTAACCATTACGAAACTTTTTCTCACCGATGGCGACATTGAAAAAGCCGATATTCCACCAAAAACTATGGCAAAGATCAATGAGTACTATGCTATCCTCATGAGCATTCGTGTTTTTGCCGAAAATAATATTCCATCTGAAATCGTCAAATTTACACTCGCAAAATCAGGTATTGAACGCATGCTCAAAGAGGGCAGCGCTGATGATGTTGAGCGACTCATGAACCTTGAAGAACTCGTGACACTTGCGACAAAGTACGACCACTTGCCAAAAGAAGAAGGCCTTGAACAATTTCTCGCAGAAGCCGCGCTCGCAAGCGATGCTGACGAAAGTGATCGCGATAAAGCAGAAGGTGTACGACTCATGACGATCCATGCTGCTAAAGGTTTGGAATTTGATACGGTCTTTATTGCCGGACTTGAAGATGGACTCTTTCCACTACGGCGCGATGGGCAAAGGCTCAATCGCGAAGAAGAGGAAGAAGAGCGACGACTCATGTACGTCGCCGTCACACGCGCCAAAAGAAAACTCTATATGTCACACTCAATGTTTCGCACAATTTATGGAAGCAAAGAAGTGCGCAGTCCGTCAGAATATCTATATGACATTCCAGAACCACTCCTCGATAAAACCAATGGTGGTGGCGGTAGCGAACCCGCGTATAGAGAAAAGACGATATACTTCGATATATAATCTATACACACGTACATGAAGAAAATATCAAGAAAAAAGAAACGGGAAGAAAAACCAGAAAGTAACGGTGAAAAAATAAAAGCTAAAAAATCTCTTGGTCAGCACTTTCTCACCTCACAAAGCGCGCTCAAACAAATCGTTGAAGCTGGCAATGTGACGAGTGGCGATATCGTTGTTGAAATTGGTCCAGGGAATGGTGTTCTCACTGAGGCACTTGTTGGCAAAGCTGGTAAGGTTATTGCTATTGAAAAAGACAACCAACTCGCCGGTATGCTGAAAGAAAAATTTAGTCGTGCGATTCAGGGTTTTAGTCTTGAGCTCATCGCGGGCGATGTTCTTGATTTCGATCCAACAACAATCAAGCAGAGTCGGAAAGCGGTCACCTACAAAGTTATCGCCAACATTCCTTACTACATTACCAATGCAATTATCCGGCTTTTCCTTGAAGCTGAAGCGCAGCCCGAGCAAATGGTTCTCCTTATCCAAAAGGAAGTGGCTGAGCGAATTATCGCTCGCGATGGGAAGGAAAGTATTCTCTCAATAGCCGTAAAAGCGTATGGAACACCAAAAATAGTTGCTAAAGTACCAGCTGGTGCATTCAATCCACCACCCAAAGTAGATTCAGCAATTCTCAGTATCGAAGGTATTTCAAAAAAACTCTTTCATTCGAACAGTCCCACTGAAGCGAAAGTATTCGAAAAAGCATTTTTTAAAATTGTTCGAGCTGGCTTTGCCCATAAGCGTAAAAAGCTTGCCGGAAATCTGACTTCACTCTACAAAAAAGAGGCTATTATTGCGGCGTTTACTAAAACGAAGCTCTCTCCTGACACACGCGCTGAAGATATCACACTCAAAGATTGGAAAAAACTCACGGAGGAGCTGTTGCTTGCCGCAAAGTAGGATATAATAAGAAATATGAAATACATGTTTCTTGCTGTTGCAATTCTCGCACTTTATTCAACAATTATTGCCAAAAAAACCGAAGCTGCACCACTAACACTGCCTTTTGGTGGCAAGGTCTTACTCAATACAGTTCCAGGTGTTATCTGTGTTCCGCCTGGCATGGGTCCAGTTGTGACGATGGGAAACGCAGTCGGCCAATTCGGCGTTGCATATTTTGCATATAACTCAGACCTTTCCGCAGGGGAAAGAATCGGCGGCGCGGCAATTAGCCTTTACTCAGTTATTCCTTTTTACACCACTGACCCCAAAAAAGTACCTAAGCCAGGCGGTTACATTTTAGGAAGACACCTCATTGTGCCGTCAATGCAATATTGCAATGTCGCTGGTGCCCCATTTCCCGTAAAGCAGACTACGGTGTATAGCGTTTCAAAATAAGGACACCCGGACATGAAGAACTATCTCCCAAGCAAAAAGTTTATCAAGATTGCCCTTGGCGCGCTTGTCGTGATTTTTATTATCTATATGGTCTTTTTGTACTCAAAAACCTATAAAAGCCTTAAAAATCCAACAATTACAACAACAACCGTCAAAGTCCAAGACCTTTTGGAAAAAGACACTGACGGTGATGGGGTTAAAGACTGGGAGGAAGTGCTTTGGGGAACAGATCTCAATAAAACAGCTACTTTTGGCATGAGCGACAAGGAATACGTCGAGAATCGACGTAAAGAAATCAGTGCTAAAAATGAAACCGAAGGCAAAGACAACACTGCCTCCAACGACACCGAGCAAATTGCTCAAGAATTTCTTGCAACTGTTATCACACTCAAAGAATCTGGCAACCTCAACAGCTTCAACATTACGAACCTGGCGCAAAAGTTTAGTAAAGATATTGGGACAAACGCTAATCTGAAAACTTCCTACACAGATAGTGATGTAAAAACGAGCACAGACACGGCTTCAGCAAAAAAGGCTTACTATGCAAGCTTTTCTAAGGCACTCGCGACTGCTCAAAAAGGCGGCCTGGGTGGTGAAATGAGTGCTGTTGTGAGCTACTTCTCGGCAAATACCACTGACGCCACTCCTCTCAAGAAACTCGCAAGTACTTATACAGCATTTACGAAATCACTTCTCGCAATGTCAGTACCTCCAAGTGCTGCAAGTATGCATCTTGATCTCGTCAACGAGAGCGACAATATGGCAACTATTTTTAAGAATATTTCGGAAATTAACGACAATTCAATTATTGGTCTCATCGCCATTGCGCAATTTGAAAACAATGAACCAAAAATGGAAAAAACACTTGCTGGTTTTGTTTCTTACTTTAAAACCAATGCTATAATCAAATAACATATGCGAATGGTATTTAAAAAAAGTCTTATCGCTCTCCTCATTATCGTTTTTGCTTTTTCTCCAGTATCTTCACTTGTCAAACCAGCCAAAGCTAGCTTTTTGAGTGATTTTGGAGGTGATATTGCTGTTACCGCGCTTGGTTGTACAGGTCTTTTGGACAAAGCCACAAGCCTCTTGTCTTCTCTTACCGGCAGTCTCCTTGGACAGGTAAGCCAGGAAGTTCCAGTGACAGACGCCACAACACACTCAAAGGAAAGTTGTCTTGACACGATTGCTTACACTGCAGCAAAAATTGTGCTTGCTAAAATTACACAGTCTACGCTCAACTGGATTAACTCTGGTTTCCAGGGCTCACCAACATTTGTCCAAAACCCAGGATCATTTTTTGCAAGTATTGCAAATGAAAGCCTTTCTTCATTTACTGCACAAATTGCATTTGACCCATCGAGCTACCCATTCGGTCGTGCAACAGCGCAAAATATCATTAGATCAATTCAAAACCAGCTTGATTACAATGCTCAAGTCTCGTCTGGGTTTTTGCTCAATAATGACGGTGATTTAACTTTGCCATATGCTGAACGTTTTACTAATTACACCAACGACTTCCTCTACGGTGGGGGATGGGATGGATATTTGGCAGTTACCCAAATTACCCAAGCAAATCCATTTGATTCATACATCAACAGTGTAAATACTATTGGCAACACCGTTAATAGCGCAGTATCGGCCAAAAATCCAATAGCTCAAGTAACTAATGAGCTCCAGCAATCCGGTGGATTCCTTTCACTTAAAAAGTGTGTCGAGCCGCTCGACTATGAACCTGAAAGCTCTGACACGACCTTTACTCGAGCTGAAGCTACGGCCCAGGCCAAAAATGATCCAAATGACTCAGATACAGCTGCAGCAGTTGAATGGCTTCGCCAGCACACGTGTACACGATTTGAAACACAAACTCCTGGCACGGCTATTGCTCAACAAATGAACATTTCTCTCGGTGAAAGCCAAAAGCAGCTCGAACTTGCAGATGAGCTCAATGAAAGTATTTCAGCTGTTTTTGATGCGCTCATCAAGCAACTCTTTAATAAGGGTGTTTCATCTCTTGGCGGACAAGACAGTGGCTCATCAAACGTCAATGTTCTTGGTGGCTACGGAACAAATACCAGTGGAACTACACTTGGGGGAACTACGGGTTCGAGCTCTGGTGATCCAGACCAGTGGTATAACCAAAACCAGAACTTTGACCTCAAAGAAGCAATTGCTCCGGGGGGAGTTATGGATGATCCAGATTGCCACTTTAGCTATACGATCGATCCTGCTGGTACGATTCCATCAAACACGATTACTGGAAACATTGTTGACCCAGATGTAGTCAATAGTCCAGATTGCAATCAGGGCCTCGCCGTACTCCAAAAAGTGTATGCAGAAGCTCTCATTTCAGAGGCAATGAAACTTCAAGAATCGATTCTTTGGATTAACTATGCTGATTATTGTATTCCTGGTCCACGCCCAGACTGGTATTCGGCAGCCAGCCTTGCAGTAAGCAGTCTCCAGGAACGCTTCAATGAAATTGGTAATGAAACCGACGAAGATGACCGTGCAAATGATGGCTACCTTGAACTCAAGTATTTCACTGGTTTTGCTGCAGATTATGAAGACACGGTAAACTTGAGAAACACGTCAGATGTTTACAAGGCTATCTGGCAAGCACTGCGAGAATCTATTGGCGGACCAGGATACAAGGAGTATATCGATGACAGGTACAATCCGACTAGTCCGCAAATGCCTTCAATTACACTTCTCATTAACCAGGAATACAGCAAAAAAACGCACTACCAAAACATTATTGACCAAAGCCAGTCAGCCGCTGCTGAAGCACAAGCTATGTACCTTCGCCTTCAAAACATCTACAACAACGTAGTTGCAGCGGAAACTCAGTACACACCTGGATCTGCGGCATACCAAAAGTACATGGACAATCAGCTTAGGATCTTTTCGCGTCTTGTCTCTGAGCTCAAGAGTACAGAAGATATTACAAACATTACGTCCGATGCTGCTCTCGCAAATGATGAAATTAAATATCTTGCTGACCCAACGTCGGGGCTTATCAAACTATGTATTGATGAGACAAACAACTTTGGTTACAACACAAACAACCAGAACGTTGACTATACCCGTCGTCCGTATGGCGAAAGAAAGGCAACAACCACCGATTTCAACACTTGGGGCTGGCCTTCTGGTGACCCGCTCGCAAACTACCACCCAAGACTAAGCTTTCTTCCGGGTTTTGTGATTACTGGTAGCGCAACAGGCTCCGGGGCAGGCTACATTTACATTGGCCACTATGTCAACGAATGTCGCTCAATTAGGCTTGATGGTTTCGCAGACTACGCGGGTTGTGGTGATGGAGATACCGATTTGCCAAACAGCACCGGTGATCGATTTGAAAACCATATCAATTCGTACTAAAAGGGGATTACACAGAAAAATCACCCTAGATATTTACCTTTTGAGGTATAATTAAAACCAAATAATGAAACGGGAGAACCGAATTCGATTAAAAGCTTTTTTAAGCACCGCGTTTTTACTCGTGGGGTTGTTATTTGTCGCGCACAAAGCCGAAGCATCGTGCACTGTTGGCGCAACCAGCTGTATGAATGAGTGGTACTCATCCAGTAACGCTAATGGCAATTTTATTGATGGTTCAACACTCCAAGTTAGAAAAGAAGCAGTCGCAGGCAATGGTGTCCAGCTTGGTATTGTTATTAACCCGATAAGTACCGCTCCTCATCCACAAGCAGATCCGGCCGATGCAAGAACGCTCAACCATTTTGTTTATACAAACAATTCAGAGGGAACAGGTCAACCAGTTGGAAAAATTGACGTAACCGATGGTCCAACAGGTAATGGAATACTCGGTTCTTGGGCTTCACTCTATGGTTACGACGATCTTTCTCCTGATATGGGTGAGGGTGTTTGGATTGAAGTAGCAAAAAAGAGCGAGATGTCGACTGGTTGTCTCAATGATGCGGCAACTGTAGACATAGATGTAAATGCATATGTTTCTTCTGGGTGCTTTGACGTTCCAAGTCTCAAACGCCTTCCACTTATCTACTATCTCCTTACCAAAGATTCTGGTGGCAATTTGCCAATGGTAAAAAATGTCTTTGACACCTCGCACGCATTGAGTGTGCGAGTTAATGGCCTTGACTCAGAAACTGATTATGTTGCTCGTATTCGTATTGAAGAAAATGGCTCTCCTGATGCCGCATCGTCAAAACTCCTCAGCTTCAAGACCGCAGCAGCTGGTACGGCAAACCTGACTCAACAGGGTGTCCAACAAAACACATCTGGTGGTGCAACAGATGGCGAGACCGGCCTACCAGAATGTAGCATTATCGGCACATCTAGCTGGATGGGTTGTGTTGCGCAAACTGTCTACTACATTATTTTTAAACCAACGGCATGGGTAATGGTGCTCGCTGGTGAAATTATGGACTGGGGTATTGGCTACTCTATTGATAGCTCGTCGTATCCAGTAAGTGGTCACAGTTTTGTTACAGATGGGTGGAGAATTATGCGCGATCTCGCAAATATGTTCTTTATTTTTATCCTGGTCATTGTTGCAATCAATACTATTTTAGGGAATGACAACAAGAAGGTGATTGCATGGGTACTTATTATCGCACTCGTCATCAACTTTAGTCTCTTTTTATGTAAAGTTGTTGTTGATGTTGGCAACATTACGTCTCGATTTTTCTACAACAATATTTCGATTACAAGCAGCCAGGCGAATAATGCCGAAATTATTGGCACTGCAGGACATAAGAGTATTTCATACGGCTTTGCCGCAACATTTAATCCTGTTAAACTTTTTGCCAACATAACTCCGAAAAGCACAATTAACACGTCTGGTGGAACAACTGCTGTTGACATGTCACCAACACAATTTGCTGGGTTCTTTGCAATTTTCTCTTTCATTGGTGGCGCTATTAACCTCATTGCTGCATTTGTCTTCTTCTCAATGGCCTGGCTTTTCATTGCTCGAACAGTTGGTCTTTGGATTGCAATGATTTTTGGCCCAATTGCTTTTGTTTCACTCGCCATGCCGAGCGGGAGCATAAAGATGGAGGCTGCAAAAGACGCGGGTAAGTACCTTAACTTCAAACCCTGGTGGTCAAACCTCACAAGTCTCGCTATCATGCCACTACCAGCCATGCTCATGATTTTCCTCATTTTGGCATTCCTTAAATCAAACTTCCTCGGCAATATTCCAAACGAAACAACAACAGGGCAATTTATCGGTGTTATTGTTCCACTCATCATTGTTGGCTACCTCCTCCTCCTCACAAAGACAATTGCAAAGTCGTTCGCTGGGGACTTTGGCGAAACTATGAGTAAAGTTGGTAACTGGGTTGGCGGTGCAGTTGTCGGCGCAGCGACGGGCGGTGCGGCATTTATTGGTCGCAAAACTATTGGCTACGCAGCGACACGTGCAGCAGAAAGTAGTCGCCTCAAAAACTATGCTTCGCGCAGTATCGTCGGTCGCAGCATTCTTAAAGGTGCTCGAAGTGTCGGCAATTCAACCTTTGATGCTCGAAATATCAAAGTAAACGGTAAAGATGTTGGTCAAATGACAGGATTCGGTGTGGGTAAAGTTGAATCGAAGGGCTACAGCGAAGATTTACGTAATAAGAGAAAAGAGCAAAAGAAATTTGCTGACAGCCTCGGCGCAAATGAAATTGAAAAGCGCAGACTTAAACAACTTCAGAATGAAGCAAAACGCAAGGCAATGCTCCGTGCTCGAAATGAAAAAGATCCGTATACGGGCAAAGTTCCTTCAGAGGATGAAGTCAAGGCGGCACAAAATATCGCAAAGAAGGAAGAAGATCGCCTCAAGAGTGAGAACGATAAACGCCGCGAGAATTACGCACAAGCTGTCGAGCAGGGGACAAATCCCGCCCGTGCTGTCGTCAACAAAGTTACTCGCATGATGAACAAAAATAAAGATCCACGGCTTTTGCAAAAAGAAATTGATGTGGCTCAAGCTAAAGCGGATAGTCTTGCCAAAAAACTTGCCGCTGGAGACAAAGATGTAACTCAAACTGATGTCGACAATGCCCAAAAGGAAGTGACAAAACTCAAATACAAAATGTCACAAAGAGAAACTGGACAAGTAGGCTCATTTGACAACACAACAGCCGAAGAAATCCGCAACAAAACAAAAGATAAGAAGAAAGCCAAGGAAGGAGATAGTCAGTCGGTAGTTGACGCAACCGTTGATGAGCTAAAAGACGAAAACAAAAAACTTAAAGACGAGCTCATGGAAGAAATGAAAAAAATGGCTGGTGGCGGAGGTGGTGGCAATAGTGGAGGTGGTAATAGCGGAGGTGGTGGTGGCAACAACAGTGGTGGAGGTAATAAAAACTACGGCAATACAGGCATGGGCTTTGCTCCAAACCAAAACAACCCGTCAAATACAAACCAAAACAACCCTCAATCAAAACCTCAAAATGGACCTATTGGCTTTAGAATGCAGACTAATGCTAATAGTTCGATGCAATCAATGGGTAATACAAACTTTGTGAAGAGTGGCCCATCAAATAGCGGCGGACAGATGAGCAACATACAAAATCTTGGTGGTGTTGATGATTACAAAAAATTCAATTCAAATGCAATTGGTAATAACCAGAACACCCAAAATGCAAATACTAGCCAAATAAACTCAAATTCTCCAATCAATATCACCAATAGCAGCATCAACATCACAACATCGGGCGGTGTAAATACTGGAGCAAGTGCCGGAACTGCGACGAACGAAAGACCTACAATCGGATTTAGAAGGGAAGCCGAAGCTCCAAGGGAAGCCCCTGCAAATGAAAGAAAGATTGGCTTCACATTTAGTAATGCAGAGCCAGTAAAAGCTCCTTCTGCACCAGTCCGACCCGGCAGTATCGAGACAAACAATCAAGCTGGATTCCTCAGAAAAACAGACGAGGAAATACAAAAGGAGACAGAGCCAAGGCAAATCGGATTTACGTTTGGAAATAAAGAAGAAGAGGAAAAACAACCTGCACCTGCCCCAGCAGCGGCCCCAGCTCCTACCGAAGCAACTTCTACACCGCCAGTCTCAAATCCAGCACCAGTTCCACCACAAAATTAATACCATGGACCAAAATACAGAAAAAATCATACAAGAGCACATGGACAAGCTTCCGCCCTACATTCGGGAGTCGCTCAAGCACATTCCTTGGGCAAGTGAAATCCTCAACATTGGTCGCAAATATGGTATTCATGTTGACGACATGGGCACACTCCAACTTGAAACCATGATGGTGCTCGTCGGTATTGTTCATCCAAATGAGTATCCGAAAGCACTCGAGCACGAACTCCATATTCCGCCCGATACAATTGCTGGCATTGTGCACGATGTCAACGAAAAGATCCTCAAGACTATCCGCCAAGAACTCATTAGTTTCATCGAGCAGAAGAACAATGAGACGGAACAGATTTTTGAAAAGACAGGAATTGAACTTGATCCAGAAGGAACACCGACAGTACAGAGAGAAATTCCGACGAGTACAACATTTGCTCCTATGGAAAAAGACATACTTGAACACTCAGGTGTCGACGTTGAAGAAAATACTGGTCCAGCATATGTGAGAGAAGTAGGTATTGGGGAAAGAGATATTGAGAACGAAACAGTAAACCGCAATTCCACTCTTGAAGGCATTGAACATCCATCACTCATTCAAGCAAAAAGGTCAGCGACAACGGTAAGTGGCATGGAAAAGAGTCGCTTTGAAGGAAATCTACCAACAGTACCAAAACCCCCACAAACACCTCAACCTCCACAGCGAAAGAGCGATCCATACAGAGAACCCCTTAGTTAATAAAAAAGCGTATTCCACTGAAGGAATGCGCTTTTTTGCTATACTGTATACGTATGCAGTTTAGAACACCGCAATTCATCGACATTGAAGATAAAATCTTTGGGCCTTTTACCTTTAAGCAATTTATTTACATGCTTGGTGCGGCCTTTATGGCATACCTTTCTTTTCGAGTATTGCCGTTTCTCATTGGTGTGCCGCTTGGCATAGCCGCAATTCTCCTCGGCCTTCTCTTGGCCTTTTATAAAGTAAACAATCGACCTTTTATTACCATTATGCAAGCTTGGCTACGTTTTCAGGTTGCTTCAAAACTCTATGTGTGGCACAAGCAGCCGCCAAAGAAAAATAAAACGTCTATCCCCGCTCCTGTGGAGCCACCAAAAGAAGTCGAACCACAGGCAACGTCACTTTCTGATAAGCACCTCAAGGATATTTCTTGGAGTCTCGATGTGCTTGAGTCAACAAAAAAGTAGCAGAAAGTAAAAACTAAGGTATTATTGTCTCATATGGCACCTGTCGGCAAACCGACTCAAAACTTTATTTCTATTCAAGAAGTACGCGATGGTATTATCGTCCTCAAGGACGGTACTCTTCGCGCAGTGCTTTTGGCGACATCAGTTAACTTGTCACTCAAATCAGCGGATGAACAAATGGCTATTCTCCTCCAATTCCAAAACTTCCTCAATACACTCGAATTTTCAACCGAAATTGTCATTCAGTCTCGCCGTCGGGACATGCGTCCTTACCTCAATACCCTTGAAGAGCGCATGAATGACCAGCTCGAGCCGCTCCTTAAGGTTCAAACCAAAGAGTACATCGAATTCATCAGAGCCTTTTCTGATCAAACCAATATTATGGAGAAAAGCTTTTTTGTAGTCGTACCTTTTGCGCCAATTACCCTCTCAGCAGGAAAGGGAATTGGCAAGCTACTCTCCGGTATTGCCAAGAGTAAGACGGCGGGAACAATCGATACGACTCAGTTTGAAGAAGCTCGCAGTCAGCTCGACCAACGCGTCGCAGTTATTTCCCAAGGTCTTTCTCGTGTTGGTGTTCGCACCGTCCCACTTAATAGCGAACAAGTCGTTGAACTCTTTTATAATATCTTCAACCCAGGCGAAGGCTTGAGTTCAGCACAATAATAGTATGAGTGATTTCCTTGATTCAATCTTAAGAAAGAAGAAAAAAGACAGCCCAACAGCACTGCCAACTTTGCCGCAGGAAATTTTCCAGGCCGCAACGCTCGAATTTCAAGATATGATTGCGCCACCAGCGCTCAAGGTTGAGCCAAAATCACTTAACCTTGGTGGTAAAATCGCTCGCACCTACTTTGTCATTTCATACCCACGTTACCTTACTGACAACTGGTTCTCTCCAGTCATCAACCTCGACAAGATTTTCGATGTCGCTATTTACATTCATCCAATCGAAACTACCAAAGTCCTCCGCCAATTCCAAAAGAAAGTGGCTGAAGTCCAAAGTCAGATCAATGCCCGAGAGGCGAGAGGTCTCGTTCGTGATCCAGTCCTTGATACTGCCTACCGCGACCTTGAAGGCTTGCGTGATAGTCTCCAGCAAGCCCAAGAAAAGATTTTTGATGTTGGCCTCTATATCACCATATATGGCGACAACGAAAATGAGCTCTTTAAAACTGAGAGTGAGATTAAATCTATTCTCGAATCACGCCTTGTGTACTTTAAACCTGCACTCTTTTTGCAGGAAGATGGCTTCAATAGCGTCCTCCCAACAGGCAACGACCTTCTCAATGTCCACCAAAAGCTCAATTCTGAGCCACTTTCATCGATTTTCCCATTTGTGTCGTTTGACCTCACTTCTGACAAAGGTATTCTCTATGGTGTTAACCGCCACAATGCCTCACTTGTCATTTTTGACCGTTTCTCGCTCGAAAACTACAACTCAATCATCTTTGCAAAATCTGGTTCTGGTAAGTCGTACACAACAAAGCTCGAAATCTTGCGTACGCTCATGTTTGATACAGAAGTTATTGTCATTGATCCTGAACACGAGTACCTCTACCTCGCTGAAGCAGTCGGTGGTCGTTTCTTCAATATTGCACTCTCGTCTGAACACCACATCAATCCGTTTGACTTGCCGGTGCCACGCGAAGACGAAACAGCGGCAGATGTACTCCGCACCAATACCATCAACCTCGTCGGCCTCTTCCGCATTATGCTTGGTGGCCTCACACCAGAAGAAGATGCCGTCATAGACCGCGCAATTACTGAAACGTATGCGATTAAAGACATCACTCCGGACTCGGACTTTGCAACAATCGAGCCACCACTCCTTTCTGACTTTGAAATGGTGCTCTCGGGCATGGAGGGAAGTGAGTCAATAATGCAGCGCCTCACCAAATACACTCGCGGTACTTGGGCAAACTTCATCAACCAACCAACAAACATCGACATCAATAAAAAGTTTGTTGTGTTTTCAGTGCGAGATATGGAAGATGAACTTAAACCAGTTGCTATGTACATCGTCACACACTACATTTGGAATGCCGTACGTCGTGATATCAAAAAACGTCTCCTTGTTGTTGATGAGGCTTGGTGGATGATGAAATCAGACGACACGGCAAGCTTCTTGTACTCAATCGCAAAGCGCTGCCGTAAGTACTACCTTGGCCTTTGTACGATTACACAAGACGTTTCAGACTTCTTGCGCTCTCCGTACGGCGCGCCAATCGTGACAAACTCATCACTCCAACTCCTCCTCAAGCAATCACCAAGCTCAATTGACCTCCTCCAGAAGACATTTAACCTCACTGATGAAGAAAAGTATCTCTTGCTCGAATCAAATGTTGGTGAAGGTATCTTTTTCGCTGGCCTCAAACACGTTGCAATCAAAATTATTGCTTCATACACTGAAGATCAGATTATTACCTCTGACCCATCGCAAGTGCTCGCAATAAAAAGAGCGAAAAATGAACTCGAAGAAGCTGAGCAAGCAGGTCCTGCCCCAGTGGTGAGCTAGGATTTGTTATTTTCCTTGC
The DNA here is from genome assembly GCA_964403005.1 of uncultured Candidatus Saccharibacteria bacterium. Taxonomy (GTDB): domain Bacteria; phylum Patescibacteriota; class Minisyncoccia; order Phycocordibacterales; family UBA9973; genus JAGOSA01. Next base: position 8,610 of record CAYOEB010000007.1, on the reverse strand, counting down.
TATAATATTCTCAATGCGCACTGCACACCATAACGCGCTTAAACTTGTGATTGCTTTCGTTATCATTGGAAGCATTTTTGGGTATGGCTCAACAAGCCCACGTTTGGCTTTTGCTCAAAACGATCCGGGCCTCACCACAAACCCAGGTGCTGTTCGCGACAACGATATTAGTGTCGATCTCATTCCAGCAGTTCCTGGGCCAAATCAAAACGTCAAAGTGAAGCTTTCGAGCTACGCGACCAACCTCAATAAAGCCACTATTACCTGGAGCCTCAATGGTAAACAGTCGGTTTCTGGTATTGGTAAAACAACATTTTCATTTACAACAGGGGATATTGGCACGACAACAACCGTAGATGTAGCCCTCATCCTCCAAGAAAACAGCAGGGTAGACAAGAGAATCACCATCCAACCATCACAAGTCGACCTCATTTGGGAAGCGACTGATTCATACGTTCCCGCTTTTTACAAAGGTAAAGCTATGCCGGCCCAAGAATCAAAAGTGCTCGTCGTAGCACTTCCAATTGATAAGGATGGTTCGATTAACCCAAACACCCAAGTCTACAACTGGAAAAAGAATTTCGTCGTTGATCAAGCAAATTCTGGCTATGGTAAATACACTTTTGTGGTTAAAAATTCATACCTAGATCAGACAGACACTGTTTCAGTTGCAACATCAAGCCAGTCTGGAACTGGAAGCGTTGGAAGCATCACACTCAACTACTTCAAACCACAAATTAAACTCTATGAAGATAATCCTGCTCTTGGCCTCCGCCTCAATAAACTCCTCAATGCAGGGTTTACTATGCCAAGTGGTGAAATGACCGTGAGCGCGCAGCCATTTTACTTTTCAGAATATAAAAACGGCATTACGGAAAAAAATATGCAGTACAAATGGACAATTAATGGTTCAAATATCAATCCACCCGCAGAACCAAATATCATTACGCTCAAAGGCAGCACACAGTCAGGCGCGGCGACTATTGTCGTAGGCATCACCAATGCAAATACCCTCTTTCAAGACGCAAAGCAAACAATAAATGTCATTCTCGGAAAATAGTATGAAGAAAAAAGTAGTAAACATTATTTTACAAATCCTGGTGGTGGCAATGTGTTTTTCAGGCACTATTGTTGCTAGAGCGGCTGGTGATTTAAACCAAGCCTCTCTTACAATAAATGCCGCCGGCCTTGGAGCATTTGCAACTTTTAGCATTACTCCACCAGCGACTAAGAAATATAAAATTAGTATTGCCTCAAATGCAAATGGGACAACTTCGCTTTGGGATAGTGGTCCTCTCAGCGCGCTCTCAACCACAACATCAAGCACAGCAAGTATTAACACTACATTAACCACTGGTGATCTTGGAATGCTTGGGCTTACAGCAGGGACAACATACTATTTCATCATAAGTGATTTCAATCCAACAACGAGCGCAAAAACAGTGCTTGCTTCCCACAGCTTCGTCTACGCTGCTACCTACACAAATACGTGGACTGAACCTCCAACAGATCATACTTTTGATGGTACTCTCACCGCAACCATCCAAATAGCAGGGGATCGTGCGACAGTAAACCTCTCCGCACAAGGCGGAACCAGACCAGCGTCAGTTGTCATTGAATACGGTGGCAGCCTCAGTGTTTCTTCGGGTCAAAGTACAACAATCGTCATTCAACCTGATGGTATTGGAAGCTACGAAATTACCGGACTTCAACCACTTACCACCTATACATACGCGGTTCGAGACGCAGATACAGCTACTCACTACTACATCAACCAGAGGACATTTGTTACAGGAGCATCGGGAAGTGGCTACGACCTTAGCTCTGGAGCAACAGCAGCACCAACATGTGAAGCTGGAACAGATGGCTACTGTCTCCTTGCTCCGATCGATGGTCTTACCGTAATTCACGACAGTGATCTTGAAAACTACATTTCAACTGTCTACAAAATTCTCATTGCTGCTGCGGCCGTGCTCGCAATTGTCATGATTTTCTGGGGTGGTGTGCAGTATATGACAACAGATGCTTGGCAGGGAAAGAATGATGGCAAGAAACGTATTCAAAATGCAATTATTGGTCTCATTATGGCGCTCGCTTCATACGCAATTCTTAATACCGTCAACCCAAACCTGCTCAACTTCACCTTTGGTGTAGATAAAATTGATATTGCCTATGATGCACCGGCGGTTATTACCTTTATGTCTGGTGGTGGTGAGCAAGGTGTTCCAACCATTACATCACAACCTACAACAACGTATGACACCATGCTTGCTCAAGCGGCTCAGCAAGCAGGGCTTGAGTGTACGCTCGTCAAAGCATTTATGATGACGGAGTCAGGGGGAAATCCAAATGCAACAAGTTCAGTTGGTGCTCGTGGCTTACTCCAACTTATGCCATCAACCGCTCAATCTCTTGGTGTTGATCCAAGCACGCTCTTTGATCCACAAACAAATATTAACGCTGGTGTTCGTCTCATTAAAAGTCTCATGACGACAGCATGTAATGGGGGAGTTCAGAACTCAGTATGTAACGTAAGTAATATTGACTATGTTATTGCTGCATACAACGCTGGCCCAGGTGCAAATCGAAAATCAAAATCATGTCAGACTCAAACACTTTGGGAATGTACAGCAAACGCTGGCTACCAAGAAACTCGAAACTATGTGCCAAAGGTAAAAGGGAATTATAATACTCTCAAAGCTAATAATTGGGGATGCTAGTATGATTAAGAAAATTTTTATCGCACTTATCATAGTTCTCATTCTCGCTGGTGGTATCGCCGCGTACTTCTTTTTCTTTGCTAAAAAATCTACAACAACAAACCAACCGGGTTTCCAACTTAGTGACATTTTTCCATTTAGTGATGACGGCAAAGCTCCACCAACAACAGGGAATAATGATAACACGAGCGGTGACACAACAACACCCCAAGAGCCAACCGAGCCAACCAAAGCACCGAAGCTTCGCATGATTACGCGCGGACCAGTTGCTGGCGCAGCCGTATTTGATGTTCTCCGTGAACTCCCACGCGATCCAAATGTAGTCGACAAAAACGGTAAACCACTTCCAGTACAAACTGAACCTGCGACAAAAGTACGCTATACAGAAGTCGCAACTGGCCATGTGAATGAGACTTACCTCGATAAACCAAACATTACCAAGCTCACCACTACATCAATTCCCAAAATAGTTGAATCGTACTTTGCCGGCAAGGGCGCAACACAAGCAATTCTTCGATACGCAGGCGATAATAATAGCATTCAGTCATTTTCGGGCTCGATTCCGCTTATTCCATACAAAGACGGTACTCCTGATACGACACTTCGTGGCTCATACTTAGCTGAAAACATTGTCAGTATGGCGGTTTCTCCAGATCAAGAAAAAATTGTTACTGTAGCTAAAGACACCAATGGCTCAATCGGTACTATTTCACTTCCCGACGGAACGAAGAAAACACAGATTTTTTCTTTTGCTCTTTCTGAACTCATTGCACAGTGGCCATCAACGAAAGTAGTGACAATTACCACAAAGCCTGCCGCAAAATTCCCAGGCTATATGTATTCAATCGATGTCACATCGAAAGTAATGAAAAAGGTTATTGGTGGAATTAATGGCCTCACTACACTATCAAGCCCAGATATGAAGATGGTTCTCTTCTCAAAATCAGTAAATAATTCTGTAACGACAAGTATTTACAACATTGCCGCAAAAAGCGTTGTGCCACTCCCAGGAGCAACGACACTTCCAGAAAAATGTGTTTGGCAGTCATCATCAATTCTCTACTGTGCCGTACCATCATACTTTGCGAATGCAGACTATCCAGATGCTTGGTACCAAGGTAGTGTTTCATTTGTTGATCAAATCTACAAAATTGATGTCAACAATCTCACGACAACAAGTATTGGCACTCCTTCTTCAGTAGGTGCTTCAATTGACGCAATCAACCTCGTTGTCGATCCATCAAACACCTTCCTTGTATTCACCAACAAGAAAGATGGTTCTCTTTGGTCACTCGATCTTAGACCAGAGACAAATTAAGTAAATATAAAATACCTAGTCAGTCAGCGGCGTCTTTCACTGCTGCGAAAGCGCCTTCCGCTCGGCCCGTCGGCCTCCGCAAATGACTTCCTAGGTATTTTATTATTTACTTAAATAGTGTCTTTGTTCTCTATGTACCGAATGACAATATGCCTATGAGGACCCATTCCTTCTGATTCAGTTTTTATATCACTATGTTTTGAGAGATACGCATGCATGATTTTACGCTCAAAAGGCGACATTGGATCGACACTCACTGAGCTTTTAAAGAAGCGGGCACGTTCAGCCATCATATGGGCAACGGTTTTAATGCTATCAACTTTCTTTTTCTGAAAATCATTAACATCGATAAAGAAATCGAGAGAAGTATCTGGAAATTCACCCTTGTGTTTGTCTGCGATTTTTTTAACCAGGTGATTTATTGCTGAAAGCGTTTCGCCACCCTTACCAATGAGGTGGTGTGGGTCATTTGAACGGATGTGGTACCACGTCATACCATCAAACTCACTATCACCGAGACTTACATCAGTAAAAGAAAAGTTACCGCTCTTGAGAACATCTTCAATTATTTTCTTAATTGTTTCGCTCATATACTTTCATGTACTTATTGCGAATGTAGTACTCCTGAGCAATCGTCACAATAATGTTTACTGCCCAATAGAGACCAATTGCAGCTGGTAAGCGAAGGGAAATGAAGCCAACCATAATCGGCAAAAAGTATTTCATCTGTGCCTGCATACTCTTTTGCATGTCTGCTTGAAAACCGGTTGCTTGTGTTGTTGCTACTTGAGTCGTCTTTTTGTTTGCGCGAGTCATGAGGTAACCCTGGAGGAACTGGAGAATAGTTACAATAACAGCGAGTACTGTGCTCTTTTGGGTTACATCGAGACCGAGAAACATAACTTTGAGGTGTTCTGGGAAGTGAACGAAGCTATAGAGAAGTTCTGGGTGTGGTGCAAAACCTCCGAGTACAACTCGATAGAGAGCAATGATGATTGGAAATTGAATGATAAGGAGAAAACAACCTGTGAATGGGTTGATTTTGTGTTCACGGTAGAGTTCAAAGGTTTTTTTGCTCTGCATCTGCTTGTCGGTTGCGTGTTCTTCGCGAATTTTCTGCAGTTTTGGCTCAATAGCCTTCATTGCAACCTGGCTTTTGATAGTTTTTGCAGTAAATGGCAATAAAACGGCTTTTACCAAGACAGTAAGACCAATGACTGCAAGGCCGACATTGCCACCAAAGAGCACAATGAGAAGGACGAGGAGGTTGTAGAGAGGTGTATAGAGAATAGTGTTCCAAATAGTCTTAAACATGGACGTATTGTAGCGGAATAAGCCCAAAAATCAAACAAAAACGCACTATGTAACACAGTGTGCTCTCTCAGTCTATACACCTAGTCAACTGGATCGTAACCACCATCATTAAAAGGATGACATTTTGATATTCGCTTGAGTGACATTGGTATTCCTTTTCTCAGACCATATTTTTCTATTGCCTCAATGGAATAATCTGAACATGTTGGATGAAAACGACACACTCTTTTCTGAAAAATGAATCTTAGGAAGCTGTGGTCAGGAGAAATAGTGTACTGATAGGCTTTAATAAGCGCCACAATGAGTTTTTTGGCTATGTTCTCAACTTTGTGCATACATTTTTCATTACTTCAACCAATGTCGTATACGGGGCTTGTAGCGCTTCACGATTTGGAATAAATACAAAAGAAAAATTAATAGTATCCATGCCACTTTTTGCAACTGCACTATAAATCCGGCGGCGGGCTTTATTGCGTTCGACGGCAGTAGGGAAAACCTTCTTAGAAGGAGCCACAGCAAAAAGTGGCCGATTTTGGTCATTTTTTGAGAATTTCAGTAAAAAAAGCTCGTTTTTCAAGGTTTTTGCTTGAGAAAAGAGAGAAGTTACCTCTTTTGACGTCATTTTTTTAGCTTTTGGCAACATATATTGTCTACTATAGCACTAGTTATTAATAAAAAAGGCTTTTAAAAGCCATATTCTTTGTAAAAAACCTTATAAAATAAGGCTTAAATCAAAAAAGTAGGCTTTTGGCCTACTTTTCTTACTTCTTATGGGCTGAAACGGTGAGCGCCTTGCGGCCCTTGCGGCGGCGGCGGACGAGTACTTTTTTACCAGTCGCGCTTTTACCGCGGACGAGGAAGCCATGAGTCTTGGCGCGCTTTCGCTTTTTTGGCTGGTATGTTTGTGACATGCGAGCACTATACACCACTATAGTGATTAAGACAATACTCAGCGCTTATTGAACTATTTTTAAAATAGTCTTTAATTTTAATGATAATAGATTTTAGGGGAATACCTGTGGATTCATTTTACCTATATAAATTAAGCTATTTTATAGTCTATCAACAAGTTATCCACATATTCTTATAAAAAAATCAAGATTTGCAGCGATGAGTATGAAGCCTATAATAGTCCCATGCTCGATACTAGAGAAATTTGGAATAGCTGTCTTCAGGAAATCGAAACGAATGTTTCAAAAGCAAACTTTAGTACTTGGTTTAAAAACACCCATATCCAAAAGGAGGATAGTGGTACTGTCTACGTCGGTGTACCAAATGAATTCGTAAAGGAATGGCTCATCACTAAATATCAAAAACTTATTCTCAAGGTTCTCATGAACTACTCTGAGAATGTCAGGGGAGTAGAGTTTACTATTACAAAGTTTGATCGTGATCGAAATCGCGATGAAAGCCCAGTTCATATTCTCCCGTCTCGAGAACTTCCCCTTAAAGACCTCTACATCAACAAGGAAGACAACCTCAATCCTCGTTATACCTTTGATACTTTTATTGTTGGTTCGTTCAATGAGCTCGCGTATGCAGCATCACAGGCCATTATTAATAAGCCTGGCGCTCTCTATAATCCATTTTTCATCTACGGCAACACTGGTTTGGGTAAAACCCACCTCATTCAAGCTACAGGCAACGCTATCAAGGAAAAATACCCTGAAAAGAAGGTTCACTACATTACTCTTGAGAAATTTGCGAGTGACTATATCAACTCTCTCCA
>CAYOEB010000007.1:0-1429 GCA_964403005.1 uncultured Candidatus Saccharibacteria bacterium | reverse complement strand
GTCATTTCTTTCATTGCAACATCTATTCAAGGCAACATTCGTGAGCTTGAAGGTGTCTTAAACACAATCATCGTCCAAACCCAACTTAAACAAAAGCCACTTTCTATTAATGAAATTAAAAATCTCATTAAAAACAGTGTAAAACCAAAGAAAAACGTCTCCGTAAAGGATATTGTGAAGATTATTACTGATTTTTACTCACTCGACGAAGCTACTGTCTACGAAAAGACTCGCCGAAAGGAAATTGTGAAGGCGCGACAGGTGATTATGTACATTCTTCGTGAAGACTTTAATGTTTCTTACCCTCTCATTGGCCAAAAGCTCGGTGGTAAAGACCATACAACCGTCATTCACTCACACCTCAAGATTAAAAACGATCTCAAAAACGATCAGACACTCGTTGATGAAGTTGAACAGATTCGCGTTTTATTTAAATCTGTTTAGTTTTTAATAAAAACTGTTAATAACTAAGGGGAAAAGTGGATAACTTCAGTAGGAAAAGGTTTGGAAAATAGGTGGGTGGCTTGTGTATTAAAAAGGATAAATAGGGTATGAGTAGAAAGTTGAAGAAAAGTTCAGGACATAATCCACAGATGTGAAAATGTGATTTCTAAAATAAGTCTTACAAATACAGGCTTAAAAAGTAATCCACATATCCACAGCTATAATAGTATTAGTAGTTTCTATATATAAAAAGATATGAGATTAGAGTGTATAAGTGAAAAACTAAAAAGTATTGTCAGTGTTGCAGACAGGATCACAGGAAAGAATGTTGCCCTCCCAGCACTCTCGTCTATTCTCCTAGTTGCTTCTGGAAAGTCTCTCAAGGTTCGAGCGACAAACCTAAGTCTTGGTATTGAGATTGAAATTCCAGCCAAGGTAGAGGAAGAGGGTGTTGTTGCACTTACGGGTTCAGTTCTCAACAGTTTCCTGGGAAATATCCCCAATTCTGGTGCAGTAACGCTTATAGCAGAGAATGATAATATCCGTCTCTCTTCGAAAACCAGTAATGCACTCATAAAATGTGTCCCTTATGAAGATTTCCCTACACTTCCATCGATTGAGGGTTCATCATTTACCATTTCTCAAGAAAAAATCCTAGATGGTTTACGTTCAGTAATGTTTGCGGGTGCTATATCAGATATCAAACCCGAGATTGCCTCTGTATACGTCTATAATGACGATAGCGAGCTTGTATTCGTTGCAACGGACTCTTTCCGTCTTGCTGAGAAAAAAGTGAAATTGAAGCAACCTATCGACATTAATCCGATTATTATCCCTTTAAAGAACGTCGTTGATATTGTTCGAACTCTTGAGTCTGTTGATGGTGATGTTGTAGTGACGACTTCAGAGCACCAGGTTTCGTTTACTTCTGGTGGTTTATATATAACAAGTCGTCTTATTAATGGTGTTTTTCCAGACTATCGAC
>CAYOEB010000006.1:16359-28801 GCA_964403005.1 uncultured Candidatus Saccharibacteria bacterium | reverse complement strand
TACGGTGCCGCATATACACTCCGCGAAATGATTACCGTCAAATCTGACGACATTAAAGGTCGAACTGAAACATTTAAGTCAATCATCAAGGGTGAATCAATCAAAGAACCAAACGCACCCGCATCATTTAACGTCATGCTCAACTACCTCCGCGGTCTTGCGCTCGATGTTGAACTCAAGAGCGACCATCCGGTTGTCGCAAATGAAGATGAAGCTTAAATAAAGAATTGATCAAATAATTCTTAACTAATTATGAAAACACTCGATACAAATAATTTCGACTACATCACACTCAAGATGGCTTCTCCCGAGAGAATCCGTGAATGGAGCTATGGTGAAGTCACAAAACCGGAAACTATCAACTACCGTACAGGTCGTTCAGAACGCGGCGGTCTCTTCGACGAACGCGTGTTCGGTCCAGAAAAAGACTATGAATGTTACTGCGGCAAGTACAAGCGCATTCGCTACTCAGGCATCGTCTGTGATAAGTGTGGCGTTGAAGTAACACAAGCAGTTGTTCGCCGTGAACGCATGGGTCACATTGAACTCGCATCACCAGTTGCGCACATCTGGTTCCTCCGTGGTGTACCAAGCCGCATGTCTATTCTCACTGGTATTCCAGTAACTGATCTTGAAAAGGTTATCTACTTCGCTGGATACATCATTACGAAAGTCTACGAAGATGAAAAAGCCACAGTCATCAAGGATGTTGAAGCTGAATTCAAATCAAAAATGAAAACAGCAGCAGATGAAGAAACCAAAGAGAAACTCAAGGAACTTCTCCTCAACATCAAAAAGGAAATCGGTGAAATCTACGAAGGTAAGGTTTTGAATGAAATTTCATACCACCACTACTCACTCAAATACGGTACTTGTTTTGAAGCTTCTATCGGCGCCGAAGCAATCTTCAACCTCTTCCGCAATATTGACCTCAAGAAACTCTTGGAAAAGTGTGAAGAAAAACTTGAGAAAGCGAGCTCAGTTGAACGCGAAAAACTTCAGAAACGCATTGGTCTCGTTCGCTCAATGTACACAGCAAACCTTCGTCCAGAATGGATGTTCATGACTGCAATTCCAGTTATTCCACCAGCACTCCGTCCAATGGTTGCGCTCGAAGGTGGTCGTCATGCGACATCTGACGTCAACGACCTCTATCGTCGCGTCATCAACCGAAACAATCGTTTGAAGAAGCTCAAGGAAATTGGTGCTCCTGATGTCATTTTGCGTAACGAAAAGCGTATTTTGCAGGAAGCTGTTGACGCGCTTCTCGACAACTCAATTACCTCACAAGGTGATTCTCAAGCAATGAGTCAGTCACAACGCCGTGCTCTCAAATCACTCTCAGATAACCTTAAGTCTAAGCAAGGTCTCTTCCGTCAAAACCTCCTCGGTAAGCGTGTGGACTATTCAGGCCGTTCAGTTATCGTCATCGGTCCTCAGCTCGCGCTCGACCAGTGTGGTTTGCCAAAGCACATGGCGCTTGAACTCTTTCGTCCATTCGTGATCGCAAAGCTCATCAAGTATGAACATGCGCACAATACCAAGGGTGCAAACCGTCTCATTGAAGAAGGTGTGCCAGAAGTGTGGGCAATTCTTGAAGAAGTTATTGAAGGCAAGTACGTCATGCTCAACCGTGCGCCAACACTTCACCGTCTCGGTATTCAGGCTTTCCACCCAGTTCTCATTGAAGGTAATGCTATCCAGGTTCACCCACTCGTTTGTTCTGCGTACAACGCTGACTTTGACGGTGACGAAATGGCTGTATACGTTCCGCTTTCAGATGAAGCACAAGCAGAAGCTCGTGAACTCATGGCGTCAAACAAAAACTTGCTCAAGCCACAAAACGGTGATCCGATCGTTTCAGTCAAGCTGCTCGACATTGCGCTTGGTTGCTACTGGATGACAAAGTCTGTCGATGGTGAAAAGGGTGAAGGCAAGTATTTCGCAAGCCCAAACCAGGCCATCATGGCGTACGAATTCGGTGAAATTTCATTCCGCTCAAAAATCAAGGTGCTTGGTACTGAAAAAGAAAAGTACAATCAATTTGGTGGCAAGCCATTTGAAACATCAGTTGGTCGTCTCCTCTTCAACTCAATTCTCCCGGCCGACATGCCATTCTTGAACGAAGAAATGTCTCAGAAGCGTATTTCAGCACTCGTTGATGAAGTTATTTACCGCTACGGTATTGATGCAACACCAGCAATTCTCGACAAGATCAAAAACTTCGGCTACAAGTTCATCACCAAAGCTGGTATTACCTGGGGTATCGACAATGTTCGTGTTCCAGAAGGTAAGAAGGCGATTATTGAAAAGGGTCGCAAGATGGAAGAAGAAGTCTTGTCTCAGTACAACGACGGTCTCTTGTCGCAAGATGAAAAGTACCGCAAGATTATTGAAATCTGGGACGGTATCAAAATTGAAGTTGAAAAACTTCTCCCAGCAACGCTCGAGAAAAACGGTTCTGTTGAAGACATGCTCCGCTCTGGCGCCCGAGGTTCGGTTTCTAACCTCACGCAGATGGCCGGCATGAAAGGTCTCATCGTCAACACAGCAGGTCGCACTATCGACTTTCCAATTGTGCCTTCATACAAAGAAGGACTAAGTCCAATTGAATACTTCATTACAACTCACGGTGCACGTAAGGGTCTCGCCGACACTGCGCTCAACACAGCTCGCGCTGGTTACCTCACGCGTCGTCTCGTTGTTGCCGCACAAGATGTCCGCATTACTGAAGAAGATTGTGGTACAAAAGAAGGTCGTCTCGCAAAAGAAGACAACATTGCCGGCATCACAATCCCACTCTCAAAAAATATTCGCGGTCGTGTGCTCGCTGCTGACCTCAAGGATGCAGATGGCAACGTGCTCTACAAGGCCGGCACCCTTATCACCAAAGAAGATGCAGTCAAAATTCAGGAACTTGGTGTCAAAGAAGCGATGGTTCGTTCACCACTCTCATGTAAGACAATCTACGGTCTCTGTCAGAAGTGTTACGGTCTCGACCTCGGTCGCAACCGTATGGTAGATCAGGGTGAAGCAGTCGGTATCATTGCTGCCCAAGCTATCGGTGAACCAGGTACACAGCTTACACTTCGAACCTTCCACGCCGGTGGTGTCGCAGGTGTCGACATTACGCAGGGTCTCCCACGTATCGAAGAAATCTTCGAACGTCGCCGTCCTCACCGCGCGCTTGCTGCTGTTGCTGAAACAGATGGTGAAGTCATGGAAATTCGCTCAAGTGGTAAAGAAAAAATCATCGTTGTTCTCTCAGATGTCAAAGTTGGTAAATCAAATACGATTGAATACTCTGTTGGTATTCACCGTACACCACACGTTAAAGTTGGTGACAAAGTAACTGCTGGTCAGATTTTGACTGATGGTTCTGCTGATATTACTGACATCTTCAACTACGGTGGCAAAGATTTGGCTGAAAAGTACATCATTGATGAAATTATGAAAGTGTACGAACTCCAAGGCGCGTCGATTTCAAAGAAACACATTGAAATCATCATTCGCCAAATGTTCTCACGCCGAAAGGTTAAAGAACCAGGTGATTCAACATTCTCACCAGGTGAAACTGTTGAGTACGTTGAGCTCGTTGAAGAAAACAAGAAACTCAAAGAGCAGGGTCTTGAAGAATCTAAGGCTGACACAATTGTGCTCGGTATCACTGAGGCTTCGCTCAATACACAGAGCTGGCTCGCAGCGGCTTCGTTCCAAAATACGAACCGTGTCCTCATTCAAAACGCAGTCAAGGGTGGTGAAGATCGTCTCCGTGGTCTCATGGAAAACGTCATCATTGGCCGCCTCATTCCAGCAGGTACTGGCTTCAAGAAAACTGAAGGCAAGAAAAAATAGTACGACATGTTCGCGCAGCTCTGCTGCGCGATGTGTTTAAAGTGAGTAAACGTTTATTCTATGAGTACTCCAGTAGAGCAAATTAAAGATAAGCTCGGTATTGTTGACGTGGTTTCTTCGTACGTCAAACTTGAGCGCGCTGGTGTGAACTTCAAAGCTAAATGTCCATTCCACAATGAACGCACAGCATCATTCCTCTTGTCACCGGCTCGAAATACGTACCATTGTTTTGGTTGTGGTAAAGGTGGCGACATCTTTACCTTTGTCCAAGACATCGAGGGGCTCGACTTTCCGGCCGCGCTCAAGCTACTCGCTGAGCGTGCCGGAGTCCAGCTCGATGCTCGAGCGAAGCGCGATGGCGGTGAAAAAGCCATGCTCTACGACGTGCTCGAAAGCGCAACAAAGTTTTATGAAGCTGAGCTTCGTAAATCAAAAGCCGCAATCGACTATCTTAAATCGCGTGGTATCGAAGGAATAACCGCGAAAACATTTCGTATCGGTTTTGCTCCAGATGGTTGGGAAAACCTCGTCCACTACTTGCAGCAAAAAGGCTGGCAGCCAAATCTCATTGAAAAAGCCGGGCTCTCAATTCCTGGAAAAAATCGCAGTGCGCAACCGTACGACCGTTTTCGCAACCGTATTATGTTTCCCATTGCTTCCACACAGGGCAAACCAATTGCGTTTACTGGGCGCATTATGCCAGGTGGTGACGACAATATGGGTAAATATGTAAACTCACCGGAGACAGTTATGTACCACAAATCATCTGTACTCTACGGTCTCGATTTGGCTAAGACAGCGATTTTGCGCGAAGGTAGCGTCATTGTCGTAGAAGGTCAAATGGACGCCGTGATGATTCACCAAGCTGGTAATCACAATGTTGTCGCAGTCTCTGGTACAGCGCTCACCGCCGATCACCTCCAACTCCTCAAACGCTTCACGGATAAAATTACTTTTTGTTTTGATGGTGATGCGGCAGGTCAGACCGCGCTCAAAAAAGCTGCAATGCTTTCATTTGAGCTCGGCATCGAAGCTCGAGCAATTACACTTGGTGACATGAAAGACCCCGCTGATCTCATTAAAGACAACTCTGAAGCTTGGAAGGAAGCACTCAAAAAAGCTGAACCCGTCATCGATTACCTCATGTCTGCCGCAAAGCGACTTGGTACGCCTCGCGAAGAAATAAAAAAAGTGAAAGAAGAAGTCTTGCCACTCGTTGCCGTACTTCCAGGGAATATGGAACAATCGTACTATGTCAAACGAGTGAGCGAACTCTTCAATATTCCCGAATCTGCAGTGAGAGACGATCTCAAAATCTTGGTTAAAAAAATGAGCGCTGAAGCCACGAGTACTTCATACAGCGCGCAGCCGCAGAGCGAAGCACCGCCGCAACGTTCACAAAAGCAGCAAGCCGCGGAGCGAGTTATTGGTTTCACTAAAGTGTTCCATGATAAAGTACAACAGGAGGAACTAGAACCCGCATTTGTCGAAGCCATGGGAGTACCAATTGCCTCATTTGCTGCATCGCTTCCAAACGAACGCATTCCAGCACTTACTCTTGAAGCCGAACTCTACTATAGTGGTAACGAAAATCTCAAAGCCGTAGCGAAAGAGCTCACTGATACACTCCTCCTCGCTCACTATGAAGAAAAACTGGCAGACGTGTTACGAAAAATGCGTGAAGCCGAGCAGCGGAAAGAGGGAAGTGAAGCACTTAAACTCCACACCGAATCAAAAGCACTTGGAGATACTATTTATAAGATTAAACATAATCGTCAATCGACGGAGCAATAAATGAAAAAGAAGCCAACAAAGAAAACCAAAAAAGGTGCGAGCAAGCCAAAAAAGGCTGTAAAAAAGGCGACCAAGCCAGCCAAGAAAGCAGCTAAAAAACCAACAAAAAAGCCAGTTAAGAAATTGGTCAAAAAACCTGCACGCAGCATTTCGAAAGCAACCAAAAAAGTTGAACCAAAACTTTCAGCATCAGAAAAGAAGGAAAAAGCACTCGACATTAAAGCTGACGAGCTTGTGCAGAAAGGTAAAAAGCGCGGCTTCATTACCTATGATGAAATCCTCAAGGTTTTTCCTGATATTGAAAATAACATTTCTTTCCTCGACAAACTCTACGATAAGTTTTCAGTTGCCGGTATCGACGTGCTCGAAGGCGGCAATTTGCTCGACGTCGATGCTACAGAGCTTGCCTCCGTCGGCAAAACCGGTCGTGATGCGAGTGCGTATGATTCAATTCAGATTTACCTCAAAGAAATTGGCCAGTATCCGCTTTTGTCGGCTGCAGAGGAACGTGAGCTTGCGCGTCGTATTGAAGCTGGGGACAAGGAAGCCAAAAACTTGCTCGCCCGTGCAAACCTCCGTCTCGTGGTGTCGCTCGCCAAAAAGTACGTTGGTCGTTCGCCCGACCTCACACTCCTCGATTTGATTCAAGAAGGAAATCTCGGCCTCTTTAAAGCCGTAGAAAAGTTTGACTACCACAAAGGTTTCAAGTTCTCGACATATGCGACGTGGTGGATTCGCCAGTCGATCACTCGCGCGCTCGCTGACCAATCACGAACGATCCGTATCCCGGTGCACATGGTTGAAACAATTTCAAAGTACAAGCAAGTTGCGCGTCGCTTGGCGCAAGACCTCGGTCGCGATCCACTGCCAGAAGAAATTGCGACTGAAATGGGTATTGAAGTTGAAAAAGTCCATATCATCGAAAATATCAACCAAGACACTCGTTCGCTTGAAGCGCCAGTCGGCGATGATGATGAAAAATCAACACTCGGTGAATTTATTCCTGATGACAAAATTTTGCGTCCTGACCAAGAGACCTCACGCTCCATTTTGCAAGATCAAATTCGCGAAGCTTTGAACGACCTCTCACCAAAGGAACGTCGTATTTTGGAAATGCGCTATGGTCTACTCGATGGGGTACAACACACCCTCGAAGAAGTTGGTGCCGAATTTGGTGTTACACGCGAACGTATTCGTCAGATTGAAGCCAAGGTTCACGAAAAGCTTCGTCAAAACGATAAAGTTGCACGACTTCGAAACTATTTTGATTAGACTAAATAATAAAAAGCGCTTACCCGTAGAGGTAAGCGCTTTGCATTTGGAGTTGTTACAGCTTGTAGCCAACCCCGACAATAAACTTTCTATTCTGATGTCCTGGATCCCAGGTCATCCATGGTTTGATATACACTTTTCCAAGTGATACTGCCATTGCAGGACCACCATCAATCCACCACTCCGAACCTCTCCAGTTTTCTTTGTAAAACTGGGTTGCGTAGGCAAGTGTGACATGTTTGTCGATAAACCATCTGAGCTCGGTGTACTGGTACACGAAATCGGGATGTTCATCGATCGCAATTGCATATTGGTTCATTGTAAAGTAACCAAATGCACCAATGCGTCCTCCGAAGTTACATTCGGGACTGAGGGCATTGTAGCCATCAGTATTTCTGCCGGCAAAGAGTATGCCAAGTTTTGGAGTTATCCAGAACTTCTCAGATTTCGAGAAAGTCTTTCCGATGAGAATACCTGCAGTATTGCTCCAATCGAAATTGATTCTCGACTCCACAAAGTAGTTGTCATTTTCGTGGTTAAACCAAATGAGTGGTGTACTATTTTTCGCATCAAGGCGGTTAATGTGGAAGAAGCTAATGTCTGTCCACTGTGCGTGCTTTTTTGTCGTGTCGTTACTGATAGTGAGGCTATCGGGCATAGCGTAGCTTGCTGATGCTGTCGCAATCATCATAAGGAGTGCAAGGAACAATTTTTTCATAAGTGAGGTTTTGATTTTCTTGCTTATATTGTATCATATAATTATATAAAAGTCAAGTAAAAATACCCTTATAAATAAGGGTATTTTAGACAATCTTTATTTTTTCTATAACTCTGCGTGTTATTCTGCTTTGAGCCAAAGATCAGTTTTGGCTTTAAGTGTGGCGAAATCAACTGCACCTTTAACTTCTTCTACCTCTTTTCCATTCATGACAATACGAGAGTTTGGTGTGCCGACAGCTTCGTGACCATTTGCTTCGGCAAGGGCAGAGAGGTTTGCGATTTTCTGCAAGTACTTACCGCTACCAAGGCAATCCATAAATGCATTCTTGTCGAGTCCTTGGGCAACTGCAATCAGTGGAAGTAGGTCAGGTGAAAGACTGTTGTTTGACGATGTCACAGAAAATACTTTGTCGACATATTTCCAAAATCCGACTTCACCCTGTTGTTCGCCTGCGCATTCTGCTGCCTCGGCTTCGTGTCGAGCGCGACTATGAAGTTGGTCAATGGGGTAGTGGCGGAGTACCCAAGCAATTTTTCCATTGCTTTCAGCAACGAGCTGTTGGAGGTATGGATGAAATACTTTGCAGTACGGACATTCGAGGTCTGTGTATTCAACAATAACGAGTTTTGCATTTGGATTTCCACAAATGTGTTCACCGGCGACTTGGTCGGGGACTGTGGGGCTTGTCGCTATTGGCCATGTTTTTTCACAAACGGTGTTCCATGCCCCATTTGTAGTAGATGAATCATCGAGGGCTGTATCCCCACTATCACTATTGGTAGTAAGATCAGCTGCTCCACTCTGTGAATTACCAACTGCGGCAACGCGAGGTTTGGCAATAAGAGCAATAGCCACGCCAATAATGATAAGGAATAATAGAAGCGGCAACATATTTCGCTTTTGTGGTGGTGTTTGTGTAGTTTCCATGCGACAAGTATACCACCTCGTCAAACGAGATACGCACATTGAGAAAAGTCTGGATTTGTGGTATATTGTGTGTGACCATGCCAATCCAGGAAATCGTCTTCTACGGTCTTTCTTTTTTGTCTATCTACGTCCAGATTTTCCTCCTCATAACCTTTATTGAGCGCAGAAAAGAGATCAAATATCGCAAGGGCCCAATCGAGCTCAAAGAATACCCGTCAGTGACGGTTGTTGTGCCGTGCTGGAATGAAGAAAAAACTATTGCTGGCACTATTGATTCTCTGCTCCATCTCGACTATCCAGCCGATAAAGTAAACATTATCCTTGTTGATGATGGCTCAACAGATAACACTTGGCAGGTGATGCAAAGCTACATTGGCCACCCGCAAATCACTGCGTACCAAAAAGAAAATGGTGGTAAACATACTGCCATGAACCTCGGTATTGAAAAAGCAACAACACCATTTATTGGTTGTCTTGATGCTGATTCATTCGTTGATTCACAAGCACTAAAGCGCATCATGACCTATTTCGACAACCCGGAAGTTATGGCTGTTTCTCCAGCAATTATCGTCACTAAGCCAAAAAACATTATTCAGCGTATTCAAAAGGTTGAATACAACTGGGCAATTTACACCAAGAAAATGCTTGGTCTCAATGATGCAATTCACGTGGCGCCTGGCCCATTTTCAATTTTCCGTACAAACGTTTTTGCCAAAATCGGCAACTTCCGCAAAGCGCACAATACTGAAGATATGGAAATCGCATACCGCATGCAAGCCAACCATATGAAGATTGAACATGCCAACGATGCATTTGTGTACACAGTCACACCAAATACCGTCAAAAAGCTCTACAAGCAGCGTCTCCGTTGGATTTATGGCTTTATTCAAAATACCATCGACTACCGCAAGTATATTTTCAAAAAAGAGTACGGCAACTTTTCATACTTTACGTTGCCTTCTGGTGTACTCTCAATTATTTCAGTTGTATTTATTTTCTTCTTTACTGTCGTCAATGTTGTCAACTTTATTTCAAAAGAAGTTGTCAAAATTTCTACCGTTGGTGTTTCGATTGGCACGCCATCACACCTCCTCGATCCTTTCTACATTAATACCAAAGCCATGAATATTGTCGTCATTGCACTTTACGGTACGGTAATCCTGGCCATGCTCATTGGTAGTCGCATGGCGGAAGGCAAGCCAAAGTTCAGCCTGTCTTACGTGTGGTTCTTCATTATTTACAGCATTATTGCTCCGCTGTGGTTGCTGAAAGCGGTATATAACACCATATTTGCCAAAAAGACGGCATGGAGGTAAGGTAGGAGTCTATGGATTGGAAAAAATACCTCATCGTTTTTATAATCACGCTCGGCATCTTTGGGACGGCTTTGTACGTGTCTAATACCCTCAATGCCAAGAAACTTTCTGAGCTCAAGTCTATCGAAGATAAGCTTTCGGTCGACATTTTGTCATCTGAAGTTCAGTACTCGCTCCTCGAAGAGTTGAGTTGTAAAGATGTGACGACATCAGTCCTCACTGGCGAGCTCTCGTCACTTGCTGATAAAATTGCTTTCACCGAAGAGAATCTCGGCGCAGGTAGCACTCAGATTACACAGCTCAAGCAGTCATATTCACTGCTTGAAATCAAGGATTACTTGCTCATGAAAAAAATCAGTGAGCGCTGCAATAAGAAAAGTGTCTTTGTGCTCTATTTCTACGCAAACGAAGATCAGTGTCCAGACTGTGTAAAGCAGGGCTACATTCTTACCGACCTCCACGATGCATATCCAGATTTTCGCGTCTATTCATTTGACTACAACCTCGACCTCTCAGCGATAAAGGCTTTGATTTCGATTTACAAAGTTCCAAGCGATCTGCCTGCCCTCGTGATCAACGGTAAGGTCTACGCAGGTCTTCAAACTAAAGAGCAAATCCAAAACGTGCTCAACCTCGAAACCAAAGCAACAACCAAAGCGACTACGAAAATAAAATCACAGAGTATAACGACCAATCAGTAGTATTCTTGAAAAAGTACAAAAAATGCTTCGTCATCATGACGAAGCATTTTGCGTAATTGTACGGCTCAGTTTTCCGAGGGATCGTTGGGGAAGTTGGCGTATACGGCATAGTTGCCACCAAGGCCTCTTAGCGTTTCCTCCCAAAGCATAGTTCTCCTGTCCTCTGAAAAAATATCCATTTTCATTTCCGGGGTAATCTTCATTTTAATCCATAACCCACCATCGATTTCCTCCCGAAGTTGTCCTGGTTCCCATTGAGTGGAGCCTGCAACAAATACAATATTTTCTTTTGTGATTCTGCCACTTTCGATGAGTATTTTAATTACCTCAAGATTTCCGTCCCAGTAAATACCAGGAACAATTTCTCGTGAGCCAGAAATACTCATTCCTACTGTGTGGATGAAATGAATTAGATCATCGCCCCACGGCCCACCATATACGAGGATGCTATTGCATTCTGGGAAGTCATCGAGGGTGTCGTTAACCTCTATTTCCATGTGTTTGTTGATGATGAAGCCAATGGTGCCAAAATGACCATGTTCGACAATAAGGATCACTGTGCGTATGTAGATACTTTCGTCAGTGCTAAGAGGTATGGCAACAAGTATGTCGCCAACATTGATATCACTGTTCGTACTTAAGCGCTTGTCTTTATTCATTTGTCAGTTTTTTTGTTGAGTGCATTTTGCATTTTTTAGGCAAATTTGTCAATTCTTGCCTTTGGGTAAGGGGGATAGCAGAGCTTGACAAATAGGGTAATTTTGTGCTATTATACAAAAGACAAATAGAACTTTAACTTAACCTCAAAAATAAACGAAAACTAATGCAGAACTTTACTGAAATGAGCACGCTTGCCCAGGTGGCTACCGTGTTGACTATTACTGCTTTCCTGATGATGGTTTACATTTTCAGAAAAGCAATCATGAAAGTGGTGGAGTCATTCACCAATACGCTGGCTACCTTTTATGCCTGGTACGGTGGTGCTGATATTTCAGTACTCAAAACTGTACCAAGTGGCGTACAGGCAAAACGTGCTGGTCTCGGTGCCGTCATGCTTATCGTTATTCTCGTATCGTCGCTCCTCGCCGGAAAGGTGTGGTCCGACATTTACTCTCCAGCTGCCGGTGTGCTCATTGCTGTTGTGTGGTTTGTCCTCATTACAGCACTTGATCGCATGATCATGACCATTATGGATCATGAAAAAGAAAAAGGCGGATGGAAACGCTACACGATTATTTCTGTCCGAATTCTGATGGTCTTGGGTATATCGTATGTTAATGCGACGATTATTCAAATGATGATTTTCAGACCGGAAATTGAGCAAGTGATTGCCGAACATCGCAACGCTGATCTGCAGCACGTGATTGATTCAATTACACCTGTCATTGATCAGTTTGAAGCTGATAAGGCTGCAAACGACCAGTTGGTGATTGATGCTGAAACGTCATACCAAACGTGGTATGCAAATCAGACACAAGCGATTCGTGCACAACGAGATTCGCTCCGCATGCGAGAAGATTTGTGGGCAAAGGAAATTGAGGGAATCGTTGGTAGCGGAAAAAAGGGCTATGGCCCAGCTGCAAAAGCCAAACGCGAACTCATTACCCAAGATTCACTTCGTCTCGCTGCAATGGAAGCAGAGTTCGCGGCAAGTACGATCACAACTCCCGAGTACCAGGCGATTGCAACAGCGCAAAAGTTGCGCGATAGCCGGAACGCGGTGATAGATAGGGACATTGCTAAAACCAAACTATTTGAAGCTCGTGAACTCAAACGAGTCGAAGCTCAGAAGATTGATGGATTTAGTGATCGCTACGACGCACTACATGTGGTCGCTGGACGAAATGTCTTTGTGT
>CAYOEB010000006.1:0-16349 GCA_964403005.1 uncultured Candidatus Saccharibacteria bacterium | reverse complement strand
GTGTATGCTTGGTTCCTCCGCTTTATTCTCATTGAAGCACTCACCATCATTGTGAAAATGATGATGGGTCGAGATGCTTATGACGATGCCCTTCAACTCCAAAGCCAACAATTCTATGCCGAAAAAGTACTCGGTAAGAAATTGGAAAATGAGAAAATGATTACTACAATGCAGGATCTCATTTTTGTGGAACGGATTGAGCAGGCAAACAAGCGAGGACAAATGATCGCGCAGATTATGGCCCGACAAAACAGCACTGTTGGAGTGATCAACGACCGTCTCGGTGAAATCGCAAAGTCGATTGATGACCTCAAAAATCAGCTTCAGCAGAATTCTGGTTTATCTGAGACTCAGATCGAAGAATTGGTAAATGATGCTCGCATGGCTTCCTACCGCAACATCATTGCTCCGGAAGGAGTACATCTCAATTAGTTTATTTTGCACTAAGTGCAACAAAAGGCGCCTCCTTACGGAGACGCCTTTTTCTTTTGCCATTCTTTGGAGCCGGAAGAGGGACTTGAACCCACGACCTTCGCTTTACAAAAGCGTTGCTCTACCAACTGAGCTATTCCGGCAAGTGCCGGGTAGAACTCCATTTGGGCGAACCCGAGTGGAATACCATTCCGGACTTAGAGACTATACATTATTTACTGTTCTCCTTCAACTTCTTTGACTTCAGGCTTTACGACACGCGGTTTGCGGGGTCGGGTGACTGCAGCTGCGATTGCGGCCTCCTCCTTTTTGATACGCTCACGGAGCCTCTTGGTTTTTTCCTTGTACTCAGTGATCGTTGAGAGGAAGAATGAGCTGGTATTATAGTCGCCAATGTCAGGCTGTTCATAAAACGCTTTATGGATTTTAGGAAAACGTTTTTTGAGGAATCGTTTCCATTCTTTCGCAACAATGAACCAAGCCTTGGTAAAGGTGAGAAGGATAATATGCACGCCCTCCTTGCTGATTTCTTTGATGAAACTCCTAATTCGGTGTGGGTGCGGTGTTGCATCCAAAATGAACGTCTTTGCCGGTACATGAGGAAGTCCACGAATGGCAATAGCTTTACGAATAACCATGATGAGCATGGCTATGACTGAAGCTATAAAGACAGTGAAGAGGAGAGAAAGCATATGAGTTTGGGGTGTTTTACGCGACGAGTGAAAGTGGAACGTAGGTGACAACTTCAGCTTTTGCGGCTGTGAGTACGTCGCTCACTTTCTTACTGTCATCCTTGAAGAATGGCTGATCCATGAGTGTGCGTTCTTTGAAGTACGCATCAATTTTACCAGACAAAATCTTTTCTTGAATATCTGCTGGTTTTGATGAATCAACTTCCTTTGCGGCAATTTCTTTAAGTTGAGCAATTGTCTCAGCTGGAACTTGGTCGCGAGTCATAAATTCAGGTTTCATTGCGGCAATGTGCATTGCAATGTCCTTGGCGAGACTTTCGTCACCACCTTTGACCTCGACAATCGTGCCGAGTTTACCATCGTGGACATAGAGGCCGAGGTTGTTTTCTGAGACAACTTCAACGATTGCGCCGAGCTTGATATTTTCGCCAATCTTTTGAATGACTGGAGCAATCATTTCGGCTGCGGCAGCTTCGACTGAAGCTTTGCCGTCAGTCCAGGCTTTCTCGAGGAGCGCTTTGGCGAGCGTCACAAAGTCGTCGTTTTTGGCAACGAAATCAGTTTCGCAGTTGAGAGTAAGTGCGAGCGCTTTGTTACCTTCCTTCTTTGCGATGATAAGACCAGCTGAAGCTTCTCGATCGCCCTTTTTTGCAGCGGCAACGCCTGACTGCTTTTTGAGGATCATGATGGCTTTTTCCATGTCGCCAGCAGCTTCTTCGAGCGCTTTACGACACTGCATGACAGAAATACCTGTGCGGTCACGCAATTCTTTTACTTGTTCTGTAGTGATTGTTGACATAGTGAATGAACAAAATTAATGGTAACGCCACATTGTGGCGAGAAACTAGGCTTGAGTAGTAATTGTACCACTTTTTACCGCAGCTTCGAGTTCTTCGATGATGTGGGTGATTGATGAACGTGAAGCATCGTTACCCATGATAGGGAAGTTGATGCCACGAATGTTGTTGTCAGTGTTGGTGATTGCAACAACAGGAATGTTTGCGACGCGAGCTTCTTTGACGGCAATGTCTTCTTCCTTTGCGTCAACGATAATGAGTGCGTCAGGAAGTTTATTCATGCCAACGAGACCAGAGAAGAGCTTGTGCATCTTGCCGATTTCGGTGTCGATGAGGAGACGTTCTTTTTTGGTGTACATGTCGAGCTCGCCGCGCTCCTTTTTACCTCTGAGGTCTTCGAGTTTTGCAGTGCGCTTTTTGATTTCGCTCCAGTTTGTGAGAATGCCACCAACCCAGCGTTCGACAATGTATGGCATGCCAAGTGTTGAGGCAACACGTTCAACAACAGCGCGAGCTTCTGGTTTTGTGCCAACAAAAAGGATTGAACCACCTTTTGCTGCGATGCCAGCAACAAATTCCTTTGCCGCTTTGAGCTGCTCAGCAGTGTGTTCAACATTGATAATATCCGTGCCACTTTTTGTGGTGAGGATGTGGTTTTTGACCGACGGGTGTCGGCGGGTACGGTTGTAGCCGTAGTGAGCGCCAGCTCCGAAAAGCTTCTCGACGCCCGGTTCGATATGGGTATCCATACTATTTATTTAACAGGCGGTTCTTGGGGAGGGGATAGATGTCCTCTACTTGACCCTAGTGGTCCGCCTTGCTTCCTATTAATACGTGTCTCCAGTGGCTTTTTAGGTCAGGGAGAAAGTAAAACCATTGGTTTCGAGGCCAATAGTTTCGGAAAAACTATATCAGAAAAGGGTATTTTGGGCAATAGTGACCAATGCGATCAATTGACAGAATCTATAAAAGTGATAATATAATAGTACGTTCTTACCTACGTAGTGTCCTTTACTTCTCTCGTATATACGAGGGGGCTATTTTTATTTTTACACTATTTAGGGCTACGTTTCCTAAGACACTTTACATGATGTATGAAAATCAGCGTCGTTATACCATGCCACAATGAAGAGAAATCAATCCGCGCTTGCGTGGAGTCTTGTCTTGCTCAGGAACGACCTTTTGATCAGATTTTGGTAATCAATGATGGTTCAACTGATCGTAGCGGTGAAATCCTTGCAACATTTGGAGGTGCAATTGAAGTACTCACTATTCCCAAGGCGACTGGCAATAAAAGTCGTGCCCAAGAAAAAGGTCTTGCCTATGTTACTGGCGATGTCTTTGTGGCGACCGATGGTGATACAAAACTTAACCCAGGTTTTGCAGCTGCGATAGAAAAAGAATTTGAAGATGATCGAGTGGTTGCCGTATCTGGCATTGTCAAAAGCTTGCCATACAACTGGCTCACTGCTGTTCGTGCATTTGAATACATTGTCGCTCACTATTTTCACAAACTCGCGCAGAGTTACCTTGACTACATATTTGTCATTTCAGGAGCTGCCGGTGCGTTTCGCACAAAAGTATTTAAGGAATATTTGCCGTTTGAGCACGACACACTTACTGAAGATTTGGATATTACTTACAAACTCCACAAGTATGGTTTTAAAATTGCGTACACACTTGGAGCAATTTCATACACGCAAGATCCGATTCGTTTGTCGCAATACAAAAACCAAATGCGCCGTTGGTACGGTGGTGGTTGGCAAAGTCTCAAAAAACATTTTGGCGTGATTATTTCAAAGCCTAACCGAGCGCTCGAAATGTCGCTTATCTATATTGAAGGTATTTTGTTCTCACTCTTTATCTTCATTTTGCCGCTGATCAATCTTCGCTTGGCAATTCTCTTTACTCTTGGTAATATCGCCTTTAACATGGTCTTCGCAGTTGCTGCTGCGATTCAGGAAAAACGCTGGGATATTCTCTATGTGCCATTCATTTACCCATTCATGATTTACGTCAATGCTTTCGTTTTTCTTGAGCAGGGGATTAAAGAGGTCGTTTTAAATAAGAAAAATCTCGTCTGGTTTCACCCAGAACGTATCAATATTTAGTATGACACCCCCAACCGGCCTCACCTTTATCGTTCATGCACTTATCGTTTTGATACGAAAGATCTTGGCATTCTTTGGCGTTGATACTATTCAAGTTCCGTCACGAGTAAAAGCATCGGGTCGTCTCGCAAAAGGTTGTCAAAAGTGTTTCTCAGCAGCAATTGTTGTTTTTGTCGCTATATATATGGGTTGGCTTGTGTCAACGTTTGTTGTCCGTGCTGTCCATGACAAGCATGCCAACTGGAAGGTTGCAGGTAAAACCATAGCAACAATCGAAAATACCATAGATCGATTTCAGCCACCAAAGATGCCCGCTGCAATGGGAGAAAATCAGTCCGATCTCTACGTTCCGTATCGATTTTTTTCCGAAAAGTCCAGTCCCTACATATCGCTTTATATGTCACCCGTTACGTTTCATTATTACAAATAGCATTACATAAATATGAACAAATACTTATCGTCAAAATTAATAGCCTTTACCCTCATCGCAGCAATTGTGTTTGTTGGTCGTGTGGGTGTAGCTCAGGCCGTGAATCCAAATCTCATTTTGAATCCAGGGGTTGAAACAGCTAGCTCTGATCCGGCAAACCCAAATACTCCTGAACATTGGGCGCGAGGTGGTTATGGAACAAATGATCGTGCATATGACTATTTGAATACTAACGGCTCAATGGCAATTAAGGTCTCTATTGGTGGCTATACTAACGGTGATGCAAAATGGTACTTTACCCCAGTTGATGTAAGTGCGGGCGGCCTCTATCGTTATACCGATCACTTTACTTCAAATGCGGAATCATACCTCTTTGCTGAATATACCGCTGCGGACAATACGCTCAAGTATGAGCAAATTGCTGCTATGCCATCTACTAATGGCGCGTGGGTTTCTGGTACACAAGACTTTACTCCTCCAGCAGGTACGACAAAGGTTTCTGTTCTCCACATAATTAAGAGTGAGAATAGTGAGCTCACGATGGATAATTTCTCGCTCACTGAACTCAAATCACCAGCTGAAAACCTTTTCGCTCCTCATGGTATTGTCTCAGTTGCTTTCGATGATGGTTGGGAAAATCAGTACACTGCGGCATTTCCAGTGCTCACTACCTACAATATTCCGGCATCGTTTTATGTTATTTCGGGAACAGTTGCAAACCATGAATATGGATACCTTACGAGTGCGGATATCCTCGATCTCCAATCTCATGGCAATGAAATTGGTGCTCATACAGTTCACCACTGTAACCTAACACTTATTCCTAGTTTGACTGCGTGTGCGTTTCCTCCCGAAGGCGGTACTACGACAGTTGCAGATGAAATTCTCAATTCAAAATTGTATATCGATAACCTCGGTGCAAATGTTACTACGTTTGCGTATCCAAATGGTGGATATGATGACACAATCAAATCACTCGTTCAAACAAATGGTATGATTGCTGCACGTTCAATTGATGCCGGATTCAATACGCGATTTAGCGACAAATTTGCACTCAAAACGCAGGTTGTTGACACTACAGTGCCAATGCAAACAATTAAAGGCTGGATTGATAGCGCTGCTGCAAATAACACATGGCTCATTCTCACATTTCACCAGGTTGCTCCACTTGCCGAACTTCAATCAAACAATGATGAGGGTGGTGTAACACCACAAGATTTCCAGGAAATCATGAGCTACATTGCAAGCGTTCGTGATGGTGGCACAAATCCAATTGATGTTGCAACAATCAACAATGTCATTCCACTCATGTCGTCAACGAGTATCGATCCTGTTGATCCGCTTGATACACTCGCTCCTGTCATTACGCTAAATGGAGCAAGTCCTGTTACTATTACGCTTGGTTCAACGTATACCGATGCTGGTGCTACAGCGAGCGATAATGTCGATGGTGACATCTCGTCTTCGATCGTCGTAACTGGTTCTGTAAATACGAGCGTTCCAGGCAGCTATACTCTTACATACAATGTTGCTGATGCCGCTGGCAACCATGCAACAGAAGTCACGAGAAGTGTCATTGTGGGCGAAAATAGTATTCCAGTTATTACTCTTACTGGTGATGCAACAATGCATGTTTCATTTGGTTCAACGTACACTGATGCTGGTGCTACAGCGAGCGATATTGAAGATGGTGATATTACCTCGCATATTGTCACAACTGGTACTGTAACAACGTCTGTTCCAGATACGTACATTGTCTCGTACAACGTAGATGATTCATACGGTGCCCATGCAACTACGGTAACTCGTACAGTTGTTGTTGATCAGCAGGTATCAAGCGGTGGCGGAGGTGGCGGTGGTAGCAGTGGTGGCGGTGGCGGAGGTGGTTATGTTCCCCCTATCACTACAACAGTTGCAAGCATACTTCCTCCTGTCCAAACAACAAACGGTCAAATCCTTGGCGCTGAATGCAGTGCTCTGATAACAAAAAACCTCTCATACCACAGTAGTAAAAATGATGTCGCTGAAGTAAAGAAACTCCAGGCATTTCTCAATACGGAAATGGGAACAAAACTTCCAACCACTGGTTTCTACGGAACGATGACACTTGCGGCTGTAAAGAATTTCCAAAACAAGTACAAGGCTGATATCCTCACGCCGGTTAAACTTACGAAACCAAACGGCAATGTCTTTACTTTCACACGCACAAAGATCAATGCCATAAATTGTATAGCAAAGTAGCATCAAATAATTATTAAGAAAAATAAAATCCTCTTTCGAGAGGATTTTATTTT
The DNA here is from genome assembly GCA_964403005.1 of uncultured Candidatus Saccharibacteria bacterium. Classification (GTDB taxonomy): domain Bacteria; phylum Patescibacteriota; class Minisyncoccia; order Phycocordibacterales; family UBA9973; genus JAGOSA01. Next base: position 9,593 of record CAYOEB010000006.1, on the reverse strand, counting down.
TATTCAAAAATCTAGTTTGTTGCCAGTGATTTTATTGAACTTGAGAATGCGCTGAGTGCGGCTGAAGTTGAATCAATGAGCCAATTTTTCTCTTTATTTTCATTAAACCAAATAAAACCAGCGACTGAGGTATTTTGGCTTATTTGTGTGAGTGCATCAGTAATCCAAGCCGCTTTTTTCGCACCGCCGTCATTTGCTTCCGCTGATGCCATAGAGAAAATGTATATTGGTTTATTGTATTGGGAAAGTTTTCCAAGAGCGGTTGAAAAGATTTGATTGAATGAAATCCAGGGGCTATTGAAGTTGAAACCATCCACACCGACATAGTCTACGTATTCATCGCCAGGGTAGTATGCAGTGAGATCGTTTGCTTGAGTATTTGGCCATGACGTATTGTTTGGCGCCCAGCCCCATTTTACATTTGTGACACCTTGCGAAGCAAAGAGGTCGTGGATGTGTCTATATGCAGCATTATGTTTTGTAGGTGAATTACCATTGTTTGTTCCTGACCATGGGTACCAGTCACCATTCATTTCATCAAACGGAATCAATATAACGGGTGAACTGTAGCTTTTTACGGCTTTTGCAAAAGCAATAATCGATGTATCCCAATCGCCGTTGTTGATAGAGTCGTAGTTGTAGTTTGGTTGATTAGTGTTGCCAGTGTCACCATTTTGCGCCGGTTCCCAATACATGAGAAGTGTTTTATTTGATGATTTGAGTGTGCTCGTAAGCCAGCTTGGAAAATCACCTGCTCCATTTCCCCAACCAACAAAAACTGCACGCATGTTCATTGGTGAACCCACCTGAGATTCAAGACTCGTAACATCTGAAGGTGCGCTGTTTGGAAGAAAGGCGCCCCACTGGATTTTTCTCGTAGGTGTTGGAACTGGGGAAGGAGTAGGCGTAGGATCTGGTGTTGGTATAGGAGTTGGAGCTGGAGTTGGATCCGGGGAAGGAGTAGGCGTAGGATCTGGGGAAGGAGTAGGTGTCGGTGCTGGTGTCGGAGCTGTACTTGGTTTGCTTGATGGCTTTGTGTGTGAAGATTGGTACGATTTTTTGCTGCCATTATCAGATGAACGTGCCATCTTCCATGCAGTAGATACATTCGCCACTTGATCTTCTGGGTTAATTGCTGAAGCAACAGGGAAGCAGTTGGTTTCTGCACCAGCTGCATCTTCGCAAATTGGATTTTGATCTTCTTCGTTTGCTACTACTTGCTCACTATTGTTTGTTGTAATTGCTGTTGGTGATGTATTCGTATATGAAATCGTCCCGAAGACAATCCAAAGTACGGCAAAACCGATTGTAAAAAACACAATGTTCTTTTTCACCAAATCTTTATAGCAATCGTTCATAGTATCTGCAACCGTCAAAACTTCATAAAGTCTACGGCATAAGGGTTTATTATTGTTTGTATAGATAGAATAAATCATAATAGTGATTTTGTCAATAAGTATGTTGCCATATGTCTAAACGTATTGTCTAAATAAATTGAAAAATGTCGTTATTTGAGGTACTATGCGCGTATGCTCCAAAGTAAACTGTTTACTAAGACCAAGAAAGAAGCGCCTGCTGACGAGGTCGCAAAGAATGCCGAACTCCTTATTCGAGGCGGTTTTATTCATAAAGACATGGCTGGCGTGTACACGTTTTTGCCACTCGGTTTGCGTGTCCTTGAAAAAATTGAAACTATTATTCGCAACGAAATGAATGCGATTGGCGGTGTAGAGATGCGTACGTCTGTGCTTCAGCCAAAAGAAGTTTGGGAAAAGTCGAATCGTTGGAGCGATGATGTTGTCGACAACTGGTTCAAGACGACGCTCAAGTCTGGCAGCGAAATTGGTTTGTCGTGGACAAACGAAGAATCGCATGTGAGCCTCATCAAACAGTACATCAACTCATACAAAGATTTGCCAGTATACCCATACGATTTCAAAACAATGTTCCGCAATGAATCTCGCGCGAAGTCAGGTATTATGCGTGGCCGTGAATTCTATTGGAAGGCGCTCTATTCATTTTCGAAAGATGCTGCGCAACATGAAGCATTTTATGAAGTGATCAAGCAGTCATACAAAAATATTTTTTCAAAAGTTGGTATTGGTCATTTGACGTACCTCACCTTTGCTTCAGGCGGTGCTTTCTCAAAGTACTCGCACGAATTCCAGACAGTAACTGCCGCTGGTGAAGATACCATCTACATAGACGAAGCCAAGGGTATTGCGGTCAATAAAGAAGTCTACACAGATGACGTGCTTGCGTCTCTTGGCCTCGACAAATCAACGCTCGTTGAGCAGCGCGCAATTGAAGTTGGAAATATTTTCTCTCTAGGTACGCGTTTCTCAGAACCCTTTGAACTGAGTTATACAGACGAAGAAGGCAAGTCGCAGCTCGTCATTATGGGTAGCTACGGTATTGGTCTTGGTCGTCTCATGGGTACAATCGTTGAAACACTTGCAGATGATAAAGGTATCATTTGGCCTGAGGAGGTTGCGCCGTTTAAAGTACATCTCCTTGCGCTTGGTACTGGCAGTGATGCGAATGCAGACGTTTTTGCCAAGGCTGCGGAATTGCATAGCTTGCTCGAATCACATGGCATTGAAGTTCTGTTCGATGATCGCACTGGTCTTTCAGCTGGTGAAAAATTTGCCGATGCTGACCTCCTTGGTATGCCATACCGAATTGTGGTTTCAGAACGCAGTTTGAAAGAGGGTGGCTACGAGGTGAAGCGTAGAACGGAAGAAAAGGGTAAAATAGTAGGTGTAGATGAGGTTCTTGTAATAGTGAAATAAGTACAGCACGTCGCAGTACCGGGGTCTTTTTCTGCTCAAAAAGCCCCTTCTGCTCGCGCCGGCGCGCTCCGCAAATGCTGCACCATGCAGCACTTATTTCACTATTACAGATCACAGCAACATCAAATTTTGATTAAAAATGTTTAAAAAGATTATCAATTCATTTTCAAATGACATCGGCATTGATCTTGGTACAGCAAATACCTTGGTATATTTGCGCGGCCACGGGATTGTTATCAATGAGCCGTCTGTTGTTGCAGTGAACCAAAAAACCGGACAAATTGTTGCCGTTGGCCAGGAAGCCAAGCAAATGCTCGGTCGAACACCGCCGCACATTCGCGCTGTTCGCCCAATTGTTGATGGTGTGATTTCAGATTTTGAAGTCACCGAAGAAATGCTCGCATACCTCATCAATAAAGCTGAGAAAATGTCGAAAAAGTTTTTCCGTCCACGTGTCGTCGTCGGTGTGCCATCTGGTATTACCAATGTCGAAGGTCGCGCGGTCTATGACGCCGCAAAGTCTGCGGGTGCGCGTGAAGTGCATCTCATTGAAGAACCAATGGCCGCGGCAATTGGTATTCGTATGCCAGTCAAAGACGCAGTCGGTAGTATGATTGTCGACATTGGTGGTGGCACGACGGATGTTGCCGTCATTTCGCTCGCGGGTATCGTACGTTCAGTCAACCTCAAAATTGCCGGTGACAAATTTAACACCGACATCATTTCATATTTGCGTGATGAATTTAAACTTTTGATCGGAGAAAAAACTGCGGAGAGTGTTAAAATTGCTATAGGCTCTGTTGCGCCAGGCGAGCCAATGGAGGCGGAAGTTCGTGGACGTGACCTTGTCACTGGTCTTCCTCGTGAAGTTGTCATAACTGATGCCGATGTTCGTGAAGCTATGGGTCAATCGATTCTTGGCCTCATCGATGGCATCAAGGAAGTGCTTGAAACCACGCCACCAGAAATTTTGGGAGACATCATGCATCGAGGCATCGTGCTTTCAGGTGGTGGTGCAATGCTCCATGGTCTCGACATTTTGCTCCACAGCATGCTCAAAATTCCTGTTGCGGTGACCGAAGATCCACTCACTGCCGTTGCCCGTGGCGCAGGTATTGTGCTTGAAGATATTGAGTACTACAAAGAAGTACTCTTGCCAGATTATGATACGCAAAGGTAAAACAACATTTATTTCATATCGTGACCGAAACATGAGGAGCTACCGTAAACGTCTCCTCATTATTGTCGGCAGTGTCGCGCTCGTCGTCGGAGGTTTTTTTATTGCGATTGGCCCTAGTCGAACTATCTCTGCGGTTGCGAGTGTTGGCAATTCTATATTTAAAGTGAAGCGCTCGGTTGGCGAATCGGTGAGCAATGGTCTTGAATTATCAAAATCAAAGAGCACACTCATTGCTGAAAAAAGCGAGCTTGAAGAAAAGGTTCGTGATTTAGAAACACAACTTGCTGAGCTGCCAACACTCCAGGATGAAAACGCCAAGCTCACAGAAATGCTCGCTCGCAAAAAAGAAAATAAGCAGCTTGTCATGGCTCGGATTTTGGCGAAACCAAATGAATCAGTTTACGACACACTGCTAGTCGATGCGGGAACGGCCGAAGGTCTCGATGTTGGCAAAACTGTCTATGCTCGCGGAGATATTCCAATCGGCACGGTAAATGAAGTTGATCAGCACGCAGCACGCATTCAGCTCTTCTCGACAAATGGCGAAGTTACGAAAGCAATTATTGTCGGCAAAGATATTTTTATTGATTTGAAGGGTCAAGGTGGTGGCACATTTGAAACAACATTGCCGCGCGACATTGTCGTCGACAAAGGCACAACTGTCGTAAGTGTTGAAACAGGGGAAACATTGGCTGTTGCCGAAGAAAGCCTCGCTGACTCTCGCGATCCATTTCAGCGTATCCTTTTCCGTTCGCCGGTAAACATTTTTGAGCTTAGGTTTGTGGGCGTGGAGAAATAAAAAAACGACCCTGTGTAATAATGATATTAACAAGGTCGCTTTAAATTTAGATAATACATTCCTCCCAACCTTTTTTGGTTAGTTCGTTGAAAATCTCAGTGTCTGTGTCTGGCGCATAATCTGCGCGGTCAGGATGCATATATACTGAACCACCAACAATATGAGCTAGTCCCAGGTCATTAGTTGCATACACCGTTTCTGATTTTGTAATACCGAAGGGATAACCCTCAAGCCTCACAATGTTTTTGGGTGTTTGCCCAACAATTACCGGGATTGGAATTGATTCGATAATGAGTGTTTTTTTAACAATGTTTTTAGCATAGTTCAACACCACATAGAATGTTACAGGTATCATTTTTTTTTGAGGTTTAAGATTGATACTATTATACACGATATATATAAAAGAGTCAAGTAATAAAAAACCCTTATTTTGCTATAGTGAAAATGTTTTGAAAAACTTCAAATTCGAGATTAATAAAAAATTGAAAAAACCTTCAGGTGACTATGCTCTTGGTCGCGCGGGCACCATCACGACTGCCCACGGTGTGATTGAAACACCGGCCTTTATTCCTGTTGGAACCAAAGCCACTATTAAGTCGCTCACCCCAGAACAAATCAACGACCTTGGCGCTCAGGCCGTACTCGCGAACACCTACCACCTCTATTTACAGCCAGGCGATGAACTTGTCGCACAAGCCGGTGGTCTTCACGATTTTATGCATTGGCAAAAACCGATGGTAACTGACTCTGGTGGTTTCCAGGTTTTTTCTCTTGGTGCGGCATATGGCAAAGATATTTCCAAAGTGACAAAAGTGACTGATCCGTCGCTCATGATCCCTGAGCGTTTTGATGATAGTGATGCACCGCGACTCGCTTCGATTAGTCGCGATGGTGTGACATTCAAATCACACCTCGACGGTTCCGCGCACTACATTACTCCAGAGAAATCAATGCAGATTCAGCATAACCTTGGCGCAGATATCATTTTTGCTTTTGATGAGTGCACCTCTCCAGCGGAAGACGACCGCTACCAAAGTGATGCGCTCATGCGCACACATGCATGGGCGAAGCGCAGTTTGGCAGAACATGTGCAGCTCAGTAGCGAAAGAAAAAAGCGAGCACAAAGCGCTGCTACGAAGAACAGCACTGCTGTAAAAAACAGCACTACTACAAAAAATACTCACGATATTGCACTCTTTGGTATTGTTCAAGGTGGCCGCAATGAAATGCTTCGTAAAGAATCAGCTAAAACTATTGCTGAAATGAAAGTCGGCGAACATAGCTTTGATGGTTTTGGTATTGGTGGTTCGTTTGCCAAAGAAGATATGTCGTCTGCTGTAAAGTGGGTAAACGATGTCCTGCCAGAAGATAAGCCGCGCCACCTGCTCGGCATTGGCGAACCTGAAGATCTCTTTATGGGTATAGAAAATGGTGTCGACATGTTCGACTGTGTCGCGCCAACACGCAATGCTCGCACTGGAACGCTCTACACGCGTGATGGCAAAGTTAATATACTCAATGCCCGCTACAAAGACGACTTTTCTTCACTTGAAGAGGGTTGCTCATGCTACACATGCAAGAACTACACTCGCGCCTATTTGTCGCACCTCTACCGAGCCAAAGAAATGCTCGCTGGAACGCTTGGCACCATTCACAACCTGTACTTTATTGTGAACTTGGTGAAAGAAGCTCGTTCGGCAATTATGTCAGAAACCTTTTTTGAGTATAAAGATAGTTTTCTCAAGCGTTACCTTGCAAAAAGTGAGAGCGGGGAGTAGTCTCTAGGAAAACCCCATTCCTATGAAAATAAAATATGTTCTTCTCATGCTCACTCTTATGTCTTGTGAGCGCCGTGCCAATGTTGCCATTGCGCAGCCACCCGGCCGTGCCAATCTCTATTTTGTTGTCGATAAATCTGGCAGCATGAATACTAAAGAAAATCGAAAAGAAGTTGAAGTCACCCTCGGAACATTCGTCGACAATGCACAACTCTCAGACAGTACTTTACGTATCAGTATCGTGACATTTGCCGATACCGTAGAAGTAGTTACGCCCCTCACTTCACACCGCGCAAATCTCTACGCGGGGATTGATGCAATCTCAAATGACGATCGAGCCTCAACGAGTGGCTACCTAAAGCCTGCGCTTAGTCGTGTTGAGGATGTAATTATTGATTCGTGGAATGAACAAATCGACAGTGTATCTCCAACACCGGCGTACATTGTGATTATTACTGACGGCTTGGTAAGTGATCAGGAAGATGCACTATCAATGGCCGAGGTTCTAAGGATCAATGACTACATGCATTTGATGACGCTTTCAGTTTGCAAGAGCGGGGAGTGTGCCTCGCAGTACCTCGTCCAGCTTGCTGGCAATAAAGAAAGTGTATTAACTCGCGAGCAGATGATTGCTTTTAGGTATTGACTAAAATGTAATTATTTGGTACAATACAGATGTACAATAAAAAATAACTCATGGAAAAAGAAAGCAACCTTGGTGTAAGGTACGTCATCTATACATGTATAATGGTGGCGATTATATTGTTAACGATCGTCCTGGCCTTATGGCTAGATAGTGGTACACAGGTGGTATGGAAAGGTGTTAAGTTTGATGTTCATCAGAACGGTGAACAGATATCGATTGCCGCCTTCCCTGATTCTGTAACAGAATCCGGACATGAAATCATATACGGAGGTTCAATCTCCGATACGATTCCAACACAAAAGTACCTCGTCAAAGGTGCCGTTCGCAATGGAGGTGGTCTCGAGATGACAATTACCAAAGAAGACAGCACAATTTTTCGGGAGGTTTTTCTCTCCTCTCGGAGGTGAAAAGCAAGTAAAAAAGAGAAGAGTCGCCTCCGGGCGACTTTTTTTATTTGAGATGTACATTGGTATACTTTAGCTATGCAATTACCAAAAGTAGGAGAAAGGTATCGTCACTACAAATCAGCAGGTGGAATGGATCATGTATATGAAATTGTTGGCGTTGCGAAGCATGCCGAATACAATGAGCCGGACGATGAAAGCTTCATCATGGTTGCCTACAAACCGCTCTATCATAGTCAGGTATTGGAAGACTATAAACTCGATTTTTTCGTCAGGCCATTGTCGCTCTTTTGGAGCGAAGTTGAACATGGCGGCAAGATGGTTCCGAGGTTTACGAAAGTCGACTAAATCTATAGAATAAAAAGATGGGTGTTTTTAACCTCCAGCCAAAGTTCGAGCCGGCGGGTGACCAGCCGCAGGCAATCGACAAACTCAATAAGGGCCTCGACAAGGGTATGCGCATGCAGACCCTTTTGGGCGCGACTGGTACCGGCAAGACATTTACCATGGCAAACGTCATTGCCAAGCACAACAAGCCGACACTTGTTATTGCCCACAACAAAACGCTCGCCGCGCAACTCGCTGCCGAGTTCAAGGAATTTTTCCCAGACAATGCCGTGCACTACTTTGTTTCGTACTACGACTTCTACCAGCCAGAGGCGTACATGCCAGTCACCGATACCTATATAGAAAAGGATGCATCGATAAACAAAGAAATTGATCGTCTCCGTCATGCGTCAACACAGTCGCTTCTCACGCGCAAAGATGTCATTATCGTGGCTTCGGTATCATGTATCTACGGCCTCGGTTCTCCAGCTGAATATGAAAAAACCAATCTCAAACTCATGGTTGGCAACAAAATGACACGTACAGAGCTCCTGGAAAAACTCATTTCAATTCGCTTCGAACGTACGACCGCGGATCTCACCCCAGGAACATTTCGCGCGCTCGGTACAAAAGTAGAAATCATGCCAGTATCGGAAGCGGTGACATTTTCTATCGAACTTGCTGGAAACATGGTGAATAAGATTTTGAAAATTGATCCTGTTACTCAAAAGATTATTCGCGAAGAAGAAACCATTTTTATTTTCCCAGCAAAGCACTTTGTCACCGATGGTGATCAAGTCGAGCGCGCACTCGAAAGTATTAAGCATGAGCTCGATGAGCAATTGAAGAAGTTTGAATCAACTGAAGGGAAGTTGCTCGAGGCTGAGAGACTCCGTCGTCGCACCAACTACGACATGGCGATGATCCGTGAAGTTGGCTACTGTTCTGGTATTGAAAACTATTCACGCCACCTCTCGGGCAAGCTCGCTGGCGAGCCACCAGATACACTCCTCTCATATTTCCCACACAAAGCCGATGGTAGCGCAGACTTCCTCACAATTATTGATGAGTCGCATGTAACTTTGCCACAGCTCAACGGTATGTATGCTGGCGATCAGGCTCGAAAAAATACACTCGTTGAATACGGTTTTCGACTGCCTTCCGCAAAAGATAATCGCCCGCTCAAGTTTGATGAATTCGAGAAACGTATTGGTCAGGTTGTATTTACAACTGCAACACCAAGCAATTTCGAACGTGAGCATTCAGAGCAAATCGTTGAACAAATCATTCGCCCAACAGGTCTCGTCGATCCAAAAATTACGATCAAACCTATTGTTGAACGAACCAATGACGAGGGCTATTTCCCTGGCCAAGTCCAAGACTTCATTGAGGAGGCTGAAGGTGAAATTCGCGCTGGCGGTCGCGTACTTGCGACCACGCTCACCAAAAAAATGGCAGAAGATTTGTCGATCTACCTCAAAGAGAAAAAGGTAAAAGCCGAATATTTACATTCAGATGTGAAGACAATTGATCGTATCAAAATTCTCACCGAATTTCGCAAAGGTAATTTTGACATTCTTGTCGGTGTGAACTTGCTCCGCGAAGGTCTCGACCTTCCTGAAGTTTCTCTTATCGGTATTTTGGATGCCGACAAAGAAGGTTTTTTG
>CAYOEB010000005.1:15451-30218 GCA_964403005.1 uncultured Candidatus Saccharibacteria bacterium | reverse complement strand
ATTGGGGGATCGTCTAATGGTAGGACATCAGGTTTTGGTCCTGAGTATCTAGGTTCGAGTCCTAGTCCCCCAGCAGTTAAGTAAAGTATCGAAGGACCTAAAGCCGCCCCTGTTTTGCAAGGATATTTTTTGACCACACAATTTCGCCCTAGACGGGTTAAAATCGATCCCTATATTTTTCAAGGTGAAATTGGTTCGAGTCCTAATTTGGCCTTAAGTATCTTTTTCGGATATAATCAAAAATCATGGAAGAAATGGTAGATAAATTAAATAGCGACGGAACTCCGACTGGAGAAATTGTTTCCAAAAAGGATGCTCATAAAAATGGCTTTTGGCATAGAGCTGCGCATGTCTGGTTTGTAAATAGTAATAATGAAATTCTTTTACAAAAGCGAGCCGACAACATAGAAAGTCATCCTGGCGAGTATGATATTTCAGCAGCAGGACATCTCGTCGCAGGCGACTCTTTCATAAAAGGTGCTCTCAGGGAGGTTAAAGAAGAATTAGGGGTAGAGCTTGAAGAAAAAGATTTAGTCAAAATCGGTGAGCTTCATTCTGAAAGTACCCAACATGAAGGTAGATATATTAATAAGGAATATAATGATGTTTATGTAGTCAAGAAAGATATTCCTATTTCGGATTTTGTTATTCAAGAAAGTGAAGTAAGTCTAGTGAAATACTTATCCCTAGAAGAATTTAAAAAATGGATAAGAGAAAAAAGAAGCGATATAGTCATGCACCCAAAGGAATTTGAGTTACTTTTTGATTACCTTGATGTAGAATAATAGACATGAAAACAATCTTGGTTGACGCAGTAGACGGCTACATATCAAAAGATGGCGAAATTTTTGATGAAATGGAAAAGTTGTTGCAAAGTTACGATAATCCCAAAATTGTGGTAACGGGTGCAAACGATGAACAATTTACGCAGTTCGGATTGGATAAAATTGAATACGAAGTATTTACTTGTAAACACGATCCGGAAAAAACTGACCCAGAGTACTTTCGAAAATTACTCGCTACATACAATCTAAATGCAGGCGATGTCGTGTATTTTGAACATAACCCAGCTGCAGTAAATAGTGCAAGTTCAATTGGCATTGAAAGTTATTTTTATGATCACAATAAAAAAGATTTGGTTTCGCTAAAAAACTTCCTCGATCGAGAGCTCGAGGAGGGACGATCTCGTGCCATTGAAATGGGTACCGATATTATAAGTTAATGTATAATTTCTCTATGTCAAAATCACCAGTCGTACACTTTGAAATGGGTTATAACGATCGCGAACGCGCGAAGCAATTTTATCAGCAAGCCTTTGGCTGGACCATGCAGCAGCTTGGCCCCGAGATGGGCAACTACGTCGTCGCGCAAACTGCCGACACTGACGTAAATGGCATGGTACAAACCAAAGGCACAATCAACGGCGGCTTATACCAAAAGACTGCTGATCCATCCTCGCATGCGCCGTCTGTTGTCGTTTCGGTCGAAGACATCCGTGCTGCACTCGATGCCGTCGTCAAAGCCGGTGGCAAAATCCTCGGAGCTATGAATGAAAAAGGCGAACGCAGCCTCGAGCCGCAAATGATCCCAGGTGTCGGCCTTTGGATATCTGTTGAAGATACGGAAGGGAATAGGCTGAGTCTCATGCAGTCTAACCAAGCCTAGTAACCTGAAAATATTTTAGAAAATATTTACTCCACCACAAAACCATTCGTTTGACAAATACGAAATCTACGCTAGTATTATTTTGAAAAATAATATAAAATGTTCTTCTATGACAACAGCAACAGAAACAAACCCCAACATGCTGATGAAAAAGTACTGCACAGATGTAGTACAAATGCAGCTCAAAGACGTGGTTACCCCACATGGCTGGACTATTGGCAAAGCCATTCAGTCTGGAATCGATAACCCTGATTCAAGCATTGGCGTCTATGCCGGCGACCCTGAGTCGTACACAATGCTTGCACCATTGTTCGATCCGATTATCAAGGACTACCACCGCTACGAAATGACCGGTCACAAAAGTGACTTTTCACTCGCTGGTCTTCCCGTTGAAAACCTCGATCCGGAAGGTAAGTACATTGTTTCGACACGCATTCGCGTAGGTCGTAACTTTGCTAAGTACGCTTTTCCGTCAGCCATTGCAGCTGAAGATCGTGCCGCACTCGAAAGTGAAATCGTCGCTGTGCTCAAGCAGCTCTCAGGCGACCTCCAAGGTGAGTACTATCCACTCGATGGTATGAGCGAAGAGGTTCGCGCGCAGATGGTTGCCGATCACTTCTTGTTTAAACAAGGTGATCGTTTCCTCGAAAGTGCCGGTGTCAACCGCGATTGGCCAAAGAATCGTGGCATTTTCTTCTCTTCAGACAAGAAATTCCTTGTCTGGGTTTCAGAAGAAGACAGCATGCGTATTATTAGCATGCAGCAGGGTGCCGACATTGCCGCGGTATTTAACCGTCTCGCAACTGCGCTCGATTTCATCAATCAAAAGATTACATTCGCTTTTGATGATGTTCGTGGCTACCACACAACCTGCCCGACAAACCTTGGTACGGCAATGCGCGCTTCAGTGCACATCCGCATTCCAAAGCTTTCAGCACAGGCAAACTTTGCCGAAGTGTGTAAAGATCTCGGTCTTTCAATTCGCGGTGTTCATGGTGAGCACTCTGAATCGTCAGATGGTATCTACGACATTTCAAACAAGCGTCGTCTCGGTATCACAGAACGCGAAATTTACGAGCAGCTCTACAATGGCGTCAAAAAGCTCATTGAGCTTGAAAGCCAGTTGTCATAGTTCCGGAGTATTGTCACAAATAAAAGCCGTCCACTTGGGCGGCTTTTTTGCTATACTACTCTCATGACTACACAAATGCCGCCAGAAAATAATTCGCAACATGTACCGCAGCAAAATCAGCCGCATAAACGTTTCGCCAACCACACAGAACGTCGCGAATGGGCATTTACTTCCGAGCGAAAATTCCTCCACACACCGGTCGGACTTTTTTTGCTTGGCGCTTTTCTGGGTGAGCTTTCACCGGACCCGACGGATGCCATTCACTTTTGGCTCCAGTCGCATGTCTTCAATAATCCTCACATTTCGAAAGGCTGGTTGGCATTTCTCCAGGTCTTTGATTGGTACTTCATGAGCGCGGCGTACTTTTTACTCCTTCTCATCATTGCATATTTTCTCCACGTTAAAAAAGTAAATACGATCAAACGTCTTACCGTTATTGGCGGCTTGCTCGGTATTGGTGTCGTTGTTGGTATTTTGGCGAAGTTTATTTTGGGCTAATGACGGGGCATTTACACCCGCTTCCTGTATATAGAAAATACATGCAGAAAATCCGCTTTTTTCTTACCGAACTTTTTTACTTCTTTATCAAGGAGCTCCGAGCTGTGCTTTTTCCGGCGCTCTTTATCATACTCTTATATATATCAAACCATGTGACGATTCACGGTCTCTACCGCTACGACCTTCTCTTTATTGGTGCGGTGCTCATTCAAGTTGTGCTCATCGCAACCAAGCTCGAAACTAAAGACGAAGCCAAAACTATTTTTCTCTTTCACATTGTTGGGCTTTGTCTTGAGCTTTTCAAAACCAGTCCCGCCGTAGGTTCGTGGTCATATCCAGAACCGGGTATATTAAAAATTGCAGCCGTACCACTCTATAGTGGTTTCATGTATGCTGCTGTCGGTAGCTACATCGCGCATGCTTGGAAAGTGCTCAAACTGCGCCTCGTTAACCATCCGATATACACGACCAGCCTCATTTTGTGTTTTTTCATTTACCTCAACTTTTTTACCAATCACTTCATTCCAGATTTTCGAATACTGCTCTTTGCGGCAATTCTTATTTTGTATCGAAAAACCATGCTCACATTTATACCCCACAAGCGTGAGTACACAATCTCACTGCCGCTCGGCTTCTTGCTTGTCGGTTTCTTTGTTTGGATTGCTGAAAATATTGCGACGTTCTATGGAGCTTGGAAGTATCCTGGACAGATTCATGAGTGGCACGTTGTTGGCCTCAATAAAATCACGTCATGGTTTTTGCTTGTTATTATTTGCTTTATTATTGTCGCGTACCTCAAACACTTCAAGTATGAAAAAAGCCTTAAAGAACCTCACCATTAAAAAGAGCCGCAACGGCGTTGGTATTTTCCTCGCGAAAGATGTCAGAGCTAATACACCAATTTTCCAAGTTACCGGCCCACTTATCACTGGCGATGTTGATGAAGCGTTTACTGAGACCGAACGCAACAATGCTATCCGCTTCAATCGTAATTACTACATTAGCCCGAGCGGCAGCATTGCCGACCACCTCAACCATTCATGTATACCAACAGCAAAAGTTGTAAAGAAAAATAATAAACTCTACATCGCAAGCATTGCTCCTCTAAAAAAGGGGCAGGAAGTGCTCATCGACTATTCAACCATTGCGGCGTCTGACGATATCTGGCTCATGAAGTGCAATTGTGGTGAAGCGGCATGCCGGGGCACAGTGAAGCGTTTCAAATATTTACCAAAGCGCCTGCAGGAGAAATACACCAAAGAGGGTATAGTACCAAAGTACATTTTGGCGATATAATAGTCAACATGAACTACAATATTCATCCTATCTTTGTGCACTTTCCGGTTGCACTCCTCATGACCTACGCTGTGGCCAAAATCGTGCCGCTCAAAAAGTGGTTTCCGCGTATTGAGTGGCGACAAATTGAAATCGCGCTCCTTTCAGTGGGTTTTGTTGGTGGCTGGCTTGCGATGGTGACAGGTGAAAGTGCTGAACATTTGGCACGCCCAAGTCACGCTATCGTTGAAATGCACCAAATGCTCGGTAGTATTTCAATGTTTATTTTTGGTGCGTTACTTGCAGGTGAAATACTCAAAAGCCTCAACTTCTTGATGCCGCTCGCAAATGTGCTCACGAACCCATTTCTTTCAAAAGTTCTCGCGTTCGCTGGTCTCATTTCTATCACGCTCACTGGTTTGCTTGGAGGAGTAATGACATACGGACCAAACGTTGATCCACTCGCGCCGTTTGTCCTCAAACTACTCGGCTTGCAATAGATTTTTATCAGCCCTTTACTTCATCTAAAATAACTATATGGAAAACACACAAACAAAAACACACAATCGATTTGCCGGTCACTGCGAAAGCTGCCTCATGCCATTTGAAAAAGATCTTGGGGTTCGTGAGTCCGACAAATACTGCAGCCTCTGCTACAAGGACGGCAAGCTTTGCTACGAAGGCAATCTCAAAGACTTTCAAAAAATCTGCTACGACAATATGCGAAAGGGTGGCATGGGTTACCTCAAAGCTACATTTTTTACCTGGATGATCCGTTTCGCACCACGCTGGAATCCTGCTCGTAAGTAATTATGAAATCGTACAAAACTATTGATGCATACATAGCGAGCTACCCAAAAGAAGTCCAAGTGCTTCTCAAGCAAATGCGCGAAACAATTCGCAAGGCCGCACCAAAAACTACTGAAGCGATTAAATATGGCCTGCCAACATTTGTGCAGCACGGCAATGTTGTGCACTTTGGTGGTTTCAAAAAGCACATTGGCTTTTTCCCGGCGCCATCTGGAATCGAAGCCTTTAATAAAGAAACTGCAAAGTACCAAAAGGGCAAAGGCACACTCCAATTTTCAATCAATGAAAAGCTACCACTCTCGCTTGTTACCAAAATCACAAAGTATCGACTCAAGGAAGACGCCAAGCGAGTTAAAAGCAAGAGTGCAAAGTAGTTTCAAGAAGAACAGCGTTTTTTGTGTGGCTCTTGATTTTTCTCAAATTTGGGTTATAGTATAGTGAATTTGTATAACCCCAAAAAAACAAAAAAGTATGAAGAAAAATGATCACGAAAAGGATCAGCCGACTCCTCTTGAGAAGCTTGATGCCAAGGCTCGCGCATTTCTTTCACCGGTGATGGTATTCATTTCATGTCGAAACTTTTTGCGACCAAGCCACATTCAGCTTGATCACCTTGGCTACAGTTGTAGTTCAAAAGAAGAGTATGAAATGCTCAAAGCCGAGTACGAGAAGCGAAGTCTCATCATTAATGAATCAATTATTGGTGGACGACGAATCCTCTATTGCGCGATTTCTCATCTGCTTGATGTGGGTCGTGGTTACAACAAAATCGAGCATATCGAAATTTGTGAGCCAAAACCCCAAGGAAACTGGGTAAATGGTTTTGATCACATTGAATTGTATCCAATAAAGGAAGAAGACTTCAGTTCTGTTGGTGCCCATTTGCAATCGCACGATGCGGCGGTGGCAGAGGTGCTGGGCAATGATGTTGTATTCTATGTAGGTACATTTGAGCTCAAGGATCTCAAGTTCGAAGTGAGGCTTAGAAGGCGACATTTAAATAAAGTAATTGCCGATGAGCAATTAGGATAGTGTGTTTCATTTTTTGTGGTAAGGGCGGCATTCGTGCCGTCCTTTTTTCTATGGTACAATTTTTCCATGCATTTACTTGAGCAAAAACCAAATGTTCCAGATAAGGTGAAGGCACATACTATTCCAGTCGGTGTACTCGCTGCGGTTTTTGTCGTTATCGTTCTTGCGCTCGCGCTCATTCGCTCAGGCATTTTTGCTTTCTAATTTTGCGGCAGTATCCCGGGTGGTATACTTACTACATGAAAAAAACAACAATTATTGCAATAATTGCCATACTTGGCGTGGCGGTGTTCTGGGGTGCACGAATGGAACGAAAAGAAAACAATACGCTTATAACCATAGAAAAACACAACATTGCTGAAGAAAACTTTAGTGGCAGTACCGTAGATATCAAAGGCGAGAATAGTCTTGCTGTTGCCGCCAAACAATTTGTCGACAATGAAATTGCTAACTTTAGAGAGCGAGCCAATCTTGAAGTGCCAGACATTCGCAAGCAGTTTGGCGACATGCCACCATCACACTACACGATCGACATTACGGCAGAACAATTGAGTGGTACGCGTACGGAAACAATACTCATTCAAGAGTACGTATATACAGGTGGGGCGAACGGTATGAGCATATACAAAGCTTTTACTGTCGAAAAAGCCACAGGTACAATTCTCGCGCTTGGAGATGTTATTGTTTCTGAAAAGCAAGATGCATTTACACAGCTTGTCAAAGATCGTTTGCTTGCCTGGAAACCAGAAGGCATGGATAGCTCACCGGTTTTTAAGGATGCAGTAGACAAACTTAGCTTTAGTTCATTTACCAACTTTGGATTTAAGGGTGACACGTTTGTGCTCTACTTTGCAAAGTATGATATTGGTCCTGGTGCACTTGGCCCAGTAGCATTTGAGATTCCTGTCGCGGATCTTGCGGATTACTTGTCGATTTACTAATAATTAATTTCTATACATATATGAACTATACAGCCCTTGCACCACAAGAGACAGTTAATCGCACAATTGAGGCACTTAAAGCTCGCAACATTGAAGGTCACTTTGTCGCAAATGGCACTGAAGCGCTTGATGCTATTAAGCAACTTATTCCAAAAGGCGCTTCAGTCCACAATGGCTCATCAACGACACTTATTCAAATCGGCGCTGTCGACTATTTGAAGGATACCGACACAAATGGCTGGAATAACCTCCATGCGAAAACGCTTGCTGAAACTGATCCAACAAAGAAGGCTGAACTTCAGCACGCACAGCACTTTGCCGACTACTACTTGGGCAGTGTCCACGCGCTCACCGAAGATGGCGAACTCGTCATTGCTTCTGCTTCTGGTAGCCAGCTTCCATCAATTGTGCACACAGCCAAGAACCTCATTTTTGTCGTGAGTACGATGAAAATTATGCCGACACTTGATGATGCAATTAAGCGACTTCGTGAGCATGTTGTTCCACTCGAAAATGAACGCATGAAAGCTACCGGTGCACCAGGCACAAACCTTGCTAAAATGCTCGTTTTTGACAATGAGCCAGTTTGGACTGGTCGCAAAGTTCACATTATCTTTGTGAACAAAGCACTTGGTTTTTAACTGCCAATTATTCTATATTGACACCAGGCAACCCTGTGTGTCTAATTGCGCTTTTCCAGAAAATCAGTAATATAGCCTATATTTATGCCAAATCAAGAACTACGAGAATACATAGACGCAGCCCGGAAACAAGGCATGTCAAACGAAGCTATCATGCAAAAGCTCATTGGTGTGGGCTGGCAAGTGCATGAGGTCGTTGACATTGTTCTCGACCGAATGCCGCACATAACATCAGCAATTCCTACGCCACACGGTGGTCATTTTCAGCAAACACCCGGAAGTATTATTACCGTTCGCAATGTAACAAAGTCATACGGCAAGTTTAAGGCGCTCGAAGACACAAGTCTCGAAGTCAAACGCGGCTCAGTGACCGCACTCCTTGGTCCAAATGGTGCCGGCAAAACGACACTTGTTCGAACTATGACAACACTTCTCAAGCCAGACAGTGGCAGTATCACTGTTGCCGGTCTTGATGTTGTTCATGACGCCCAAAAGCTTCGTTCAGAAATTGGCCTCGCAGGTCAGTATGCCGCAGTTGATGAAGTCCTCACTGGTCGCGAAAATTTGGAAATGGTTGGCCGCTTGTACCACCTTTCACGTCGCGCTGCCAAAGCTCGCGCTGCCGAACTTCTCAAAGAATTTGATCTTGAAGATGCAGGGGATCGTCCGCTCAAAACGTACTCTGGTGGTATGCGCCGCCGTCTCGACCTTGCTGCGTCAATTGTCCTTAAACCAAAAGTACTTTTCCTTGATGAACCAACAACTGGTCTCGATCCACGCAGTCGCTTTACCATGTGGAAAGTCATTCGTGATCTCGTTCGCGATGGTACGACACTTCTCCTCACAACACAGTACCTCGAAGAAGCTGATCAGCTCGCTGATATGATATTCGTCATTAACCACGGCAAGATTATTGCTCGCGGTACACCAGATCAGCTCAAGCAACAAGTCGGCGGTGATATTTTGGAAGTTCATGCAACTACACACAGTGATGCTGAACGTGTCGCTTCGATTATCAAATCACTTGGCGATGAAGAGCCAACACACAGCAACGATTCAGGAATTGTTACAATGTCAGTTTCAGGTGGTGCTTCAGTGCTCGTCTCAGCGCTCCGTGATCTCGACGCTGCAAACCTCGTCATCTCTGACATCATGCTTCGCCGACCATCACTCGATGATGTCTTTATGAAATTAACTGGTCACAGCGCAGAGTAGTTTCGCGTAGTACATATATATGAACAACAAATCACACACATTCTCTGATATTTGGGAAATGACGAAGCGAAACATGCTCCGCTATGCGCGCATGCCACAGCTCATCGTGTTCTCATTTATTCAGCCAATCATGTTCGTTCTCCTCTTTGCCTACGTTTTCGGTGGTGCGATTCAAACACCAGGAGTGAACTACATCAACTACTTGCTACCAGGTATTTTGGTTCAAACGGTGCTGTTTGGCTCAATGATGACCGGTGTCTCGCTCGCTGAAGATATGTCAAAAGGTATGATCGATCGTTTTCGCTCACTGCCAATGGCGCGTTCTGCGGTGCTCGCTGGTCGCACCATTACCGAAAGCCTCCGCAACATTCTCATTGTTGCCGTCATGACACTCGTTGGCATGCTCATTGGTTTTGAAATTAACCATGGCTTTGGCAACTACTTGCTCGCCGTACTTCTCACGGTTTGCTTTGGTTTTGCTTTTTCTTGGGTGTCGGCAACAATCGGTCTCGCAGTCAAAAATGTTGAAACTGCGCAAACTGCCGGCTTCATTTGGGTTTTTCCACTGGCATTTGCGAGCTCGATCTTTGTGCCGGTTGAAACCATGAAAGGTGGCGTCAAATGGTTCGCGCTCCATAACCCAATCAGCTACACCGTCAACACTGTCCGTGCGCTCATTCTCGGCACGCCAGTAGGGAACGATGTTTGGTATGCAATCGCTTGGATTGCCGGTATTCTCATTGTCTTCATTCCACTTGCTGTCAATCGATATCGAAAGATTGCGTAGTAGTAATCGCACAGCAGTAAAAGATCAATAATAAAAGCCCGACCGAATCGGGCTTTTGTGTTTGACAATAATATACAAAAGAGGTATAATACCGGCCAAGAAACCTCAAAAACTACATATAGAAAATGAAACAAAAACTCTCTCTTGTGAGATGGCTCATGATTTGGGCACTCTCAATGGTTCTCGGTGTACACACTGCTTACGCAGTCTCTACGCCAGTTCCAACATCTGCTCTCCCGGCATTGCCTGTTCCTCACCGAGCAGTCAATGATTTCGCTGGCGTTGTTGATGCCTCAGCATCATCATCAATGGAAAAAAAATTGAGTGACTACTACACCACAACAACGATAGCGATTGTTGTCGTGACTGTAAAAGATCTCGGTAACTACGACTATCAGGACTACGCGCTTTCTCTCTACAACTATTGGGGAGTCGGCAGCAAGTCAAATGTTGGCGCGCTTATCCTGGTTGCACCAAATGAGCATAAGTGCCAAATTGCGACTGGCGTCGGCATGGAAGCCTATTTGCCTGATGCAATCTGCAGCAGAATCTTTAGTAATGACATGGTGCCTTGGTTTAAGAAAAATGATTATTCGCAAGGTATTGTGGCTGGTGTTGACGCAATTATTTCGTACCTCGGTACAATGAGCGTCGAAGAGCGTATTGCTATTGCCAAGCAAAAAGAAATTGCTGAAGCTCGTGAAAGGCAAATCCTTAATGACAAAATAAAATCAGTTGTCATGGACATCCTTCTTGTGGCCGCAATTATTGGGTTCATTGTCTGGATTGTATGGATGGTAAAGTCGAGCAGACGTCGTCGTGTGCTGCGTACGTATCTCAAAAAAATCGCTGATGATGCCAAAAATGGCACAAGTTACATCAAGCAGATGATAGAGCAGTTTAAAAATGAACCAGCGTGGGCAAGGCAAGAACTATCTTCACATTTCAAATCATGTACGGAATCAATTGAAGAGGCAATGGAGAAAATTGAAACTTCATGTAAACTTCTTGGAGACCGTGACACGATTGGCGAGGCCGAAATTATGAGTCATGAAGCCGCGCAGCTTATTGAAAAAGCAAAAACTAGTTTCAATATTGCCGACAGCAAACTTCGTGAGAAAATTGCGAAATTTAGCAAAGATGCGCCTGTGACCAATGCCCTGTCTATTACTAAGGCTCAGCAAGAGCAATTGGTACTCGAGGGATTGAGTAAGGAAGGCTATCGTTTCCAGCGAATCAATGACGAGGTAAAAAGGACGATTGACGAACTTGTAGCCCTCAAAGGAAAACTTGCAGACAAAGAAGCACATAGAGATGTGTGCCTTCAGTCGATCAAGAATGCTGAGTACGTAAAGGAACTCGTTGACACTGCTCGCGAACAGGTGAGTGGGAAAGTCAAAATTGACTCGCTCATTCCTGAGCTTCAGAAGCAGGCAACTGGTCTACGGAATGCCACTGACACTCATTCAAAAGTATTGAATGAACTCAAAGAACTCTATCCTAAAAGTGTTTGGTCAGAACTTGCAGCTGGTTTCATAACTATCCTTCGTTTAGTTGGAGAAGATCGCATTTCGCAATTGACTGCCTCAATAATGCAAGCAAATAGTATTGAAACGCAAGATTTCCGTAAGGCGCAATCACTTTATGATACAACAGCAAAGGAAATTGGATCAGTAAAAGATTTTTTCAAAAAAATTATTGATACAAAAACTGCTCAGGAAAAAGCTAAGCAAGATTTTCCTAAAATCAAAACAACGGCTGATGTAAAAGTTGGAAAGGCTCTTGATATCGTAAAGGATCCTGATGTGACAAGTAAAACAAAGGATTTGGCAAAAACTGCTCAGCAGCAATTAGTAAAGGCCCAGGTTGCCTCTGGTGGTACGCTCATCGATTGGTGTATGCTCTGCATGCTTTTCAGCAAATGTGCTGACATGGCCGATGAAGCTATTAAAAAAGCTGCATCGGAAAAAAGTGAGGCAGCAGCAAAACGTCGTCGCATTGCAGAAGAAGCTGCTGAAGAAGAACGAAACGCTCGTAGACGAAGAGAGGAATCAAGTTCTTCGTACTCATCTGGCTCATCCTGGGGTTCCTCGGGAGGTGGCGGAGGTTTCGG
Organism: uncultured Candidatus Saccharibacteria bacterium; assembly: GCA_964403005.1. Taxonomy (GTDB): domain Bacteria; phylum Patescibacteriota; class Minisyncoccia; order Phycocordibacterales; family UBA9973; genus JAGOSA01. Next base: position 18,109 of record CAYOEB010000005.1, on the reverse strand, counting down.
TGGCTTCGGCGGCGGTATGTCTGGCGGCGGAGGCGGCGGCGGAAGTTGGTAGTTTATTTCATTTTTACAGTCAAAACTCCCTATATATAGTAGGGAGTTTTTTGTAATATAAATAAAAAAATGAGCATACGCTCATTTTTATTTCTGTGTATTTAATTGAGAGAAATTGGGGTGTTTCTCAATAACATTAGACAACAATCCCCCAGAAGCTGTCTTTGCATTTCCAGCAAGGCTATGCAGTTTTGCAAGAACATCACTTGGGCAACTCTTGCTGCTGGACATCCAAACTGCAAATTCACCACGCCTATACTCTTGATAACTTTTGCAAACAAAAAATGCGTATGCCCGGTGCCATTGTGGCGGAAGATTGTCATTTGCAAGAAGTCTTAGTATAACTTCTTTCCTAATTTCAAATTCATTTTCGTCCACTTTTTGCTGCACTCGTTCATTCCTAGAATATTGTTTTAAGAAATTCCAATTGAACAAGGAATACTTTTTAGTTAATTGCCGTGCGATATCGTCATTTAGGAATCGTGAGCCAGCAACGGCAGCAGGACCATTATTCATGTACTCATCGGGTTCTCTGTGTAGCAGTAATTCCACGTGCGTTGCATTTGCATTAGGATTCTGCAAAATGTTCCTATCGATTTCATCTTGGTATTGAGCATTTACTGACTCATTGAATTGCAGCTTACATAGGTAGGTAAGTATAGTTGAATCACATTGAGCATGCTGAGCAATAAGTGGTAATAATCTCGCTGGGAAATATTTTGATTGGGATAATTTCGACAGTATCTCATTTGATATTACGTCGGACTTAAGCAAGGCCTCAATATTTAGATTACACAGTAGTGGGTCAGTGAAGATTTTTTCTAGGAACGCTTTATCATAGGTAGAAAACATCATCTGAGATATTTCTGTATGAAGGCTGTCATTTGCCTTCTTTTTATCTACAATTTCCTGAAGGGTAGGGCTAGTTATCATTTCGTGAGTTTTAATATGATTTGAAATATTGTAATACTTTTATATATAAAGTCAATAGTCTGTCATTAGGTTTTGAAAAAAGTGTGCCATAATGAAAGTATGAAAAAGGGATACTTTGGCCACATCGAAAAAGACACGCTCGAAAATACTGACTATCGTCGCGTGCTCTACACTGGCGAGCATAGCCAGCTCGTCCTCATGAACCTACAGTCAGGTGAGGAGATAGGAGAAGAAGTGCACACGGTTGACCAATTTTTCCGTATAGAAAAAGGTCTCGGTCAGGTCTTTATTGATAACAATGAGTACACGGTCGAGGATGGTGATGCGATAATTGTACCAGCAGGGAGCAAACACAATGTGCTCAACATTGGCCCAGATGAGCTCAAGCTCTATACGATTTACTCTCCAGCAAACCACATTGATGGCACGGTGCACAAAACCAAGGCCGACGAAACTGAAGAACATTTTGATGGTAAGACGACAGAATAAAAAAAGCCCGGACAATCCGGGCTTTTGACATATCAAAAATATATGCTAAAATGTTTCGAACCCTAAAAAGAACAATTATGGCTTGGGAAGATTACTATCTCGAAACAGTGGGGACGTCTCCCTCTCAAGAAATTTATGATTTTGTCAGAAGTGACATGTCAAATGGCGGCAAGGCTCTTGATTTGGGAGCCGGCATGCTCTCGGAGGCTATTGAAATTTTTTTGCACGGTTACGATGTTGATGCTGTCGATTCTTCTGAAACATTTGGAGCAATTGCGACGCTATTCCATGGACTGACAACAAAAAGCGACAATAGGTTGAAACTATGGCATACCTCATTTGAAGCATTTGCTTATCCTGTTGAGTACTACGATTTAGTTCATTCGAGACTCGCACTCTCGTTTTGCCGCAGGAGGATGTTCAATAGCGTATTTCAAAGAATGACGCGCTCATTGAAACCCGGTGGTTACTTTCTTGGTGATTTGTATGGAATGATCAAGGGCGATGCTTACCTTGAGGATCTACATCCAACAATCTCACTCCTTTACAGAGATGAAATTGAATCTATATTTACACCATTCACAATTATTGAGTGGGAAGAAAGAAATCGTCCCGATGATCCAAATCGTGTTGCCAACAATTGGCATGTACACAAAATTCTTGCGAGAAAAAAATAAAAACTGAGGACTCTTTGAGTCCTTTTTTTATTGTTAAAATACATCTTATTCCACACCATAGCCATGCGCTCTGCAAGTGCAAGCTATATACTATTTGTATGCCACTACGAACATCAAAGTGTTATTCTGTCGCGACTTCGTTACTTATTGCTATTACTGTTGTTGGTTTTGCGCACCTTGCACGCGCCGAAGTAAATGCTGGTTTTATCGAGCAAGCTATTTGGTTTTCAAATGAACCAGATACTGTCGGTGAAAAGACCAATGTCTCCACACTCATCAACAACCAAGATGCCAAAGCAATTTACGGTATGGTGAGTTTTTATGACAATAGTAAGCTAGTCAGTAAAAAGGCTGCGACCGTCGACGCTCATGCGTCAAAAGTCGTAATGATTCCGTGGACGGTAACCGAAGGCAAGCATTCTTTTGTGGTGAAGTATGAAGACACTCGCTACACAAATGAAAAGGGAACAGCAACAATTGTCTCAAATAACGAAACATCACCGTACAC
>CAYOEB010000005.1:0-15351 GCA_964403005.1 uncultured Candidatus Saccharibacteria bacterium | reverse complement strand
AAAGCTGAAGCTGCAAAACCAGCCAAAGATCGCTCTGCGCTCCAAACACCGTTTGCATACCTCAAACTCTACTTCTTTAAGCTTGCCCACTTTATATTCTCGAGTATTTATGCGTTTTATGGCCTCATTTTTCTCATCATTATCCTCTTTGTGCGTTACCTCATTCGGGCGCCGCGCTAGCTATTTCTTCATTTTTTTACACCATATTGGCTACTCGCACGGCAGCCATTTTCCAGGTATAATTCTCCTACATGCAGGGCAGAATCATCTTCGGAATCGCGGTCGCGCTCCTTGGCTTTATCATGCCGTGGTGGGTGGCTTTCGTCGTCTTTATACTCGGTAGCTACCTGTATGCACCCTGGTTTGAACTCATCGCTATTAGCTTGCTCTACGATTTAGTATTTAGTGTCGCGAGACTACGATTCCATGGTTTTGAATTGGTGTACACAGCATTTGCGATTGCCGCTATTGCCGCTATGTACTTCATCAAAAAGAAATTGATCAACGTGTAATATATATGCTATTTGGACGCAGAAAACGAAAAACGTTTTTTCACGAAATCAATCCTGACGAAGTCTTGCTCGACTCTCGTAATTCGCCAAACTTCAACCCCCACCAACTCGAAGGTCGTATTGAAAAACCAATCGCCAAGCGTTCGATTACACTCATTGCGCTCACTGGGCTCATCGTTGTCGGTATTATTGTTTCAAAACTCTGGTCTCTCCAAATCGTACAAGGTGCGTACTATCGAGAACGCAGCGAAAATATTAGCTTCAATAGCGTGCCAGTATTTGCTGATCGTGGTGTTGTGTACGACAGAAATGGTAAAGAGCTCATTTGGAATGTGCCTTCGCCTGACAATGAAAGCTACTCACATCGTGCGTACATCAAAGATGCTGGTTTTTCTCATGTGCTTGGCTATGTGAGCTACCCATCAAAAGATACATCCGGCGTATTTTGGTCAACAGAATTTATTGGTAAAGATGGTATTGAAAAAGAGTACAATGATCGCCTCAAAGGAACCAACGGCACGGAGCTCATTGAAATTGATGTTCACGGTGAGGTGAAATCGAAAAATCTCTCAACGCAGCCAATTCCTGGAGAAAACCTCTATACGACTATCGATGCCGATGTCCAAGCCGCGCTCAATCGATCGCTTACCAACTTGCTCCAAACTGGAGGCTATACTGGCGGTGCTGGTATCATTATGGATATTAAAACTGGTGAACTTATTGCACTTACCAATGCTCCAGAATACGATTCAGCAATTCTCTCTGACGGTAGTGACACGGCAACTATCCACAACTACATGACTGATTCTCGCCGAGTCTTTCTCAATCGTTCTGTATCTGGTCTCTACACGCCAGGTTCGATTGTAAAGCCTTTTGTCGCAATCGGCGCGCTCATGGAAAATGTCATTACACCACAAAAGCAAATTCTCTCTACTGGTTCAATCTCGCTCCCAAATCCGTACAACCCAAAACTCACGAGTGTATTTAAAGACTGGAAAGCACATGGTTGGGTAGATATGCGAACAGCGATTGCAGTTTCATCCGATGTCTACTTTTATGAAGTTGGCGGAGGTTTCCATGATCAAAAGGGTATTGGTATTTCTGGTATAGATAAATATAACAAACTCTTTGGGGTCGGTGGTGGTAAGACTGGTATCGATCTTTCTGGTGAAGTTGAAGGTAACATTCCAACGCCTGATTGGAAAGCAAAAGTCTTCAAAGGTGATCCTTGGCGCATTGGTGACACGTACCACACAGCGATTGGTCAGTACGGTTTCCAAGTCACTCCAATTCAAATGGTGAGAGCGGTTGCAGCAATAGCAAATGGCGGCACACTGGTCACGCCACATCTGTTGAAAGGTGATACCACTATGGAAGCTACTGCAAAACCTGTCGATGCAACAATTCCAGCGGACTACTACACTATTGTTCGCGAAGGTATGCGAAAAGCGGTCACGGATGGTACGGTAACTCAAGTAAACTTTCCGTACGTAGATATTGCCGCAAAGTCAGGTACTGCTCAGCTTGGTGCAAACAAGGACCGCATCAACTCATGGATAATCGGATTCTTCCCATATGAAAATCCCAAGTACGCGTTTACCGTTCTTGCTGAATCTGCCCCCAACAATAAAACGCCCGGTGCTGTCTATGCCTTTCGCGATACAATTGACTGGATGCACATCAATACGCCACAATACTTTCAATAATTGACACATTGCCTATTACAAATTAGAATCTCACACTATATGCCAGACTATATTAGTAAAGAAAAGAAAATCACTCTCGAAGCCGAGCTCCATGAGCTCATTACTGTTAAACGAAAAGAGGTGATTGAGGCTGTTGAATATGCGAAGTCACTTGGTGACTTGTCGGAAAATGCCGAATACCATGCAGCGCGCGAAGCCCAAGGTAAACTCCAAACTCGTATTGAAGAAATTGAGAATATTTTGAAGTATTCAATTGTCGCTGACAAAAAAATTGGTAGCACCGTCGACATTGGCGCAACAGTTGTCATCAAAAAAGTTGCCGATGGATCAGAGCGTACCTTCACACTCGTTGGTGCGGAAGAGGCCGATATGGCAGCTGGCAAACTTTCACACAAATCACCACTTGGCCTTGCGCTCATGGGTGCAAAGGTTGGCGATACGGTTTCGTTTGAAACACCATCAGGTGCGACCGAATATTCCATACTATCGATTGCATAAATAAAAAGCCCCTCGCGAGGGGCTTTTTTTATGCGTTTGCCTGAGGAGCATCTCCGGCTTGTTTTACATTTTCAGTATGTACATTCGTTCCGGAGCATGACGGGCTCATCATTTGAAAGTGGAGGCTATCAGCTTGTGCTGAAACCTGGTAAATGCCAGGAGGCAGAACACTTTTTGACCAATTATTATGTGAGTTTTGGCCTTCTTCTCCCTTTGAGGAATTACTGGATGCGTTTGGAGTGTCGTTATCTGTCATAGGTCTCTGTTTTTGTGTTGTATTTAAAGGGTTATTTCCTGTAATCTACCACTACTTTTCATGGCTGTCTAGACGCCTTTTCCACATACAAAGTAGGGAATTTTAGAGGGAAGTGGAGTAAAATGTAACCAAGTGGGATAGAGTGGGCTGGCGGCAAAAAGTCGTCAGCCAAGGTTCGGAAGGTAAGGAAAACATTAGTAGTTAGTCGATCGTGTGTAAATCATTTTTCATACCAACAATATGCTCATCGGCGAATATACTCATACCCTAGACGATAAGAACCGCATCTCACTTCCTTCCAAGTTTAGGAAGGTGATGGGGAAGACAGTTGTTGTCACCCCAGGACTCGATGGCTGTCTCTTTCTCTTCACTGAAGCTGAGTGGAAAAAAATTTCGGGCAAGCTCTCTGAGGCATCACTCCTCACCGCTGATAATCGAAGTTTCAACCGCTATATGTTTGGTGGAGCAACAGATACTCCAGTCGATGGCGCAGGTCGCATCTTGATCCCGGACTTTTTGAAGGATCGTGCGAAGCTCGCCGAAAAAGTTGTCCTCGTCGGTGTCCAAAGTCGCGTTGAAATCTGGAACGAATCAGCGTGGAAGAAGATGAAGCAAGTCTTCGAAAAAGAAGCCGATCGTTTGGCCGAAAAACTTGGCGAAGTTGGTGTGCTCTAAGCCCAAAGCAGTCAGATTATCAGCATATTCAGAAACACAATGGCTCACGAAACAGTACTTCTCCAAGAATCAGTTGATGCGCTTGCTGTAAAAAGTGGCGGCACCTACGTTGATGGCACATTTGGTCGCGGTGGCCACAGCAAAGCCATTCTCGACGCACGTGATGACGTTACGCTCATTGCATTCGATAAAGACGAAACAGCAATTGAGCGAGGCAGGGAAACCTTTCGTGAAGATGTCGTGAATAAAGGGAAAATCATTCTCCTCCACGAATCATTCTCGAAGATGGCAGACGCAATCAAGACATTCGATATTCCGGAAGTTAATGGCATTCTCCTCGACCTTGGTTTCTCTAGCGACCAACTCGAAGACGGCCGTGGGCTCACTTTCCAAAAAGACGAACCGCTCCTCATGTTCCTCGGTACAGGCGAGAAATCTCCCGAAGAAACTGCGATGGATGTCGTCAATCGATTGCCCGAAGCTGAACTTGAGCGAATCCTCCGAGAGTATGGCGAAGAAAAGCATGCCAAGCTTATCGCCAAAGCGATAGTTGCGGAACGAAAGCTCGATGTTATTACGACAACTGGCCGACTTGTGCACATTGTCGAAAATGCAGCTGGACGCTGGTACAAACGAGAAAAAATTCATCCAGCGACTAGAACATTTCAGGCCCTTCGCATCTATGTCAATGATGAACTTGGAGAGCTCGAACGGGCGCTTGCTGGTGGATTTGAAATCCTCGCAAAGCACGGACGATTCGCTGTTATTTCCTTCCATAGCCTCGAGGATCGCATTGTCAAACAATTTTTTAAAGAAAAGGCTGCCCAAAAACTTGGCAAACTGATCGTCAAAAAGCCGATCGTGCCAACCGACGAAGAGGTCACGCGAAACCGTAGGTCACGAAGTGCAAAGCTCCGTATTATCGAAAAAATCTAACATTTCAACCATTACCAATTGATCCTTAGAAAAAATTAAAATGAAATCACATACCATAGCTATCACCAATAATCACACTGAAAAACGCATTGCGAAGACAATAATGTGGGCCATTGGCCTCATGATTGCGCTCTATGCGCTCTTTGTAGCTATGGCAACATTTTCTGTCGTCAAACGTATTGCGCTTGAGACCAAAACCAAGCAACTCGTTTCTGAGATCAATAACCTTGAGCTTGCATACTTGGAGCAGTCAGATTCACTTGATATGATGTATGCAGCAACGCTCGGTTTTCATCAAGTTGAAGATACAACATTTGCACCAACTCCAGGCGTCGCACTCCGATAAGTTTTTTAAGCGGAAGCTTGCTCGTTTTTTGCTATGCAGAATACTACTAAACCACGTGTCGTCGCACTATCTATTTTCATTGGCGTGCTCGCAGGACTTATTATCTTGCGACTTTTTTATGTTCAAATAGTTCACGGCAAAGCCTTCAAAGAAGATGCTGATGCGCAGTATGTCGCGCCAAAATCCGGCACAATTGATCGCGGTACAATTTACTTTACAAAAAAAGATGGCCAGCTTATTTCTGCCGCTTCACAAATGAGTGGTTTCAAAATGGCACTCGTGCCTGACAGCATTCCAGACCCCGAAGCAACCTATGAAGCGTTAAGCAATACTATCTCTATCGATAAAGAAGATTTTCTTGCAAAAGCCGCGAAAAAAGGCGATCCATACGAAGAGCTCAATGTGCATTTGTCACGGGAGATGGCAGACGACATTGATTCTCAGAAACTTCCTGGTGTTAAACTTTTTCAAGATAAATGGCGAGTGTACCCAGCGAGTACGCTGGCGTCGCAAACGATTGGTTTTGTTGCATACAAGGGTGACGACCTGTCCGGTCGCTACGGACTTGAGCGCTACTACAATCAAACACTTGAGCGCTCAAAAGACGGTCAATACGTCAACTTCTTTGCTGAAATTTTCTCAAACATTCAGAGCAGCTTTGAAAATGATGCTGACCAAGGTGATGTGGTAACGACCATTGAACCATCAGTTCAAGCCGAGCTTGAAAATCAACTTGAAGCAGTCCAGAAAAAGTGGAATGCTGAAATGGCTGGTGGTATTATTATGAATCCAAAAACTGGTGAAATTTATGCCATGGGTAAAACGCCAGGCTTTAACCTCAATGATTTTTCGGGTGTCACTGATGCGCGCCAGTTCGGCAATCCATTTGTTGAAAATGTTTTTGAATTTGGTTCAGTTATCAAACCACTTGTCATGGGTGCGGCAGTAGATGCAGGCGTCGTGACCCCACAAACCAGCTACAATGACAAGGGTTTTGTTGTTGTCAAAGATCGAACGATCAATAACTTCGACCGTAAAGGTCGTGGACCAGGAACGACGATGCAAGACGTACTCAATCAATCACTCAACACCGGTATGGTGTTTGTCGAACAGAAACTTGGTAATGATCTTTTCAAGAAGTACATGCTCTCATACAAAATCGGCGAGCGTACTGGTATAGATTTGCCAAATGAAACCCAGGGCCTCATTAGCAACCTTGAGCGTGGTGGTGATGTTGCTTCTGCGAACGCTGCATTCGGACAAGGTATCGCACTCACTCCAGTTGAAGCAGTGAGAGCTTTTTCCGCGCTCGCAAATAATGGCAAAATGGTGCAGCCACACCTCGCTTCTCAGATTGTGCTCTCGAGTGGTATCACAAAAACGATTCCTCTCGCTGATCCAATACAAGTACTTAAGCCAGAATCGACTACAACTATTGCAACGATGATGACACACATTGTCGATGACGCTATGGGTGGTGGGGTTCACAAAATGGAGCACTATACTATTGCCGCCAAGACTGGTACGGCTCAAATTGCCAAAGAGAGCGGGGGAGGCTACTATAGTAATAAGTACCTGCACTCGTTCTTCGGTTTCTTTCCAGCAACAAATCCGAAATTCCTGGTTTTCCTCTTCCTTCGAGACCCAAAGGGTGTTGACTACGCTTCCCAAACATTGGTTGATCCATTTTTCGCGACGGCCACATTTTTGCTCAACTACTACAATGTTCCGCCAGACAGGTAGGTTTCCGTATTCCTAGAGCACACACAAACAATGATTTCATTTCTTAAAAAAATTATACTTTCATTTCTTCGCTACGAAGCAAGGGCAGTACTCAAAAAGTACAAGCCCAAAGTTGTTCTCATAACTGGTTCAATCGGCAAGACATCAACCAAGGATGCCGTTTTTGCGGTGCTTTCCCAATTTGGTCATGTACGCAAAAGTGAAAAAAGTTACAATAGCGATTTTGGTATCCCACTCTCAATACTTGGCCTCCAAAGTGGTTGGCATAGTCCTTCGCGCTGGCTTTCCAATTTATTCCACGGTATCGCGCTCCTCGTCAAAAAGAGTAAAACCTATCCCGAATGGCTCGTCCTTGAAGTTGGTGCACGAAAACCGGGCGACATTCTCGACTCTGCGGGTTTTGTCAAAGCTGATTGTGTCATTATTACTGCAATTGGTAGTACACCGCCTCACATTGAATTTTATGATTCACTCCAGCAGCTCGTTGGTGAAAAGGCTTCACTTATCAAAACGCTACGCAAAAACGGTGTTCTCATTCTCAATGCCGATGACCCTCTCACGTTTGATATGAAGTCACAGACAGACCATCGTGTTGTTTCTTTTGGTGAGAGTGATGGTGCCGATATTCGTTCATCTCATCTTGCAACGCACTACACCAAAGAAACCGGTGTGCCAGAAGGTTTGTCGTTCAAAGCCAATGTTGGCAATGCAAGTATTCCTGTGCATATGCGCTGGGTTTTTGGCAAAAATCACATGTACGCAGCAATTGCAGCGCTTGCTGTTGCTCATAGTCAAAAGCTTGATCTCCTCACCGCCGCCAAAGCTCTCGAAGCCTACGAGGTACCAAACGGTCGCATGCGACTCGTTGATGGTATTCGCGGTTCATTTATTATTGATGACACTTACAATGCTTCACCTCAAGCTCTCGAAGCCGCAATTGCAACACTTGGAAGTATGCAAACCAGCGGTCGCCGTATTGCTGTTGTTGGTGACATGCTTGAACTAGGAAAGTTTACAGAGGACGCCCACCGCAGGGCCGGTATGAAAATTGCCGATGCAGCAGACATGCTTCTCACTGTTGGTATTCGTGCAAAGTTTGTGAGTGCGGAAGCTGCGCTCCATGGTATGCGAAAAACAGCAATGCGCCATGCCGTAAATGCCAATGAAGCCGGTGACTATTTGAAAGAAAAAATTGATAAGGGTGATATCATCCTCGTCAAGGGATCTCAAGCGATGCGCATGGAGCGTGTTGTCAAAAAAATCATGGCCCATCCCGAACTTGCGGACCGTCTCCTCGTTCGCCAGGAAAAAGAGTGGTTGAGAAAAAAATAATACTTTGTTGAACTCAGTTTGCTTTACTTGCACTGCTACTCATCTTGAGTGGCATTAGCAGGTAACATGTTCAATATGGTAAAAAATCTATTTCAAAAAGTGGGTGTGTTCGTTGTGGCAATTGCCATGGTTGCGGGGGTGAGTGTTGTACAAGCTTCGCCAATCCCAATTCTTCCTCAAGTGCAAAGTGCGGCACAAAATCAATTACTCAACCAAAGTGCCGAAGTGATACATGTTGATAGTTTGCAGCTGTGTGTTCGGAAAAGTGGCTTAGCCTTTGTCATTGGCTATGGTTTCAAAAAAGCCGATTGTCGAAAAAATGAAAAACTCCTAACCATTACGCATACGACTGCCGGTGGGGGAAGTATTGGTCCTACTGGGCCAGCGGGACCTGCGGGTCCTATGGGTGATCCTGGTGCAGTTGGCCCCGTAGGCCCTCAGGGGGCTCCTGGTGCTGTTGGACCTCAAGGTGCTCCTGGTACACAGGGTGAAAAAGGCGACAAGGGTGACAAAGGAGATAAGGGAGACCAGGGTGAAAGTGGAATACAAGGTCCAGTTGGCCCAATGGGCCCCGTGGGGCCAATGGGCCCTGCGGGCACGTCAGGTGGCTCTCAGATGGCCGTTATGCGCATTATGGGCCAAGATGTCGTTTATACAGAACCTAGCTCAGGAACAGGGGTTTCTTCGCCTGGGGCGCAAGTAAGTGCGACCATAACTTGTCCAGAAGGCTCAATGATTTTTGGTGGTGGCGGACAGGTAACGACAAATGAAACCAATAAAGAAAAAGTCGTTCTCTCAGAATCATACCCACTCACCGCATTTACTTGGAGTGTGACCGCAACTGAAATGTACGATCTTGCTGCTGGCAAAACCATGACGCTTACACCGTATGCGATTTGCTCTGTCTCTGTTCAGTAAAAGCCGTCAGCCAGGTCTTTGACAGATATACACTTTATGGTATTGTAGTGGCAACAAAACCCCATGAACATGAAAAAAATAATAAGAGACAACCTTCCTGAAGGTAAAGTTTCCTGTACCACAATTCCTGAAAAGATATATACCAAGCTTTTGAGGAGATTTGGAAATATGGGACAGGAAAACCCCGATACGATTATCTCTGGGAATCGAAAAGAAAAACGACTATCAGTTGTCTTGTCAGATGTCGTTGATGACCATGCCTATATGTCATTATTCACCGTGGAAGAGGGTGATGAACTGTCTATTAAGCTCACGCTTGATAAATATGAAGTTCAAAAGCCTTTGTATCAACGAACGGCATATTTTGAAATTCATGTAACGCCTAAATTCCTAGGATGGAGTCATAATGACGGCAATGTATTTGAAGAAAGAATATTCTGCAACATGCCAACTGGTCGCGATGAGGTAAGGCCAGGTAATTTTATTTTTGAATGCATGACTATTGCATTACAGGAATTACATACATTGTGTACCGGAAACACGACCGGAGGTAGAGTGCTCATTGATCATTCGCCAGTACGAATGGGGTAATGTTTTTATCCCTTACATTAAACCAGCCGAAAGGTTGGTTTTTTTATTTTGCTTTTTAAATACGCGAAAGGTCATTGTAATATTGACAATTATAAAATATATATGTATTATCGAAAAAAACGCAACCATGAAAACCGATCACAAAAAGGGTGTACGTAAAAAAGAAACGCTCATACATCAATTAACAAATGCGATTGCAAACGATTTTGCTACAGCAAGCATAGTAATTTTTACTCCAGCTGCAAATCGCGCAGAAATGGAAGGACTTGTTGAAACAGTTCTCCTTAATCAGAAAATTCAGTCAATTAAGAAATTGTCACCCGAAGACAAAAAAAGAATTATTAAAGCGGCGCTGTGCAATGTTATTAAACGAGTGCGTGACAATGCTGTGTGTATCGAGAAAGTGCTATTTAAAAAATTGTCACAATAATGCGTGATAGTGGACCTCCGGGTCCTTTTTTATTTCTCTGAATCAAGATTTGAGTGGCGGTGAGCGTACGGGGAATCGGTCACAGGTCGTTTGCTGGTGCAAACGCCCGCGACCCCGCCTCGCGCCGTCGCGCTCCGGCTTTCGATTCTCTCTCCCAGAGATCACGAGCGTTCAGAAATGCACGAGCTAAAGCTCAGCATTTCTGACCGTGTGACCCTACGGGGAATCGAACCCCGATTATCGGCTTGAGAAGCCGGTGTCCTAACCGTTAGACGATAGGGCCAAATTGTATCTATTTTAACACCGCCTTCTCCGAAGCCGGTGTCCGCTATCATCTATTTGGTTAGACGATAGGGCCATATAAACGACTGCGCTCAGATAGTAGCATATTTTTAAAAAAGTGGTATAGTTTCGGGAAATTCCGCACAGATTTCTAGGTGTAAAGTAATAAAAATGTACATATAAAACATCAAAAACCCCAAATAATAATCGTTATGACACAAAGGAAAATTGCCATTATTGGTACAGGGCGAGGGGACTCGACCCTCTACGGAGAGCTATTGGAGATCCTCAAAAAAGAAACTGAACTTGAGCTTGAGGTGCTCCATATGATTCAAAGCAACAGCGATCCAGACAACTTTTTTGTTCCCAATGAAGCTAAGCTTGAGCAACTACTCAAACGTATGGTTGTCCCTCCTTGGCAATACGAAGAGAAATGTGGGAAGCTATTATGTATCATAGTTGCCGAACCTGTTGATGATGTTCCCGATGATGGACCAAACAGGCTTATGCTCTATGGCTCGAGTTACATTGAGCGATTTATTGTGGCTCACAATTTTGCACGTTCAAGACTTCTCCTTGTGCTGGCTGAAAATTATTCAGAAGCAGAGAGCATAAGAACAAGGCACCCAAAAATTTTGAGTGATCTTGGTGTCAATGAAGTTGAACCAAATGGCATCTGCCAGCTCGCTATTCAATTGCTTGATCTCGACCCTGATTCATACCGCCGTCATTTGTTCAAAGAAGGTAAGATTAGTCTCGATCCTGATTCAATTGAAGAAGACAACGGTGTGGTGAACTAATTTTTTGAGGTACGATAAAAGCCCCGTTGAAACGGGGCTTTTTTATTTTTATTTATTCATCAAGCAATGCCTTTTCAATCATTTCTGGAGCAATACCTGGCGCGCTGCCAGTGATGCGCATAACGTCTTTATCAACTTTTTTCAATTCCTTTCCAGAATTGTTGAAGTGGTTCACAACAGTGCCAAGCGCATTGCCGAGTTTGGCATGGTAGTCCTCATAGCCTTTGAGATGTTTACCAAGCTCCTCAACACGCTTAATAATATCTTTGGCAGTTTCTTCAATTTGGAGCGCGCGTAAACCTTGGAGCACTGTCTGCAAATATGCGAGAAAGGATGTAGGGGAGACAATGATGACTTTGTACTTTGATGCGGCACGCTCAATGAGGCTTTGGTTGTCGTCTTCGTCAGTTGCGCCACCAATCTTATTGATGAGGAGATCGTAGTAGATAGCTTCGTGAGGAATGAACATAAAGGCAAAGTCCATCGTGCCGTCTTGTGGCTTGATGTATTTTGAAGTTTCAATGATGCGATTTTTGAGGTCACTCACAAAAAGTTTTTCAAGACGTTCGCGTTCGGCTGGGTCACGAGTTTCAATAATACGATTGTAGTTTTCGAGAGAAAACTTTGAATCAACTGGAATAATTTTATCTTTAACGTAAATCGCACAGTCGACAATGACACCATCATTGAAAGCGTGCTGCATACGGTACGACCCAGGTGGTAAAATATTTTTGAGCAAGGTTTCGAGGTAGTACTCACCAAGAATGCCGCGTTGCTTTGGGTTTTTCAAAATAGTTTGGAGATCGTTGAGTTGGTCGGCAAATGATACAACCTGCTTGTTGGTTTCATCGAGGCGCGTGAGGCGTTCAGTAATGTCGGTAATAATTGTTCGTGACTCACGACTTTGATGCATCATAGTTTCGCGCATTGAGCGCTCGCTTTCGCCGAGGCGAGCATCCATAGTGCGACGAAGGTCATTAATTTGCTCAAGGAGAAGGCCAAGGCCACCAGTATCCTGGGTTGGTTGTTGGTTGTTGCTTAAACGAGCGATAAAAAAGGCAATTATTCCGCCGGCGAGTAAGCCAAGTGCAATCCATACAAATGTCATGGTGGCATTATAGCTTATTTTTTGCCCATATGCCCTTCTACACGATATCCCCAGCTGCACGTGCACACTACAATGCCAGTGCTACAATTACTGCATATTATTAGTAATATAATCAATATGAAGTTACACTCAATCACGTTTTTGCTTCTCGTTATTGGCGGTCTCAACTGGCTCCTCGTTGGCGTGCTCAACTGGGATGTCGGCCAGCTCTTTGGTGGCATGGATGCAACGATTTCAAAAATCGTTTACATTCTTGTTGGCCTCTCAGCTCTCTACGAGATCTTCACTCATGGCAAGCGCTGCAAGGACTGCAAAAAAGACGGTGCTATGGTTTCAGGTGGCCAAATGTAATATTTGAGCACCTCGGTATAAGAAAAAAGCCTCTTATGAGGTTTTTTTCTTTGCTTCATTTTGCTATGTCAGGTGTATAGTGTAAAAGCCTATGGTAATAAAATCTAAAACTTCATTTTCAGATCGAGTTCGTGCTGTCGTATCTCGCATTCCAAGAGGGAAGACACTTACCTACGTACAAGTCGCTACAAAAGCCGGGAATCCAAAAGCCGCGCGCGCGGTTGGCACTATTTTAAAAAGGAATACCAATAAAAATATTCCATGCTACCGAGTGGTGCGAAGTGATGGTACGCCTGGCAACTACAATGGTCTCATTGGTGGCACAAGTGGCCCGGCGGCTAAATTAAAACTTATTCAAAAAGATTTAAAATAAAAAAGCGGCCTCCACAAAATGTGAAGGCCTACGGGGGAAATCGGAATAATGGAAAGAAATATATTGTGTTGAAGGATCTGTAGATGGAATTGGTTGCATGAGCATGTCATGAACGCGTGAACTGAAAATGAATGTGAGAATAAATGATGGTGAGAGGTGGTCTGGTGATCGGTGGGAAAAATTGTGGGGTATCTTATGATTGTAATGAAGGAAGGGCAGTAGTGGACTGATTAATGTATTTAATCTTAAAATAAGAAACCTGAAGCTATTAACAACACAATTTCCATCTGGAATATGATAAAGGATCTTTGCCCATAGTATATGCCTCACAAATTCTGTGTCAAGTGAGACAGTAAGATTTTCAATATGCCAAAAATATCTTTATTTTCCAAGCTCAAAATCCTTGTTTGCGACCGCAAAAAATGGTATAAAGAGTAACGCAATATGAAAAAGGACTATTACGAAATCCTTGGCGTTTCAAAGAGCGCCTCAAAAGACGAAATCAAAAAAGCCTTCCACAAGATGGCGCATAAATACCATCCCGATAAAAAGGATGGCAATGCCGACATGTTCAAAGAAGTGAACGAAGCATACCAAACACTTTCTGACGACAAAAAGCGCGCGCAGTACGATACGTATGGACAAACATTTGATGGCGCGCAGGGCGCCGGTGGTTTTGGTGGCCAAGGTTTCGGCGGTTTCGATTTTTCTGGAGCACAGGGACAGCAATTCGATTTCGGTGATCTTGGTGATATCTTCTCAGAATTTTTTGGAGGTGGTTTTGCTGGTCAACAAGGTGGTCGTGGAGGCAAACCTCGTGGTAGTGACATTTCAACAGAAATCTCTATTCCATTTGCTGAATCAATCTTTGGCTCAAAGCGCATGCTCGTCCTCACTAAAACCTCAACTTGTGAGACATGTCATGGCAATGGTGCAAAACCTGGAACTGAAACAGTCACCTGCGACAAATGTAATGGCAATGGCCAGGTTCGTGAGACCAAGCGCTCTATCCTAGGTACTTTCACTGCGGTACAGCAATGTTCAAAATGTCACGGTGCCGGTAAAGTTCCAAAGGAACCCTGCTCGACTTGTCGTGGTGTCGGTGTTCGTCGCAAAGAAGAGCGATTTGAAATTGCGATTCCAGCAGGTATCGAAAGTGGCGAAATGATCCGCCTT
Source organism: uncultured Candidatus Saccharibacteria bacterium (assembly GCA_964403005.1). GTDB lineage: Bacteria > Patescibacteriota > Minisyncoccia > Phycocordibacterales > UBA9973 > JAGOSA01. Next base: position 1,318 of record CAYOEB010000005.1, on the reverse strand, counting down.
TCTGGTATGGGCGAAGCTGTGCCTCATGGCACAACTGGTGATCTTTATATAAAAGTTCGTGTCGAAAAACACAAAACAATTACACGAGAAGGTAGCAATCTCGCCTCAACACTTTCAATTCGTTTGTCAGACGCGCTCCTTGGCGGTGATTACAAAGTCGAAACTCTCGATGGTCCAGTTGATGTTTCAATCCCAGCTGGTGCGACATTTGGCGAAGTCCTCCGTGTCAAGGGCAAAGGCGTTCCTACGGGCAAATCAAGCCGCGGTGACTTTATGGTCAAGCTTGATATAGAAATGCCAAAGAAACTTTCAAAAAAAGCTAAAGAAATACTCGAGCAACTTCGAGCTGAAGGTATATAATACAAACTATGCAATTTGAAGCATCTCGTAGGATCGATCCAAAGATTCTCACAAGTAAAAACGACTATTGGGCCAACGTCATCGCTGATGAGGTTATTGCTGCATTTCCCAACAACGAAATCTACACCGTTGCTGCTGGTATTAGTCCGTCGGGTATTGTGCACTTTGGCAACTTCCGCGACGTCATGACATCGTACGCTGTGCTCCGTGCACTTGAAGGGAAAGGTAAGAAAACGCGCTTCATCTTTTCTTGGGATAACTTTGATCGCTTGCGCAAAGTGCCTGCTGGGGTGAGTGAAGACTTCGCGCAGTACATTGGGATGCCGCTATCAAAAGTTCCTGATCCAACAGGGAAGCATGCCTCATATGCCGCGTCATTCCAAGCAGATTTTGAAGTCGCAATGCAAGCCCTAGGTATTCCACTTGTCTATCGCAACCAAACTGAAATGTATGAGAGTGGAGCGTACACAGAAAGTGTCATTTTCGCTATGCAACATCGCAAGGAAATTGGAGAAATTATGTTTTCACTCATGACCGAAAAAGCTATTGAAGAAAAAGGCCTCAACAAAGAAAGCTTTATCGAAAACTACTACCCAATTTCGATTTACTCTCGTTTTTCAAAAAAAGATAGCACAGTGATCGAATCATACGATGGTGAACACACGGTGACGTATCTCTGCATAGAGACAAATCAAAAAGACACCATTGATCTCACCAAAGATTTTGTGTACAAGCTTGGTTGGAAAATCGATTGGCCAATGCGTTGGCGTCATGAAGGTGTTGTCTTTGAGCCGGGCGGCCATGACCATGCTTCACCAGGATCGAGCTTTGATGTCTCAAGTCTCATTACTCAAAAAATTTTTGATATTAAAGCACCACTTTTTGTTGAATACAAATTTGTCGGTATTCAAGGTGTCGATGGCAAAATGTCCGGCTCAAAGGGCGGCGCGGTTTCACC
>CAYOEB010000004.1:21967-30303 GCA_964403005.1 uncultured Candidatus Saccharibacteria bacterium | reverse complement strand
TCCACAGTGTGACAATTTCTCTTGTCCACTTTTTGTTATAATTGAATGAATGGAATATGCACGTAAGCGACTCAAAACGCTCCACGTCATCATGCTGTCCACATTGGCAGTAGTCGTGGTTGTTTCGCTTGTTTATTTTTCTCATGGTGCGGGTCCAATTTACCAAGCATCAGACGTTCTTGGTCAATATGATCCGCCCGTCACAACGTACCCACCTTCGTATACACAAGGTGATCCATGGAATGGCGAAGGATTACTTTCAGATCACGGAATGAGTAATCCGACATACGCTGTTGTTGATACCGATGACAAAATTCTCTTTGTCAGTGACACCGACGGCAATCGAGTGCTTGGCTATCAGCTCGATGACAACGGTGCTTTTGTCGGGACAACAGCAACATACGTACTTGGCCAACCCAACATGGAAACTGGTACTGCCGGTGGTGGTCAATTTGGATTGTCAGGTCCGACTGGTCTTTCATATGACTTTCTTTACCACCAACTTGCCGTCGCAGACACCAACAATAATAGAATTGTCGTCTTCAATTTTCAGTCAGGTTTGTATTCTGGTATGGGCGCTGATTATATTATTGGGCAGCCAGATTTTGATACAACTGATCCAGGGCTTTCCGACCATCAGCTTGACCACCCTATGGGCGTTGACTTTTCATACTCAATGTTATTGTTTGTTGCTGACACCAATAACAACCGTGTACTTGCGTTTGACTCTGTGTCTGGCGCAGGTGGTATGAATGGTCAATCTGCGTACTTTGTGATAGGTCAAGCGACAATGAATGCCAAGGTGACTGGAACAGCGATCAATAGACTAAATGGTCCAGTGTCGGTCAAGACAAATAATGGCGCAGATATTTTGGTTGCTGACACAAACAATAATCGTGTCATGATATTTACCCCGGCTGGAGCTGATGATCCTGATGCCACCCACGTCATTGGCCAAGCAACTTTCGCCACCGCAACTGCCGGGTCGTCTGGAGCTGAACTCGATCATCCTACCGATGCGGATTTGGATATGGACCTAAAGATAATGTACGTTGCCGATAAAAACAATAATCGTGTGCTTGTTTACGACTTGCCAGGCGGTGTGGTGAGCGATGGTATGAGTGCTGCGTATGTGATTGGTCAGACTGATCTCAATAGTCATGTGGCAGCCACATCTCAAAATGAATTGTCGGCACCAATCGGTGTCGCAATAAATGATTCGATAGGTATTGTGCCTTCTGGTTTTGGTAATGTTTCCGCCGCAATCAAAAAAGTGTGGGTAGTTGATGCAGGCAATAATCGCGCGACAGAGTATTCATTTTCTGCCCCCTCAGATCTTTATCATGTAGCTGCTGAGGGTGTCATTGGCCAGCGTACTACTGAGGTTACTCCAATGGGAACAACACCTGTTTTTACGCTCGATAATACCTTTAGTGGCGGTGGAGCAGTGCCGAATGATCGCAGTTTTTATGATGTGGGCGATACTGTTGTGGATACTACTAACCACCGACTTTTTATTGCTGATAAATATCGAAACCGAATCTTAATTTTTAATCTTGATAGCAATAATAATTTGATTGATCGTATTGCTGACAATGTTCTTGGGCAACCGGACTTTACTGATTTTAGTGCAGCTGTTGCAAGTCAAAGCCACTTTGCATACCTCACCACAATGACATATGACAGTGATGATGACATTTTATTTGTTGGTGATCGTTATCGTGTTGTCGCTTTCGATGTTCGCCCTCCTGGTAGCTCTCCAAAAGATCTGTGTGGGGTGACGTCGACTGGTCTTTCCGATGGTATGGATGCTTCGTGTGTCTTTGGTCAACCTGATTTTTCTACTGACGCAAACGCTCTTCTCGTCCCGGATATACAAAGAGTTTATGATACGGATACAATCGCATACGACAGTATATCTAAGCGACTATTTGTCGGTGGTGGCAGCAACAGCAGTGGTAAAATTCTTGTTTTTGATCTGTCTGCTGGTATTCAAAATAATCCCGAGCGAGTGGTAATGTTCGGTTCACTCATTAATGCCACTGACATGGTTTTTGATAATGTTCACAATCGTTTATTTATTGCCGATTCGCGACATCAAGATGAAACCTCAACATACGGCAGCATTGTTTGGGTCTATGACACTTCCAGTACAATTGATAGCCACTTTAATCCTACGAATGTTTTAGGAACAACACACGTTGATTTAAATGGTGGTGACACTATCAGTGACACACTCGCAGATGCTGATCAGTGTTCAACAATGACGGGCTTTTTGACATACGATGAGCACTGGACGGCAAGCACGATATGCGACATTGCAAATGCGATTGACTATGATTCGGTTAACGATCGGCTCTATGTATCTCAGCGTGGTTTCAATAACGCAACGCGAATAACTATTTATGATACAAGCTCGATTACTGACGGTGAAAATGCTGTCGCAGTGCTTGGTCAAGGTGACTTTACCTCGTCGGATGCTGGGGGAGTAACACAAAGCACATCAGCATCGTCTGCGTCGGGTATTGGTATTGATGGTACAAATAATAGAGTCTATGTCGCTGAGAGCAATCGTGTTCTTGTTTATGACTTTATTACCCCGGTTTCGACAACGTTGAGTAATGCAACAAAAGGTGCTGGTTATGGTCCAGTAACAATTGCGACTCAAAATGAACAGGGCACACCAAGTCTTGTCTCGCCTGCGCTGCCAACGGGAATAACTCTTTCGGGCACAGATCTCGGCGGTACGCCAACAACGCTCGGCACACACTCTTTCATTGTCCAAGCAATAGATACATTTGGTGCCAGCTTGTTTTCTGGTAATCGAAGATATTCACTCACTGTCGTGTCTCCGTCTGGCGGCGGTGGTCCAATGCCGCAGTGTACTGACACCCACGCCAATAACTACATGGAGCAAAATTCCTGTGAATATGATCCTCCCCAGGTGACAATTGTTACACCGGCAGCAACTGGTGGTAGCTATACAAGCTCGACAAGTTCAGTAGTAGTGAGTGGAACAGCAACAGACAATGATACGTTGACCTCGGTAGAATATACACTTAACGGTGGCTCGATTTCAGCGACAACTGGATTAAGTTCGTGGTCAACACCGGCTCTTGCTCTCCAAACAGGATCAAATACTGTGGTGATTACAGCAAAAAACAATCATGATCTTACTGCTTCTGCCACAATTACGATCATCTACAATCCTGTTGTTCCGGTTGAAACCTGCGCAACAAACCCATCATTACCTGGCTGTACAATAACTGTCATTCCTCCTATTACTCCTCCTGGCGGAGGTGGAGGCGGCGGTGGAGGCGGAACGATTATTCCTCCAGCTACTATTGTTCCACCAACGCCAGTGCCAACTTGTGCAACTGACCCAACCATGCCTGGGTGCTCGCCCGTAGAAAAAGTATCTCGCTTTGCTTCTGTAATGAGTCGCCTTGGCGCCATCCTCGGTGTGATTGCTGGTATATTTGTGGGTACGGTCGCGCTTTCTGAGCTAGCTTTCTTGCCTCAGCGCTTATGGCAGTTGCTCCTTGGTGCACTTGGTTTCAAAAAACGCCTTCGCCGATGGGGAACGGTGTATGATTCTATTACCAAGCAGCCGCTTGATCCTGTCTATGTCACTCTTCTTAATACAAAAGGCAAGGAAGTTGCAAGTTCAATTACCGACATCGATGGTCGCTATGGTTTTTTGGTGCCGGCCGGTACATACCACATTGTTGTAAATAAGACGAGCTATATTTTCCCATCACGTAAACTCGCTGGTCGTGATCACGATGAACTCTACAATGACCTCTATTTTGGTGAAGACTTTGTTGTGAGAGAAGGTCAGGATGTTTTCACAAAAAATATTCCGATGGACCCAGAGCTCTTCAACTGGAATGAGTATATCAAGCACGAGCAAAAGCTTACCAAATGGAATGCGAGAAAAGACAAAGTTCTCAACCGTATTATTAATGCAATCTTTGCCATTGGCTTTATCTCAGCGGTGGTTGCAGCGATTATTCACGCGACACTCTTCAATATCATTATTGTCGGTGTCTATGTCATCCTTCTTGTCATTCGCGAACTTGGTATTCGACTCTACAGCTCTGGTTCTGTAAAGACCAAATCTGGTAATCCAATTGCTTTTGGTATCGTGAGGATATATTCAGCCAAGCTGGACAAACTCCTCTTTTCTCGACCTCTAGATAAATATGGCCGCTACTATGCACTTGTGCCAAAAGGTGACTATCGTGTCAAAATCGAAAAAAAGAACGATGATCAGTCGTATACAGAAATCTACGAGTCAAAACCTTTTACCGCAAAGCGTGGTGTCATCAACCGAACGTTTGTGGTATAATCAAACATCATTTATTAATTATTTTTTTAAATCACATTTTATGGGAAAGAGAAGTACAGCGCTCAGCAGCACAAAACCAGTTCCGCATCCTCACAAAACAAAAAAACGCCTTGCTGCCAAAAAGGTAATGCTTGACAAAAAAGCTGCCAAAAAGGTAAAGGGTCGTTCAAAGACAACACCAAAGAAAACTAAGTAGTTTTATAACGTTTTCAATATAAAAGTGCTGCATAGTGCAGTACTTTTATTTTTTCTATAACCATATATAATAGGCGGATGTCAAAACTAAAAGGGGAACAAAAAAAGAAGACTAAAATTGTGGCGACGATTGGTCCTGCTACTGAGTCGGTAGAAATGATTTCGAAATTGATTGCAACTGGTGTCAATGTTTTTCGTCTCAATATGAGCCATGGCTTAATCGATGAACATATCGAACGTGCTCGTCGAATTCGAAGTATTGCAAAAAAGTGTAATACGCATGTTGCCATTATTGTCGATTTGTCTGGTCCAAAAATCCGTATTGGTGATTTTCGTGATTCAAAGATTGAACTTGTGAACGATCATACATTTATTCTCACAACAGAAAAAATCGAAGGTACTGCCAAAAAGGTCTACATCAACTATCCACTACTTCCGAAAGAGGTTTCAGTTGGCCAAAAAATCTTTTTAGATGATGGCAAGGTTGAACTTCGAGTTATCGCAATTAAAGGGAAGGATGTTTATACTAAGGTTCATGCTGGTGGTCACATTGTTTCGCGTCGAGGTGTCAATATTCCTGGTGCGAAATTGTCTGTCTCGGCAATTACCGCGAAAGACACCTCCGATCTCATTCAGATGATTAAAGAAGATATTGATTATATCGCGTTTTCTTTTGTGCGTAGCGTGAAGGATGTACAAAATCTTCGGAAGCTTATCGCGAAGCACACGAAAAATAAAAAAGACGTTCCATGGATCATCTCAAAAATTGAGACACTCGAAGCAGTTGAGCAGCTTACTGATATTATTGCTGCCTCTGACGCAGTTATGGTAGCTCGAGGTGATTTGGCTGTTGAAGTTGGTAGGGAAATGGTACCGGCCATTCAGAAAAATATGATTCGCATTGCCAATGAACAAGGCAAGCCAGTTATCACTGCGACGCACTTTTTGGAATCGATGATTACGCATCCAACGCCAACTCGAGCCGAAGTTTCTGATATTGCAAATGCCATTCTTGATGGCACTGACGCGGTGATGCTTTCAGCGGAAACAGCATCGGGTGCATTTCCGATTGAGGCAGTTGGTGTCATGTCGAGCGTCGCAAAGATTACCGAGCTCAACCAAGAACACTTTCGAAAGCATTTTACGGCAAATGTCGGCAATGTTGTTGACTCTGTATCAGTCTCAGTTGTATACACAGCACGCAACGTAGAGGCCGCTGCAATTGCCGCACTTTCGTCATCTGGTTTTACAGCAAAAATGATTGCTCGTCATCGTTCGATATGCCCAGTCTATGTATTTACGCCATACAAAAGCGTGGCCCAGAAAACGACGCTCCTCTTTGGTTGCGAGCCAGTGGTCATGGGTAGCCTTGATCGTTTTAGTGAGGCAACAGCCCAGGTCAAAAAATGCCTACTTGAGAGAAAGATTGTCAAGAAGGGTGAAAAAATCGTCATTTTGGCTGGCTTACCGTTTGGTGTTGCCAAAGAAACAAACTGTTTGCTTGTCGAAACCGTCTAGCGGTATAATAGGTATTATGAAGATAAACTTTAAAGCAACATCGATCCTCCTTACGGAGGCGATCCGCGATTACGCGGAGAAAAGAATCGAGACGGTAGGTAAGCTTTTGGGTGAGAATAGGGACAGTGTGGTTGTGGACGTTGAGCTTTTGCAGACAACGAAACACCACAAAGCCGGCAATATCTTTAGAACAGAAATGACGATTCGCAATGCCGGCCGGCGCTTTAGGGCCGTTTCTACAAAAGATGATTTATACGCTTCAATTGATGACGCCAAAGAAGAACTGGAACGTGAAATAGTCGCAAAAAAAGAACGCTCACAGACACTCTTTCGAAAAGGCGCACAGCAGGTGAAGAGTGTTCTCAAGGGAATCGGTAGTTTGCCTGGCAAGCTTCGCTTCCGCAAGCGCTCATAGAGAGGATTGAAAACAATCAACTACATATTGACATTGGCCTTTAGTGAGGTATACTAAGGGCCAATTCGTTTATTTCAAAACCCCAAAAAACAAAGTTACAATGGCAAAATCACATTTTGTACGCGCAATGCTGGACGTTGACCAGCAAGAAACTGTTGACAGATTTCTTTTGTGTTACAGCAAACTCATTAACCTGAGTCAGTCTCCCAAACTTAAGGAGTGGATTACTCCACTGAAAAATCAAGCAGCCGGAGAAAAAGAAAAAGTGGTAATCCTCCTCATCTCTCCTTTTCATGAGCATGGAGATGGGAAGAAGAAGGATTACCTCATTATTGGTCTAAACACCTCAGGGTTCCTTTTTCCGGGATGGGCAACATTCACTACTGAGCGCTCGGCTGGCGGTGGTTCAACCAACATCAAAATTGAAAGCCGGATTAAGTATTTGACAACACAGGTATTTATAACCGACATGGTAGACCACTTCCAAAAGGAGTATCCACCGTTAACTCGCGAAATACAAGTGAAAGGTGGTGCCGAGTACAGTCCAAATGGCCTGTTTCTCGGAACATTAATCCGGGCATTAAGTACATTTTCTGAATCGATGGAAAATACCCTCTCGGTTTTGAAGAATAACCCTGAAGCATTTTTCAATGCACCATTTCCAATGACAGTTCTGTCCTTGGAAACATTGTCCACTTTGCATTCGCAAAAAGCAGCAGTACAAGCTGCTGAGTAATTAAACAAATTAAAAAGAGGCTGTCTTAATTGACAGCCTTTTCTTTTTTGCCTTCTGGGATGATTCGCTCGACAACGCACTTTCCATTTTCCATACGCATTTTAGTGATTGTTGTCCGCACATTTCTTTCGCCTTCCTGACTAAAATAAAACAGCCGAGGCCAAGCCGCATAGGCCCGATACTTTTTATAGACTTCTTCCGGATGTGCTTCAATGTCAGCCTCACTAATCTGACCATCAGCTTTAGTAATTTTTTGTGTAAAGGTAGCGAGTAGATGGTTTTGCTCTTTCGCAGAGTCAGAAAAAGAAATACCGTCATTTTCGTGGCGCAAGATGAGCTCGGTAAGTATTGATGCACCACGTGTGACGAGGCGATTGAGGAGCTCTGGAGCAGTTTCATCGGTACCGATCGAGACCTTTTCTTGTGCCAAAATCGGCCCATGATCCATGAGCGCATCAATGAGCATGACACTCACTCCGGTTTCAGTTTCTCCTCCTAAAATCGCGCCCTCAACAGGTGCAGGTCCACGATATTTAGGCAAAAGAGATGGGTGAATATTGAGCACACCTTTTGGAAAGAGCGAAATAATACTTTGTGGAATTATTGCGCCATAAGCAAAAACAATACCGAGTTCAGCCTTGCTGCCGGCAATCATATTGGCAATATCACCATTACCTTTGAGGCTTTCTGGTTTGACGACGGTGGTGTGAGTAGTTTGCCTTCCTGCCCACGTGGCAACCGGGCTCTGTTCAATTTTTAGTCCACGTCCAGCGGGTCTGTCTGGGGCTGTAACGATGAGCGAAGGAGTGAGATTGTGAGCGACGAGTGTGTCGAGCACAATTGTCGCTTCATTTGGTGTACCAAAAAAAACGTACTTCATACTACTTTATTTCTTCAGGAGGTAAGTCTCGAATATCTCTGGCATGGTCAATGAAGAGAATACCATTGAGGTGATCGATTTCATGTTGAAAAATCTGCGCGAGTAAGCCCCGACCATCGAGAACAAATTCTTTGCCCTCAATATCATAAGCTTTCATCTTTGCGCGACTTGAGCGACGAGTGTTGCCGTAGAGCCAGCGTACCGAGAGGCAGCCCTCGGGAACAAGTTTGCGATCTTTTGA
>CAYOEB010000004.1:18822-21867 GCA_964403005.1 uncultured Candidatus Saccharibacteria bacterium | reverse complement strand
CTACTCTCGACAGGTGTCGCTGTAGCTCTGAGGACAGGATCATCTTTTTGAACAATAGTTACCATGGTGTGAACCTAGAGCTCTTTGATGTACGCCGCAAGATCTTTGAGTTTAACTGTTTTCTGCGAGCGAGTTTTCATATCACGAACAATGACGCAGTTTTCAATTGCTTCTTTTTGACCAAAGATAATTGCATATGGTGTACCAACTTTTTCAGCATACCCTAGCTGTGCCGACAGAGAGTCCTTTGAAAGTGATTGGTGAATTGGCATGTGGCATTTGCGCAAGATGTCGATGACGTTGAGGCTCTTGAGTTTGGCTTCTTGGCCAAGTTGAATGAAGTAAGCCTTTGGCTTTTTGAGGAAGCGAGGTGAGTGCTTTTTGTACCAAGGTTGGAGGAGGAGACGATCAACACCAAACGATGCGCCAACAGCTGGAATATCTTTTTTGCTGCCGAGTTCACGTCCGAGGTAGTCGTAGCGACCACCACCACAAACCGTGAGCGGTTTATCTTCGACAACAGTAATGATTTCAAAAACAGTACGAGTGTAGTAGGAGAGACCACGTACGAGGTTTTTGTTGATACGGTAAGGAATATCCATGCCCTCAAGGTATTCAAGTACTTCTTTAAAGTGTTTTTTGCAGCTTGAGCATAGGTACGTAACAGCATCTGGGGCGTGTTCATTGACCGCCATAGACTTTTCGTCCTTGGTGTCGAGAATACGAAGGGGATTGGTCTTGAGGCGTTCTTTGTCAATCGGACCGAGTTCATTGATGTGTTTTTTGTAGTAGTTGGTGAGCTCGCGAACATAGTGGGCACGACACTCTTTGTCGCCAATAGAGTTGATGTCAACCATGAGATCGGTCGCGCCAGAATCTTCGAGCATTGCCCAAGCAGCTTTAATGACGAGCGCATCGTTAATTGCTTTTTCTGAACCCAAAATGTCCATGTCGAACTGGTAAAACTGACGGTAGCGACCTGCCTGGGGATTGTCATGGCGAAAAACCGGACCGTAGTGGTAGAGCATGACCGGTTGTGGCTCAGACTGCATGCCGTGTTCGATGTAGGCACGCATGAGGCTTGCCGTATGCTCTGGGCGAAGCGCAATACGATCACCACCTTTGGTTTTGAAGGCGTACATTTCTTTATCAATGATGTCCGTACCTTCACCGATTGATGTGGTGAAAATATCTTCAGCCTCGAGAATTGGTGTTTCGATTGGTTTGAAACCGTAGTAGAGTGCAATTTCTTGAGCTTTGTCATAAAAACCTTGCAAGGCGAAAAAATCATCGCCCATGAGATCGCGCATGCCTTTGAGTGTTTGTACTTCCTTGCCTGAATGTTCTTTTTTAGTCATTTGTTGTGTATTGGTTGTATTTACCTGGGAAAATACCTACATCACCGAGTGGAACGAGTCGGACAAATGCTCGGCCAACGATGAGGTTTGATGAGAGTGTACCCCACGATCTCGAATCATAGCTCGCTCCGCGATTGTCGCCCATCACATAGTAGTGGGTATTGTCGAGAGTAACTGGAGCCGCGTCGGTGAGTTTGTCTGGTGCGTATGGCTCAGTGAGGAAAAATCCATCTGGGTGTTCGCTGTTAACAATTTTTACCTTGCCGCTCTCGATTGAAATTGTTTCTCCTGGGAGGCCAATGATACGTTTGATGAAGTACTCTTTGGTGTTGTTGGGAAAGTGGAAGATAATAACATCGCCGCGTTCTGGATGATTGAAATGGTAGGTGAGTTCGTCGACGACGAGGTACTGCCCATCGTCAAAAGTTGGATACATTGATTTTCCAGAGACAATAAAAGGCTGAGCTACAAAAATTCTAAATGGGAGCACTATCGCAAGCGATATCAGTAAAAATTTTATGAGATCCCAAATAAACCCTCCTTTTTTGGTGTTATTTTCCATTGATGCAATTGTACAGTAAGCTTTTGTTTGACACAAGGTGATTTTGTGTTATATAATAGCAGTAATTCATTCATTAGTTCTATAACAACCTCAACCCCCCAAAAAAAATGCTACGTTTATTCATCTCTCCCAAAGAAAGGCTAGGAAGAAACATTCTCCTCGCAAAAGTAATTACATTTATCGTTGTTGTTGGATCAAGCCTTGCAGCTTGGTACTACAAGACCTGGTACATTGCGGCAGTTATGCCACTCCTTGCACTTGTTTATTTTGCACTTCTTGGTTTAGGAAGTACGAGTAAGGCGCTCACGACACTTAGAAGTATGGCAGAGGAGTACAGTATGTACCACACTGATGAAATACTTTTCCAAAAAAGTGCGACCGGATCATTTGTTGCATTTATCCGAACGGTATGGGCAATCATGCTCTGGGTGGCAAGCTGTGTAAGCGTTATGATCCTTATCGATCATTTTCGATTATTCAGTAGACTGTTTGATCGACTGCTTATTAAATCAATAAGTATCTTTAATGGTCTTTTTAGTACGCACTACCAGTTGCAATTGCACCACCATCCGTATTTGGTAATGGCGAGTAAAATTGCCTTATCCGGAACGATTATGATTATTCTCGTAAGAATCGTCTACATTTCTGCGAGAAAGATTCGTCTGAGTTTTGACTCAGCACTAGTGACGGCAATTGCCGGACACTCATGATCTTATTAGTTTTTAGGTTTCTAAGTCCTTCCTCCAGGAAGGGCTTTTTTATTTCTTATATCAATTTTTTTGTCACGTCGCCACGATGACTCAAGCTGTGCTACAATCTGCGCATGTTCTACGTAGTTGGTCTCGGTAATCCAGGAGAAGAGTATAAAGGTAGCCGCCATAATGCTGGACGAAGCTTCCTTGAGTACGTTGCCAAAAAGTACGATTTTTCGGATTGGAAAGATGATAAAAAACTCAAGGCGCTCACCGCAACTGGTGTTTTGGGTGATGGCAAGAAAGCCAAAAAGGTCATGCTCATTTGCCCTGAAACCTTTATGAATAATTCGGGCAATGCGGTCCGCCCGCTTGAACTTTCAAAGAAAGCGCTTGAATCACTCTGTGTCGTATACGATGATCTTGATTTGCC
>CAYOEB010000004.1:13395-18722 GCA_964403005.1 uncultured Candidatus Saccharibacteria bacterium | reverse complement strand
TTTCAAAGAAAGCGCTTGAATCACTCTGTGTCGTATACGATGATCTTGATTTGCCAGTTGGTAAAATGAAAATTTCTTTCAATCGTAGCGCTGGTGGTCACAATGGACTTGCTTCGATTATTAAAGCAGTAAAATCGGAAGCATTTCCACGAATTCGTCTCGGTGTGTCGCCGCATACGCCAAAAGGTGTGACCAAGCGTCCAGCTGGAGGAGATGCGCAAATCAAATTTCTCATGACTAAGTTTCGTGAAGGCGACATGGTTGAACTGAAAAAAGTTTGGAAGCGCGCTGTTGAAGCAATTGATGTCATGGCAAACGAAAGCCGTGACAAGGCCATGACGCTCTATAATGATTAAATAAAAAAGTCCCGAACTGTTCGGGACTTTTAACGAGACTAGCCAAGCACAGGATTGAATGCGTTTGCTCTCTTATGAATCGTTTTGATTCTCTTTTCAAATTGTTTTTCAGCATCGACGAGTTTCCATCGTCTTTTGCTAAGATCGAGTGGAAATTTGGCATCGGCATTGTCTGCGTGTAGCTCACTATCAATATGCATATGCATCTCAACAGTTTTGAGGAGTGCAATGTAGGCTTTAATACATTTAATAAAACCAAACGTTACCTTGTCGTAGCCAATGGTGTGGGCGAGTGCGGTCATATCCCCACCTTTCTCATACTGTTGTTGTAATGAAAATAGGTGTGACCATTTTTGTAATCTGGATTTTTCGCACACAAATTGAACCTTGTCCTCTTTGTCGCGTTCTTCCTTAAGGTAGCCTGTTTCGGTGAGGAGACCTGCCATGAGTGTGTCGTAGTCAATACTCAGCTTGTCGAAGTATTTTTTACTGAGTGTTCGAGCAGTGCCAATCAAGTATTTTGCATTCTCATATCTATACACTGGATACAGAATGAGGGCACTTGCACAGAATTGGTACATTTCAGATATGTTCACAATGCCTGTTAAAAGGATGTCAATACATTGATAAATGAAACAGAATACCAAATAGATAATGAATGCGAATGGTGGATGGTTACGGAGGTGGACAACCATGAGATATACGCCACCATCCACCAGGCACCACATACCGATACCCGTGAGAGCAAGGGCAAGAGGACTTGTATCGAGCTTTAGTATAGTCGAAACACAGAAGAAAATGGCAAGCGTCATTGTCGTGTAGACAGAGATAGCTGAGATTTTTTTCATATAAGGATCTTTTTTGGGGTTTGCAATAAAATAGCACATAAAATAAAAAAGTCAACTATTACGCATAGTGACTTTTAGGGTTTTTGATCCTCACGAAGTGAGTACAAAAATGCGATGATGAAAAAAATGATGAGGAAAATAAAGAGGCCGATGGTGAGGTTGCTGTTTTGGGCTCGTTCGGCGGCGGTGTGGGGAAGGAAGAACATGACGTTCGATTTTTGCCTATCGTACCATAGAAATAAAAAAAATCACCCGAAGGTGATTTTTTTTATGAACTACTTTTCGAGGTAGGTGAGCGTCATGCGCTGTTCCTTTGGTTCGAAGAGCGTGATTTGGAAGTTGTAGTTTTTGCCGAGTTCAAGTTTCTCGCGGAGCTTTGCTTCTCCGCCAAAGAGAGAGTTGTGGACGAGGCCAGCAACACCTTCTTTGATTGAAGCGAGTGCGCCATGTTTATTGAACTTGATGACCACACCCTGGACGATGTCGCCCTTCTTGAGTGAACCTTCAAATTCTTTCCAAGGATTTTCCTTGAGTGCTTTGATTGAGAGTGAGATCTTGCCGTCCTTGATTTCAATTATCTTGGCGCGAACTTTGTCGCCAATCTTGAAGAACGCGCGAGGATCATCAACGAGACCCCAGTCAATTTCTGAGATATGCACGAGACCTTCGAGGCCTTCTTCGATTTTGAGGAAGACGCCGAAGTCAACGAGACCCGCGACTGTGCAGTCGAGCTCATCTCCGACAGTGTACTTTGCGATAACTTCTTGGCGTTCTTCTGGAGTTGATTCTTTTTCAGAGAAGATGAGCTTGCCTTCTTTTGGAAGAGCAGAGATGATTGCTACCTGGATTTTCTTGCCAATGAGTTTCTTGAGTTCTTTTTGAATCTTGTCTTTGTCTGAATCTTCTACGCGAGGGTAGTGATCAGGCTTGAGCTGAGACGCAGGAAGGAAGCCAGCGATACCTTGCCATTCCAAAATGAGACCACCTTTGTTGGCGTCCTTAATTGGGAGCTCAAGAACTGTTTTCGACTTAACTGCTTTTTCAGCTTCGCTCCAAATGAGGGCTTGCTTTGCTTCTTTGAGAGAGAGCTCGATGTAGCCAGTTTCATTTGGAAGGTCGACAACTTTCGCTTTGACGAGGTCGCCGAGGTTGATCTTCTTGATAATATCCTTAGCATTCTGGAATTCTCGGCCGTAGATGATACCCGTACCAAATGGTGCGAGATCGATGTAGACCGATGACTTCTGAATACCAATAACCGGACCTTCAACAAGCGCATCGAGCGCAGGTGGTACCGGCATCTTTTCCGCCATGGCGCGAATTGCGCTCATTTCGTGAACTGTTTCTGTTGTTACTTCTGTTGTTGCCATAATTGCAATAAAAAAATCCGCACATACGCCAAATCTGCATTTGGTGTTCCACCGAACGATGGAGCGGATGTATATTTTCGGGCTCCCTAGTGCTTTGTCGAAACTGCGCGAGGGGATTACTCCCAAAAATCCGCTAATAAAATGACTCCGGTACTGTACCACAAATAGGGGATAAATACAAGTAAAAAACCCCGACACTCGTGTCGGGGCATTGCGAAACTGCTATAGTTTCTCTGTGTTTATGACTACATCGATTTTAGCAAAGGTTTTTAATCTCAACAATACTTACATGCGCTTTTAGCTGGTGGATTTTGGAAAAATAAAAACTCGCTATACAATGAATATATGTTAGGACACTTCATTTGTACTGGCGGCTGCGGTGGTGTTTCAGAAAAAGAAGGTGTTTGCCAAGCGCCTGTTTGCCTCAAGCATGGCTTACCACTCACCAAATGCAATTGCACTGATGGAACGCACCATGGTTTTACTTCAGCATGTAAAGATTGCGGCAAGCTGTGTCGCAGAGATGGTGTCTGTGAAGTAGAAGTGTATAAGCAAGAATTGCCAGTCTAGTTGACATTTTCTAAAAAAATAATATAGTTTGGAGAATCCTTCTAAAACTGAAAGTCATGATACTCATTGAAATTGCAAGTGGACTGCTCACTGTGGCAGCAATTATTTACTTTGTAATAATCGTCAAAGACAATTACTATCGCGTACCTCTTCTGTCGTTCTCCCAGGGTGATGAGGAAGTAAAGGGGAAAGTCACCCGTATTAAAAAAATTGCCAAAGATGTATTGGAGGTTAGGGTGGAACAGGGTGCAGATGTTGACCCTTCTGCTATTGCCGGGAATGTTGTAAGTATGAGCGTAAGCATCGGACATTTCATTCATTTCCGTCTTGGACAAAAGATCCCAGCTAAAGGGGAACTGATTTCTGCAAAAACCACAAATGTCCTTCATCGATTTACCGGTCGTTCACTCAACTGGGTAAATAGTTGGAATAGTGTCGATTCGGTTCCATCTGGCGCAAAAGTAACACGTGCCTAATGCATATGCCGTAATCGCCAAAGTCTACCAGCTATAGCTGGTAGACTTTTTTATTTTGGGCTTTGTGTAGCTGTACCACTCATGCACTTTCTGCTATAGTTCTCACATGTCAATAAAAGATTTTTTCGTCAAACAACTCCTCAAACGCCAGCTTAAAAGTTTGCCACCCGAGCAGCAGGAAATGATTACCAAGCTCGTGAGCGAAAACCCAGAACTCTTCAAGAAAATCTCTGAAGAAGTTGAACGCAAAGTAAAGCACGAAGGCAAAGATCAGCAAGCTGCAACTTTTGAAGTGATGCGCAAGTATCAGGGCGAGCTTCAGAAGCTCATGATGGGGAAGTAAAATAGATTGAGTAAATGGAAATAGAAAATGCCGATTTTGAATCGGCATTTTTTTATTTATCCATCAGGAGTTTCCAGCTCTGCAGCGAAGTGAGTTCGTGCACTGCTTTTTTCTGAATGATAGAGCAAATTTGCTTAGCAAGCATTTGAAGCCCACGTTCCATGGTTTCAAAAGGTAATTTCGCTTCAAAACTTTCCATTTCGAGCACTACATCTTGTGTAGGAGTAAATAAATAAATTGCTTCCCATTCTCTAGTGCCCCTGTGTGCATCCATGTTTAGGGTAAATATGATTTTATATGCGGCTTCGCGCAGTGTCACCATTCCCAATGCATCAAGAATAGTCTTTTCAATGTGATGACCGGAAACAATGTAGGGCAACTTGATTACTGTGGTTTCATATACGATTTCAATATTGAGTCCAACCACTGTTCTTGGTGTAATTTTGCAACTTGCAAAATCAACTACATTTATCCAATTTCTGTGGAGTGCAGTAACTTCAGGCAGTAGTCGTATGTCGGGTGTTCCAATATTAAGTTCTGTTTTCATAGCTTTTTTCTTCACTCTAACACTAGAGAGTAGTTTGTCAATATTAGCCAAGAATGCTACTATCACATCATGTCACTCCAAATCGGCATCGTCGGTTTGCCAAATGTCGGCAAATCAACACTGTTTAATGCGCTAACTAAAAAAGGCGTTCCAGCCGCAAACTACCCGTTCTGTACGATCGATCCGTCAGTCGGTATTGTTGCCGTGCCTGATGCACGACTTGGCAAGCTTTCTACTTTTTCACAATCTGCCAAGACGATTCCAGCTGCAATTGAATTTGTCGACATTGCCGGTCTTGTGGCCGGCGCGTCAAAAGGTGAAGGACTCGGTAATAAATTTCTCTCAAACATTCGCGAAACTGATGCGATTTTTGAAATGGTGCGTATTTTTCCGATCCGAAATGGTGCAAATGACGCAGGCGCTTCTGCCAGCCCTGCGACTGGCGACGACATCATGCACGTGTATGGCGACATCGATCCGCTGCGCGATATCAAGGTCATTAACATGGAGCTCATTCTCGCTGATATGGAAACGGTGACCAAGCGACTCGGTGCCGTGGCACGCGATGCGAAACGTGGCGATAAAGAAGCGGTTATTGAAGAAGCCGCGCTAAAAAAAGTCCTCCCAGCGCTCGAAGCCGAGCACATGGCAAATACAGTTTCGCTCGACGAAAAAGAATTTCCCAAAGTGAAGCAACTTGGCCTCCTCACGATAAAGCCAATTTTGTACGGCCTCAACAAACGCGCCGGTGTCGACAATCTTGATAAAACTGATCCGGCAAAATTTAAAGAATTGACCGACTACATTCTCTCAACCG
>CAYOEB010000004.1:0-13295 GCA_964403005.1 uncultured Candidatus Saccharibacteria bacterium | reverse complement strand
GATAAAACTGATCCGGCAAAATTTAAAGAATTGACCGACTACATTCTCTCAACCGGTGCGCGCTATGTTGTGCTCGATGCTAAAGTCGAAGACGAACTCAAAGATTTTGAAGGTGAGGAAAAGGCAATGTTTCGCAAAGAAATGGCAAGTTCGGCAGATGTTGCCGACGGTGCAATTGAAGACGGTATTGACCACCTCATCAAAGAAGCCTACGCGCTCCTCGGTCTCGAAACGTACTTCACGACTGGTCCCGACGAAACTCGCGCTTGGACGATTAAAAAGGGAAGCACTGCACCGGTTGCCGGCATGGCAATTCATACTGATTTCAAAGATAAATTTATTCGCGCTGAAGTTGTGTTTTGGCAGGATTTACTTGACGCTGGTTCGTATGCAGACGCTCGTGCCAAAGGCAAAGTTCGTACTGAAGGCAAGGAGTACATTGTGAAAGACGGGGACGTGGTTGAGTTCAAGATCTAGCCTTAGCTGAGGACTTGCCGTGCAAAAGTATGTGTGGTAAAGTTGTATCAGTTCTAACACTAAATTGAATACGATGAAAAATCGCGGTAAACATTATTTGCCCACACCTGTACCACCTGTGCGCTTTTCACAAGACTCAGACGCATACTATAAATGGCTGCGTTCGACTCTTGCAGCTCAAAAGCAAAATCCAGAGCGATGTGAGAAAGACGACAGTCATGTTCATCATGAAGTACGGAATTGAGACTCATGATGATTGTGGTACCCACAAAAGACCTGCACTAGTGCAGGTCTTTTTATTTGGGAAATTGTGTAAGAAATGAAGCATTGCTTCGTCATAATGGGTATGAGATACGAAAAGTCGTACATCCTCCATAACTTGGTCTTCCAGCTCACGCTTGCGGCTTTTATCTTGGGCGCTTTACTCCTCCTCGATGCCACAAAGCCAGAACTCGCTGGCACCTTCCCGCAACAAGGTGCCTCATCAGTTGCCATCATTACCAACTCTCAATAAAGAAAAGTAGCCTATCGAGTCATTCCGCAGCGCGACGGCGCGAGGATAAGGGATTTTTCAGTAGAAAAATCCTGTATGACGAGGTGGGCTACTTTTCTTTATTTTTCAGTGCTTCCACATCCTTCGCGAGACTTTCAAGGACGTGCTGGATTTTTTCCAAAATTTCCGGGTGAGCTTCTTTGTGGTGAACTTTGCCCGTATCAGCCAAATCTTCTCCGTCAACTTCTTCGGCAATTTCATCAACGTCTTCTTGAATCTCATCGACATCTTCCTGAATTTCATCAACATCTTCTTGAATCTCATCGATATCTTTTTGAATTTCATCAACGTCCTTTTCCATCTCTTCAATATCTTCAGCAATGTCTTCGACATCTTCTTGAATTTCGTCGATGTCGGCCGTGTTTTTATTGACTGACATTTGAATGAAAATCGCGAGGTAAATCGCTTCGAGTGAAACAATGGTTGTGAGGACGAGAAGCACGCGATCGAGCGGCGCCCCAAGGAGAACAATGACAAAACAGAGGACAAAAAGGACTGTATGAACAATGAGGGATTGCACAGAGCCAATCCAGCGCGTCATTTTGAGTGACACGGCATTGAGTTCAGGCATTTCTATGGCTTTTTTCGACTTCTTTTTTGTCATGGTTATTGGTTTCGTTATTTAGTATACTATCTAGAGCAATTATTAATAATTATTTATGTGTATAGTCTATGGAACCTACAGTTCAAAATGGCACGAGCGCTAAGCTCAGCCCAACATTTTTCTTTCTCTCGCTCGGTATGGTTGTTTCGCTCATTGTGAGCGTGACGGCATTTCTCAGCCTCGCATTTGCGACGCTCGATTTCAAGTTTCCTGATGTGTTAAATGGTGTCTACCAGTACGGATACAATTCATATAACTATGATGGAGCAAGGTCGTACATTGCAATGCTCGTCATTTTTATGCCGGTTTTTCTCGTGCTCATGCGCTACTACAACAAGGCCGTGCGCAACACGCTCTCGCACGCAGATGATGTTGTTCGTAAGTGGACAACGTACCTTATCATCTTTCTTGCGGTTTTGGTAGCGGCAATTGATTTGGTGACGCTCGTTCGTTACTTTGTTGGTGGAGAAATGACAACTCGTTTTGTACTCAAGGTGCTTGTGACATTGCTCGTCGCAAAGTGGGTTGGCCTCTACTTCTACTACTCAATTCGTGAATCAAGGTGGAAAAAAATCGTCCACGCTTCAGCGGTGTGGGTTGCATCAATACTCTCACTCGCGCTCATTGTCTGGTCATTTACTGTTATTGGCACACCGCAGCAGCAGAGACTTTGGAGGCTCGACGATAAGCGTGTCACCGATTTGCAAAGCATTCAGTCACAGGTCATCAACTACTGGCAGCAAAAAGAAAAGCTCCCTGCAAAAATTGAAGATCTTTCTGACCCGTTGTCATACTTTAGTTTGCCTGTTGATCCTGAAGTTGCAAAAGGGAAGATGTATGAGTATGTTCCAAAAGATAAACTTTCATTTGAACTTTGCGCGACATTTTCTGCCGACATGCCAAAAGGTTGGGTAGAGTACAAAAATGGCGGTGGTGTCATTCCTTATATGAGTACTGATGTTGCAGTCAGTGAGCCGGCAATGTATCCAGGCTACGGTGGTATGAGTCAGTCGTGGGATCATAGTGCCGGTCGTACCTGCTTTACGCGCACAATTGATCCACAAATCTACAAACCATACAATCCAACTCCAGACGCAGCTCCGGCAAAAGGTCTGTAGCATAGCTATATCAAATAAAAATAAAAAGCGAGGAATGTCCTCGCTTTTTTGCTTCCATGCTTAGTACTTAGTATTTGATTGTCATGATTTCTGCGAGTGCTTTTCGCACCTTTTCGCGTATTCTTCCGTTGATGTGAGGTCCGGTTGTTGTTGTCATCAATCCGTTTTGGTCGAACATCACAATGGCAAAGAGTACGTCACCATTACCATCTTTAATATCGAGAATAATCTTGGCGATTTGCTCATGGAGTTCCGTAGCTTTGTTACGGTTAATATCATTGAGTTCTTTACCATCTGGCCATTTATCTGGCGACTGGCATATACGAATTCGTTCGACTGAAGTGATCTGTGTCGCACCACCAATTCTTAGTGAGCTCGGGTAATGTGAATTCGTAAATGTTGCTGCAAACGCGTCTGTCTTTGTACTCATCTTTTTTATTTTTGGGGTTTGAAAGAATGTATAACATTATGAAGACACTGTCAACATCTGCCAAAATCTGAAAATACGCTATAGTTGAAGCATCATATGAAGTACGACCACAGCAAGATCGAAAAAAAGTGGCAGAAAACCTGGCAAACTAAAAAGACGTATAAAACCCTTTCAGTAAAAGAGGCCAAAGCGAAAAAGCAGAAGCCGTTTTATGTGCTCGACATGTTTCCATATCCATCTGGGGCAGGGCTTCACGTTGGTCACCCTCGGGGCTACATTGCATCTGATGTTATTTCTCGTATGAAGCGCATGCAAGGTTTCAACGTGCTTCACCCAATGGGTTATGATGCCTTTGGTTTGCCAGCCGAACAATATGCGATTGACCACGGTATTCATCCTCGCAAGGCAGTTGAAAAGAACGTTGCCACGTTTGAAAAGCAGCTCTCAATCATTGGTCTCTCATACGATTGGTCTCGCAAAGTAAATACGACTGATCCTGAATACTACAAATGGACACAAGACATTTTTCTTAAACTCTATGATCACTACTACGACACAGTAGCCAAAAAAGCTCGTCCAATCACGCAGCTCATCAAGGAATTTGAAAAGAAAGGCAATGTTGAGACGGCAGCATACAGCACTGGTTTCCCTAAGCATTTTGGAGAAAAAGAATGGGAACACATGACAGATCTTGAAAAGCAAGATGTGCTCATGCAGTATCGCTTGGCATATGAAGGCGAAGCTGAAGTAAATTGGTGTGAAAAGCTTGGTACCGTTTTGGCAAACGATGAAATTGTTGATTCACCAAGTGGTCCAGTTTCGGAGCGAGGTAGCTATCCAGTAGAAAAAATGCGCGTGAAGCAATGGTTTATGCGTATTACGGCATATGCCGATCGCTTACTTGAAGGATTGGAAGGATTGCGCTGGAGCGACCACCTCAAAGAAATACAGAAAAATTGGATTGGCAAAAGCGAAGGCAGTTTAATTCGTTTTCAAATTGCTGGCGGTACAGTCCGCGACAAAATCGAAGTCTTCACGACTCGCGCAGACACACTCTTTGGTGTGACGTACGTCGTCCTTTCTCCTGAGCACAAACTCGTGAAGTATATTATTGATCGAGTCAAAAATCGCGCTGATGTTGAAGCCTATATTGAAGAAGCCAAAAAGAAACCATTTGAAGTTCGCACCGATGCCACTCGTGAGAAAACCGGCGTGCCGCTCACTGGTGTCATGGCAATTAATCCTGCGACGAATGAAGAAGTACCAGTGTGGATTGCCGACTATGTACTTGCTGACTACGCAACTGGCGCTGTCATGGCAGTTCCTGCGCACGACGAACGCGATTTTGAGTTTGCAAAGAAGTTTGGTTTGCCAATGCAGCAAGTGGTGGCTCATACCATCGGTGAATATAATACAACCACAAATATTCGGAGGGTTGTAGAGGGAGTAATAATCAAGGGAGACAAAATCTTATTGATGGAATATCAAGGTTACTATGGTCTACCAGGTGGTGGGATTGAAGAAGGCGAAACACCAGAAGAAGCACTTGGAAGAGAAATTGAAGAAGAGCTCGGGTATACAGATATTTCAATTAAGGAATATCTCGGTGAGGCATTTCGATATTACTTTTCTCATCGTGATAAAAAAGAAAAAGTGCGTCATGCATATGGTTATATTGTTGAAATTAATGATGAGTCAAAAAAAATCCCTATTTCTCCGCAGGAAACTGATAGGCCCGTATGGATGACCTTGAAAGAAACTTTGCAAAAAATTCAGCAAAACGAAATCTACTACCAGTCTCAATTTGTTACTCAGGCCACAAATAATAATGGCTTATGCATGGTCGACGATGGTCGATTGATACATTCCGGTCAGTTCAACGGTCTCACTTCGGAAGAAGCCCGCCGCGCAATCACTTCATTTGTCCACGGCAAACTCACGACTCGCTACAAAATGCGCGATGCGGTCTTTGCTCGTCAGCGCTACTGGGGCGAACCAATTCCACTGTATCGCGACAAAAACGGTATTATTCATGAAGTCAAAAAGTTGCCGCTCACACTTCCAGCGGTGAAATCGTATGAGCCAACAGGCAAAGCCGAAGGGCCGCTTGCCGGAGTTAGCGCCTGGACCAAGAAAGGTCTTGAAACAAATACCATGCCAGGTTGGGCTGGTTCTTCATGGTATTTCCTCCGCTACATGGATCCAAAAAATAAGAAAGCCATTGCGTCCCCTGAAGAGCTCAAGTATTGGAAAAGTGTTGATGTCTACGTCGGTGGCGCAGAACACGCAACTGGTCACTTACTCTATGCACGTTTTTGGAATAAGTTCTTGTTCGATCTCGGTATTGCACCAACAGATGAGCCATTTCCAGAGCTCCACAACCAGGGCATGATTCTCGGTAGCGACAATCGTAAAATGTCGAAGCGCTGGGGTAATGTCGTCAATCCGGATGATGTAGTAAAAACCTACGGTGCCGATTCACTCCGTGTTTTTGAAATGTTTCTCGGTCCATTTTACTCACAGCTTCCGTGGTCAACGGAAGGCATTATTGGCTCACGTCGCTTTATTGAGCGTGTTTGGAAAATCGCGCAAATAGTACATGCAGATAAAAGCAAGACGACTGATTACGCTTTGCAAAAAACGCTCCACAAAACAATTCAAAAAGTGACGAGTGACATTGTGAGCTTCAACTTTAACACCGCAATTTCCGCAATGATGATTTGTGTCAATGAAATGGAAAAAGTGCAGAACGCTGCGGAAAATACATCTCCTGCCAAGGCAACTATTTCCGCGAGTGATTTCAAAATGTTTCTCCAGATCTTGGCACCGTTTGCTCCACACGTGACCGATGAACTATGGCACATGTTTGGTGAGAAAAAGTCTATCCAAATTGCTGGATGGCCAGAGTATGACGAAAAGCTCATTGTTGACGACACTGTTACCATTGCGATTCAAGTGAATGGTAAAACACGCGGCACGATTGATGTTGCAAAAGATGGTGCGAAGGCTGATATTGTCGAGATGGCTAAGCAGCATACTGATGTCGCTCGTCACCTTGCCGGCAAGGAGATTATGAAGACAATATATGTCTCAAACCGCCTTATCAACTTCGTAGTTACCGGATAGGGTAGTAGAATAGAGAAATGGTTTCTCGTATTTTCCGATTTTTCAAGAAGGAATCAAGCCGCATTACCGAGGCGGCTTTTCTCATCGGTACATTTGCGCTCATTTCTCAGTTTTTGGGACTTGTCCGCGATCGATCGCTTGCGCACGTCCTTGGTCCATCAGCAACACTCGATATTTACTACGCTGGCTTTCGCATTCCAGACATTATCTTCAATTCGATTTCGACACTCGTTTCGATTACAGTTCTCATTCCGTTTTTCATCGATAAAATTGAACACAAAGCCAAGGGAAGTGAGAGTGCTCAAGCACTTCTCAATCAAATCTTCAGCGTCTTTTTAACGGGTATTGCTATCATTGCACTTGCGGCATTTATTCTCATGCCGTTTCTTTCGCACTATGTCGCGCCTGGTTTTTCTCCTGAAGAGCGAACAAACTTGATTAGCATGTCTCGTATCATGCTCCTCTCGCCTATATTCCTTGGCCTATCAAACCTCTTCAGTACCATTACGCAAATGTACAAGCGTTTTATTATCTACGCTTTTGCGCCCATTGCTTACAATCTTGGTATCATCGCTGGTATTTACTTCTTCTTACCAAGCATGGGCATTATGGGACTTGGCTTAGGTGTTGCGCTTGGTGCGTTTTGCCATATGCTTCTCCAGTTGCCAGTGCTTGCTTCGCATGGTTTTTACCCACGCCTCACTCGCAAGATTGATTGGAAAGAAATGCGAAAAATCTTTCTCTTGTCCTTGCCACGAACGCTCGGTCTTGCACTTTCATCGATCACGATCTCAATTATTATTGCTATTGCAACAACGCTCGATACTGGCGCTGTCTCAATATTCAATTTCTCATTCAATCTCCAAGCTGTACCAATTACAATCATTGGTTTGTCATACTCTGTCGCCGCATTTCCTTCACTCTCGATTGCATATGCAGAAGGGAAGTTCGATGTCTTCAAAAAGCAAATCGTGAGCGTTGCTCGCCAAATCATTTTCTGGTCATTGCCAGTCATGGTGCTCTTTATTGTGCTCCGCGCCCAAATCGTGCGTGTCATTCTTGGCTCTGGTCGCTTCACATGGTCAGATACGCGTCTCACCGCAGCTGCACTTGCACTCTTTACCATTTCTGTTGTTGCACAAAGTCTCATTGGACTCCTTGTTCGTGGTTACTATGCTGCTGGCAAGACACGCCGACCGCTCACCGTAAATCTTGTCTTTACCGCGCTTGAAGTTTTTCTCGCACTTGGCCTTCTCTACGTCTTTCGACACTACGATGTTTTCCGCTACTTTATTGAAGGCTTGCTCCGTGTTCCTGATGTTCATGGTACGGAAATGCTCATGCTTCCACTTGGTTACTCTTTCGGCACGATTCTCAACTACTACGCGCTCTGGCTTCTCTTCAAAAAAGATTTCTTCAAAGCTGGGGAAGGCAAGCCACTTCGACGTACGCTTTTCCAAAGTTTCCATGCTGCTGTGCTTATGGGAGCAATGACATATGCCATGCTCTCGGTTACGGGCCAATTCTTCAATGTTGATACAACAGTAGAAGTCTTTGCCCAGGGTCTTTTTGCTGGTCTTGTAGGTATCATTACAGGAGGTGTCATTTTGTCGCTTCTCAAAAGTGATGAGCTTGGCGTTGTTCTCGCCGCACTCCGTCGCAAAATCTGGAAAACCGAAACGATTGTGTCTGACGGTACGGAGATGACGCAGTAGGATTATATAAGGCAAAAAATGGCCTTTTGTGCTACTATGTCGCTACATGGACCTCAACCATATTAGAAACTTCTCCATTATTGCCCACATCGACCACGGCAAATCGACTCTTGCTGACCGCATGCTTGAAGTCACTAAGACTATCGAAGCACGTAAAATGCGCGACCAGGTGCTCGACAGTATGGATCTTGAAAAGGAACGTGGAATTACCATCAAGATGACACCAGTCTCGATGGATTTTGTTGTGCCTGCACACGATATACACGGCGCGGCACATCCAAATGCCGGTCAAAAGTTCCGTCTCAATTTGATCGATACGCCAGGCCACATCGACTTTTCATACGAAGTCTCGCGCGCTATTCGCGCCGTAGAGGGTTCAATTCTCCTCATTGACTCAACTCAAGGTGTGCAGGCGCAAACCCTTTCTGTGCTTCAAATGGCGCGCGATGCCGGCCTTGTGATTATTCCAGTACTCTCAAAAGTTGATTCGCCACTTGCTCGTGTCGATGATGTCCGCCTAGAAGTCGCGACGCTCCTCGATTGTGACCCTGATTCGGTTATGCTCGTATCTGGTAAAACAGGCGAGGGTGTTGAAGCGCTCCTTGCAGAAATTGTCCGCCGCGTGCCGCCACCAAAAGTCGAGCATACTGGCTCAAACGATTTGAGAGCCCTTGTCTTTGACTTTCAATACTCAAACCATGCAGGCGTGATTGTTTTTGTGCGTGTCCTCGACGGTGAAATCAAGCGTCATGACCAGCTCATGTTTGCAACGTCAAAAGAAAAGTTCCAATCACTTGAAGTCGGCCACTTTCGTCCAGAAAAAACTGAAGCAGTAAAAATTAGCGCTGGTGAAATCGCATACATTGTCACCGGTATAAAGCAGCCGGGTATTGCATCTGTTGGTGATACCGTCACATTTTCAAAATCGCCACTACCGCCATTTCCTGGTTACATGCAGCCAAAACCTGTTGTCTGGGCTTCGATTTATCCTGAGTCGCAAGATGACTTCAACCAGCTCAAGCTCGCGCTTGGTCGCTTGCGCTTGTCTGATTCTGCCTTTTCATATGAAGAAGAAAGTTCTGGTGCGCTCGGCCGTGGTTTTCGCTGTGGCTTCCTCGGCATGCTTCACCTCGAAATTATTACTGAACGACTTCGCCGCGAATTTAACCTCGACCTTATTGTGACAACTCCTTCGATTACCTACAAAGTCAAAATGAAATCTGGTCCAAATGCCGGCAAGGAAGTTATGATTTACTCACCACACCTTTTCCCAAACGATGGGGAAGTTTCGGCTGTTGAAGAGCCATGGGTCAATATGACCCTCATTACACCAATGCAGTACTTGGGGAATGTCATGCAAATGCTCTATGACCATGAAGCCGAAGTTGGTGACACGGTAAACTTTGGTGAAGGTCGCTCGCAAATTCACTTCACCATGCCGCTCCGTGAGCTCATGAGAAACTTTTTTGATGACCTCAAATCAAATACATCAGGTTATGCGTCTATTTCGTACGATATAGGTGGCTTTCGTCCGGCAGACGTCGTCCGTCTCGACCTCCTCGTTGCCGATGAGGCGGTGGCAGCATTTACTCGCATTGTCTCACGTCGCAAAGCGCTCGAAGAAGCTGAAAACGCTGTTGAGAAATTGCATGCCATTTTGCCTCGTCAACAATTTGAAACCAAAATTCAAGGTTTTGCACTTGGTCGTATTTTGTCGTCCCGCACTGTCAAAGCCTTTCGCAAGGACGTGCTCATGCATGGCTCAAAAGTTGTCGGTGGTGGCGACGTCTCTCGTAAAAAGAAATTGCTCGAAAAGCAAAAGAAAGGTAAAGCTCGTATGAAAGAGCGTGGAACTGGCAAAGTAAACATTCCCCACGAAGTCTTTTTGAAAATGATGCGAAGCGGAAAGAACGACTAGTTAAAAAATCGCCACACAAACAATCTATCTTCTTTTTGGTAAGACACTAATTACCTCGGACTTTTCACTATAGTTGCCAGCGCCGTCATATACACGCAGCGTGATTTTTTGATTGCCAGATTCAACAAATGGAATGTAGAGTTGTGCACCAGCTGGCAGGAAGAGGTGGTTGCCGAGATCTATGTAGTAGTTTTTCTGGACACCGCTACCGGTATCAATTGCATTAAAGTTGAAACGTACCACATCACCAGCCATAATTTCAGTTTGGCTCGCACGAAGTGCTGAAATTGTTGGCGGTGTTTGATCGGCTTGGATACGGTAGTGAGCAATTGGGCCACCATCGGTAAGTTGGAGGTGGAAGTAGAAAATACCATCACCAGGAATATCGATGGTCGCTTTATTGCCAGTTACGGTCTCGGCATTTGTTGGTTGTGTGGTGGGATTTGTGTCAAAAGCGTAGCGGTAGACTGCATCTGTTTTGCCAATCCAAGTAAAGCTCGCTGTTGGATTTGAGTACCAGCGACCTTGGTTTGGATGTGTCGGTGAGTAGACCATAAATGCGCGTTTATTTTTGTCGACACCAGTGAGATCAAAATCGCCGACACGGTAGCTGCCATTTTCTGTTGTTCGAAGCACGTTGGTTGCGAGGCCGTCATTTGCAAGCACTTTTGAATGGCTGTCGTCAAAACGAAGATCAAAAGATCCAACGGTTCTTGGCGCAGTAATAATCGTGGCAATACGAGCTGTTTCTTGGCCACCTTTGTCACCAATAATTGCACAGCTAAAGTCGATAGTACCAGCGATCGGGTCAATACTATCTTCTATAACGTATGTACACACAGAACCTGTCGTTGATATTTCCTTTACCGTGACAGCTTTTGGATCAAAGGTGAGGCGTGCTTGGACGGCATTAATCGCTTCATCTCCTGTTTCGACACTGATATCAAAACTTTGCTCAGAGCCTATATTATAAATACCCGAATTAGGCTGTAAATGCATTGTGGAATTGTAGAGTGTATATGGGACATGTCGCAGTATTGTTCGATTTGTATTTTGTAGACTAAAGGTAATGAAAACAAGCACAAATACTGGAATACTAAAAATAATGAGTGTGCGGTAGTATTTTGGGCCTCGAATTTCACGGTGCTTCCTGTGGATTCGAATGGCCAAGCAAATGAAGAAAAGGAGTGTGATGCTTGCAATTATGATACTTGCTTTTGTTGTTGTGTCAGCTCGCGGAATAAAAAGGAGCGCACCACCTGGACTTGTTTCAAGACCCGGGAAAATAACATTCTCTACAATGTACGAGCTCCCGTCATCGAAGAAAACCGTTTTGCCACTCAAACCAGAGGCAATCCATTCTGACCCAGTAGTAAAGTATGATTCGATAATTTTTTCTTGGGGTGTTCCAGCAAAGCCATTACCATAGACACCGTAGTTTTTGGTATAAAAAACTACCTTGGTGCTTGGGCTCATGTATGTTTCCTGGAAGTAAGCTGCATATTGGTTGTCGAGGAGATAGTTTGCAAAAAGTGCGCCAATCATCGTGCCGCCATTCTTAACTGGTCGAGCTGTAGTCATAAAAAGCTGATTGGCAAAACCAGACATTTCAATACTCGAAACTGGTTTTCCGGTTGATACGACACGACCCGCTGGTGCAGTTAGGAAAACATTGTCACCATACTTTGATGGACTCAAAGTGCGGGCAAGTACAACTCCGTACTTGTCAGCGACACCCATGAGTCCGATTGGATAGACCGCAAGTTCTCTTTTAAGTTCAGCTAGGAGTTTCGTTCGGTTATTTTCATTGAGAGCTGAAATGATGCTGTCGTGCGTCGCAATAGTATCACCCGCGAGCATGAGACGAGCAGTATCTTTGGTTAAACCCGCACTAAGCTTATGTCTTTCATTCTCAGCTTTCTGTTCATTATAAAAAGTTCCTGCAATATGTACCGTAACAAAGACGATTGCATAAAATGCAAGAGTGGCGTAGAGAGCAAATGTGAGCGATTTTGCCGTGCGATGCATAGTTATAATTGCTGCTGTTGAGCATACCGAGAGAGGTAGGGAATACCGAGTATGCCAACACAAACTTTAATAATCCACCCAGCGACGATGGCACTGATGAGACTGTGCGCGCTAAGATCGGGGAAAGCAATTGAGAAAAAGAGTGCGCTGTCAAAAAGTTGAGCAAAGATGGTCGCCGTAAGGCTCTTGAACCAAGCGCGATTCAAGATTTTTTGCCCGGCAAATTGGTAGAGGAAGATGTTAATTGATTGAGCAAAAGAGTAAGAAACAAGACTTGCAACCATAACACGCACACCGAGGGGAAAGAGGAAGGCAATATGCTCACTCACGGGATCAAGCGGTGTTGCGCTCGTCATGAGTACAACAATGCGAGCCATGATCGTGAAAAACAAGACAAAACTAATACCAAACCAGATCGTTTGATACGCCTTTTTGTTGTGCTTTTGCTCGAGAAGGAGGTGCGTTGCAAAAAAGACGCAAGCATAAAAGACATTGCCAGCATTTGTTGTCATTGAGCCAACAGAGATAAGTTTTGAACCAAAAACAGTTATGAGAATAAGGTTGGCAGCAATTGTTGCAAACAGCCATCTTCTCCCGAGTTTTGCAGCAAAAAAGACTGCGGTGAGATCGATAACGGCAGAAATAACGAGCAAGAGTTCGTTTGTCATATCCTCTATAGTATATAACGCATGGCGTATATCTTGTTGAAAAAATGGGGAAAGACTAGGAGTCTACCTAAAGACACCTGGCATGTAGAGCAAAACCATCGATATAATGATGAGGATGCAAACAATTTTCCAGACAATACCTATGCGTTTTCGTGATTTTTGGCTAAACATATGATTTGCTATACTAGCGTAGTACATTATGCCAAAAATGCACGCTAAAATCAAAAAGCAGAAGCAGTCACTTTTGTATACCCCAATCGGTATCGGTTTTTTGGTAATTGTGCTACTTTATATGTCGTATTCGACCTATGGCGTGTATACCAAGTGGCGAGATGCCCACACCAAGCTTGTGGAGGCGCAGGAGTCGTATACGGCAACCGTAGCACGGCACGACGCCATCTCTGCTGATTTGTCAGCGTTGTCGACAGCGCGAGGCAAAGAAGAAGTTGTGCGCGAAAAGTTTAATGTAGTCAAAGATGGGGAAGGGGTGGTAGTATTGCCAGGGTCAGCCGATGATCAGGTGACTAGTAACACTACACCCAAAGCTAAAAAAGGCTTCTGGGCTTGGTTTACAGGTTTGTTTAAGCGGGATTAGTTTAATGGTAGAACTGCAGTTTTCCAAACTGCTGGCAGGAGTTCGATTCTCCTATCCCGCACC
>CAYOEB010000003.1:32509-39728 GCA_964403005.1 uncultured Candidatus Saccharibacteria bacterium | reverse complement strand
TCGCCAAAGTTGTAGAAATACCCATCGCGAGTGCCGACGTAAATGTGCCCTTTCCAGACAGCAGGAGTGGATTCAATACACGCACCGGATGCGAGCGGCATTTTATTAGTGAGCACGGGTTTTGCCGGATCTGCCAGACTAAATTGCTCAAGGCCGCCATTGGTACAAATACCGACGAGCAGTTTTTTTGTACCGGCGCCATCAGCATTGTCGATCACAATTGGCGATGACCAGGCATGCTCGCCGACATACGTCTCGTCAGTAACGACACCGGTATCTTTATTGACGGTAAGGAGTGAACCCGGATGTGTCGTGACGTAAAGATAGTCACCACTGAGTGCCGGCGTTGCCCAAATACCGCCCTTGTCTGCTTTGCCTTTTGGGACAGACACACCCCAAACATACGGATCGCCTTCGGTTTGTGTTGTGATAGTGCCGTCTGCTGCAACTGTTTGTGTAACAATTTTTTGTTTACTTGGATCGAGCTTCATGAGCTGACCGAGTTCAGCTTCGCGTGCGTTGTTGCGTTCGAGCTCTGAAGCAATATACAAGTTGCCATCATCGTCAACGACAATCGTCGCATCGGTATCATCCCCTACCCAATAGTCAAAAACTATTGGCGCAATTCCTTCTTCCACTTTTGAAATATCGAGACCGAGCACGCGGCCGCCAGAGTTTGCAAAATACACGCGGTTGCCGAAAAAAGTTACTGAGTCCTCGACGCTCACCATTTTGTCGCCAATATTACTGAGAAGCTCACCATTCCACACTGGCATTTTGAAAATGATATGCGGATCAATTGCGACCTTTTTTTCGCCTGTAGCTTTTCCATGTACATCAAGGACGTCTTTGTAGCTGCGATTTACTTTCATTGCAAAAAACCAACTATTTTCGCCGCCTTCAAAAAGCACATCATTGATCATGACAGGATTACCATCCCAATCATTGTTCCACATACCTTTCACTTCATTTGCATTGAGCACCCAAAGTTCAGTAGGTGTCGCAAATGTGCCGTCTGCGTTTTTATTATCAAGTGAGAGAATACGGAGTTTGTTGTCGCGCGAGCCAAAGTAGAGGAGCGGATAACCGTCCGGATCAAGTGTCACAGAACCTTTGATCAAATCACCAGTTTGAAATGCTGGTCGAGTTTCTTCTCCAGTTTTCGCATTGAGGAAATGAACCGCGCCATCGTACGCGCCAAAAATAACTTCGGTAATGCCGTCTGGTCGCTCCCACACAACAGGCTGTCCGGTCCAGCCGCTACCACACCACTCTTTTGTGACACCTTCAGCTTCTGAATACATGCACATTGGTTTATTACCGCTCGGCGTTGTCGCATTTGGATAACGCCAAATAACTTGCGGCTCAGCTGGTAGTGGGCCAGTGCCATAGTATGTACGCGTTGGAGAGCCGCGAAACATGGTGAGGCCTGTGACACTTCCCCATGGCTTACTGATAGTTTGAAGTTTTTGTACGAGTGCGGGAAGCTCGAATGAGGCTGTATTTGCAGTATCGCCCTGATTGAAATTGTTTGGATTTGCGAGAGAGTCGATTGTATCTGTGATTGCATCACCCATTGCCCTTGCTCTACTACTAATTGGATTTGTTCGTACGTTGTCAATAAAAAAAGCGGCGAGGAAACCAGTTCCCGCCACAAGGACGACTATGAGGAGCGTTTGCAACCACGAGTGCCTATGCATAGGGCGATTATAGCAGGATTTTGAAAAATTGCTTGGCGTTCTCAATCATCGCTAAACGTACAGTTTCAAGATCAGCATTTTTCAAAAGCGCGATACGCGTCACGACTTCTTTTACCATCCACGGCTCACAAAGTGCTGGCATGGTTTTGCCGTCTGTACGAACGGTTTTATTTGCGCTGCGGTACGGTTCTGGTGCCGCAAATGGTGCATCGGTTTCAGCCATCATTGCCGAAAGTGGAAGCGCTGCAATGACACTGTCGTACTCATTGGTAAAGGTAATTGGTCCATCAAATGACATGGTGTGGCCAGCGGCGAGAGCTTTTGCAGCAATTGTTGTATCACCAACAAAAAAGTGGAAGTTAGCTCGCACTCCAGGAAAGTTTGAAAGAATTTCGAGCGTGTCTTCATATGCATCCATCATACTTTTTGATGGTCGAGCATGAATCATAAGAGGCTTTTGCACTTTTTGCGCAATAGCAATTTGTTTAAGGAAAATATCTTTTTGAAAATCAAAAATAGTAGCCGTATTTTCTCCAGCACCGTGGAGCGGAGCATTTTTTGGCGTGCGAAAGTAATCTAGTCCGCACTCGCCTATTGCGACAACTTTTGAATGCTTCGCGAGTTCAAGAAATGCAGCTTCATCAAAAGCATCATTTGTGTCTGTTGGGTGCTGACCGACTGTTGCCCAAATAGAGTCGCTCATTTCAGCAATTTCTATTGCGCGCTTTGAGCTTGCCAAATCGGTACCAACACAAATAGTCGCAACACCTTCGGCCTCAAGCTTCTTGATGGCGTCTTCGATGTTGTCGGTAAACGGCGACAAATTTAGATGTGAGTGAATATCGATGTACTTTATAGTCATAATCTACCACTGGAATTCTTCCCAGTTCATTTTTGTTTTATATGCTTTAAGAAAATCCATTAGATCTTTCTCTAGAAATAAATGTTCTATATATTGCTTTGCAAGATCTATATTCATTTCTTCGTCAGTAACATTAAATATCTCTTGATTAATTCTTCGTGGGGATATAAATGATTCTTTTTTACCTAATACTGGATGATCTCCAGCTGCCATTGATACATCAAAGTTTGAGTCATTACGTTTTTGATAAAGTATGCCGGCCTTATCAGGACCAATATAATGCTCCGCCATATAGGTTTTATCAATATCACTATTATAATCAAGAACAGCTGCAAGAATAGCTGCAACTTTTTGAAGTGGCGGTATGCCATAGCTATTTTCTACTGATGCAACATCAAATTTAACAAGCCAGTTATCACCGAATCCGAAAAAGGGATACCATTTGCCTTCTTGCTTACCAGAGGTTCCGGAACTCGAACGATAGAAAGGTATAATATGTCCATTTAGTTTAGCAAAAACAATCGGGCGCTTACTCGTGTATGACCAACTCTTTTCTGGAACCGGATGAGTAAGCACACCGTTTTCCAGCAAACTACTCATACGTTCATTTTCAGGGAGACTTTTAATTTTTTCTATATATTCATCTTTGGATACTCCAATAGTGGAAAGAATATCTTCTCTATCAATTTCGAAACCTGCTTCCATCGACGCAGCCAAAAAAGGCCTATCAATACTGACTTTTTCTGGCTGGATTGGTGCACCTTCCATACTAGATTCGCTGAAACAGTGGCTTTTCAGGTTTCTTGTTTTGCTTGATCAAATCTTTGAGCAAAGCATTTGTCTTTGGCATGAGTGGATTCAGCATGCGAGCAATCGTATAGAGACGGACAACATACTCAGCAATGAGCTCCTTACCTTTGGCTTCGTCAGTTTTAATAACTTTAAAAGCTTCAGTTTCTTGAATGTATTTGTCGAGCGACTGGACTTCTTTCCATACATATTCAGCAGCCATGGCGATTTCAAATTTCTCGAGTAAATCGAAAAAGTCTTGTGGTATTGATTGCTCTGGAATCGCAGGAGCCTCAGTAAGATTTTTTTCTGCGAGCGTAAGAATACGTGAAGCCAAATTACCCAAACCGTTCGCAAGGCCAGCATTGTAGTATTCAATCATACTCTCCATGGTGAGATCAGAATCCTCAAAAGCATTTGTGTGGCGAAGCAAAATGTAGCGGAGCACATCGCTCGCGAGGTCGGTTTCTACTCCAGTGATTTGCGTTTTTGCAACGACCGGCTGAAATACGGTAATAACATCAGCTGGCGAAATGACATTGCCGAGTGACTTCGACATTTTTTGGCCACCCGAATTGATGAAACCATCAATGACAATGTGGTAGTCATCTTTTTTGTCTGGCTGTGCAATACCAGCTGCGAGGAGCATTGCCTGCCATGTGAGTGACTGCTGACGAGTATTGTCTTTACCGCAGTACTGCACTTTTTCACCACCAAGCCAAAACTTCAAGTAATTACCGTTTGCATCTTCTGGCCAACCAAGTGTTGAAATGTAGTTTGTGAGCGCGTCAAACCAAACGTACATGACTTGCGTATCGTCGTTTGGTACTGGAACTCCCCATGGCATTTTGTCTTTGCGACGCGAAATCGAAAAATCTTCAAGACCGCGATCAAGAAAAGCTTTTACTTCATTAAAGCGATTTGCCGGAATAACCAATTCTGGATTGTGCTCGTAGTACGTCTTGAGGAGCGGTGACATCTTTGAAAGCGCGAAGAAGTAGTTTTCTTCATCAATGAGTTCAAGCTCGCGATTTGGGTGAATCGGGCAACGACCTTCTTCGTTGAGCTCTGAATCGGTTTTTTCAAGCTCACAACCTACACAGTATTTTGCACTGTACTTGCCTTTGTAAATGTAGCCGCGTTCGTCACAAATCTGCCAAAGCTTTTGTGCGGCAGCTTTGTGGTGTGCATCAGTTGTACGAATAAAATGCACGTCCGATGAAATGTCGAGAAGTGTCGTAAGCTCACGGAATTTGCTCGCGTAGTAGTCGACGTAGTCTTGTGGATTTTTGCCTTCTTTCTTTGCTCCTTCCCAAAGCTTCATACCGTGCTCGTCGGTGCCAGTATTAAAAAAGACTTCCCTGCCCAAGAGCTTTTTGTAGCGCGCAATAGTGTCGGCGCGAATTATTTCCATGGCAAAACCAATATGCGGCTCCGCATTGACGTACGGAAGCGTCGTTGTGATATAGAAAGGTTTTGCGGCTGATGTCGCGTTTTGTGCGGCAGTGTTAGATTTGTCCATCTTCGAATGCTACCCTTTTTTTCTCAATGTCGTCAACATACTCAAGCAGCGCCACGGTAACTGGAATTGCGAGAATGAGTCCCCAGAAACCAGCGAGTTCAAAGCCTGCCAAAACCGACAAAATGACTACAAGTGGAGAGATACCGACAACACGCTTAACAACGAGTGGCTGAAACACGTAGTTTTCGATTTGCTGCACGACAACGTATGACAAAAAGACAAAAACTGCGAGTTTGAGACCACCTTGGACATACGCAAAGCCAGTCGCAGGAATCATGGCAAGCGTCACACCAAATGGAATGAGCTCAAAGAGTCCTGTTGCAAGCGCAAGCAGGAGTGCATATGGAATACCGAGGAGCGTGAGGATGATGAACATGAGAACAGCAATAATAATACCGAGAATGAGCTGACCTTTGAGCCAGAGCGCGATCTTGTGCTGCGTACGCTCCCAAAGACCGACGACGTAGTTTTCCTGTTTTGGAGGAGTAACAATGCGAAGAAACTTTTGAATACCATGTTCTTGAATCGAGAGGTAAAACGAAATGATAATGATGAGAATGACATTCACTACACCACCAAACACAGCAAGAATTGCCGAAAAGAAACCACCGGAAACACTAGCCGCAAATTTTTGAATCGTGAGTGCGAGGTCAGCGACTGATGAACCCTGAAGGGAGGTAACAAAGCTTGAGGCATCACTCAAACTATCAGCTGTACCTTGGAAATTACTTGATGAAATGTAGCGTGAGAGAAATGTGAGAAGGTGTGATGTTTCAGTTATGAGAATTGGCACAAATAAGTAGAAGAGTCCGGCCATGCCAAGAATGAGTATTGAGTACACGAGCACCACTGAGAGCATACGGCCAATGCCAAGCTTTTTGAAACGTTTAATGACAGCCTCGGCAAACGAAGCAAAGACAACAGCGGTAAGCACAACGAGGACAATGGTACGCAATTTGTAGAGCGCGAAGAGGAGGAGTCCGAAGAGAATCGTGCGGACTATTGTTCCGGTGGAAATAACCACCTGGCGTTTGTCGTGTATTTCATCGTGTTCCATGCTCGTATGGTACACCCTTCCCTTTTAGTTTACAAACCTGGCGCGGGGAGAAAGGTCGCAACTCTGTCAGAATCGTCTATTGGACCAACGAGAGCGAGGCGGAAGTTTTCTGGGCGGAAAAGTTCTTTGGCAACACGCAGAACGTCTTCCTTGGTGACGGCATCAATCTTTTGGGCACGCTCTTCCGGCAATTCAAGTGGCTGCATAAATAAATGGGATGAACCATAGTATGCGGCGACATTTTCATTATCTTCAAAACCCATGAGCATCGTCGATTTTCTATACTTTTTGGCAAGCGAAAGTTCAAGATCAGAAACGGCTTCAATTGCTACTTTTTGAAATGTTTCAATAAATGCTGGCAGCACCACTGAAAGACCTTTGGGATCTATTCCCGTACCACCATAGAACGCGCCGTACCCTTCTGATGACGCCTGGTTCGCGAAAACATAGTAACCAAATCCTAGTTCTTCACGAATTCTTTGGAAAAGACGTGATGACATTGTGCCACCAAGAATTGTTGCAAGCATAGCTGCAGCATGACGATCGGGATGTTCATACCCAAAGCTTCTAACGCCAAATAGAAAGTGTACTTGCTGACTATTGTCTTTTTCAATTGCAATACGTTCAGATTTGCCATTGCTTATATGTACAATCGGGGCAACATGGCGTGGCTCGGCCTTACTAAAATGCTTTTCAACTTCTTGAAAAACCTGGTCGCTCAAAATACCACCGGCAACAACAACCACTGTTCCCGCAGGACTATAGTTACTATTGTGCCAAGCAACAAGACGTTCTCTTGTCATTTCTCGTATAACATCTTCTTTGCCAATGACCGGTCGCGCGGCGGGTGTGCCTGAAAACATAATAGTATCAAACAGCATGTCGACTCGTGACCTGGGCTCATCCTTATACATTTTCATTTCATCAATGATGACACCTTTTTCTTTTTCCAGTTCACTCTCTGGGAAAATAGAGTTGAGGTAAATGTCAGCGAGAATGTCGAGGCTTTCGGCAAATTCAGGAACGGCAGTTTTGGCGTAGTAGCCAGTGTACTGATTGCTCGTAAAGGCATTGATGTGAGCGCCAAGCGCGTCAAAGTCACGCGTTATCTGGAGCGCATTTGGACGTTTGGTCGTGCCTTTGAAGCACATGTGTTCGAGAAAATGAGCAATACCAGCTTCTTCGTCATGTTCATTGTTCGAACCGACACGCTGGAGAATCATCGTCGTTTGAGAAAGCGACTCTGGCATGTGGACAGAAACAATGCGAACACCGTTTTTGAGTTCGTG
>CAYOEB010000003.1:29334-32409 GCA_964403005.1 uncultured Candidatus Saccharibacteria bacterium | reverse complement strand
GTGTAGGCTTCCATAAGTGTAAAAAGGACTGCGCGATCAACGCCACCTGAGCACTCAATATCCCATGGAATGTACCTCTCTTTTGTTTCTTCGTCATAGTACGACATATCAACACCAGAAAATTCGGTGTGGCGGCGCAAATCCCAATCTGCACGATGGTGAATACCCCAGGCCTCTTTCCAGCCAATGTCTGGCATATTGTACTCAATATCCCACGCGTCCTTGGCATAGTGAGCAAGCTCATCTGGACCATGTTGACGGAGGCGGAGATTTTCTTTTTTAAAACCAAGACCGTAGTACCACTCAAGTGCTGTTTTTTTCCAGTACTCAAAAATATCCATTGCGGATTTCTCATCCGGCTTTACATAGTACTG
Source organism: uncultured Candidatus Saccharibacteria bacterium (assembly GCA_964403005.1). GTDB lineage: Bacteria > Patescibacteriota > Minisyncoccia > Phycocordibacterales > UBA9973 > JAGOSA01. The sequence goes on along the minus strand of CAYOEB010000003.1, from coordinate 32,035 downwards.
CAATTCCATTTGTTCAAACTCACGCTGTCGGAAAAGGAAATCACGCGGTGTAATTTCATTTCGAAAGGCTTTACCGATTTGGCCTAGACCAAATGGTAGTTTTGGATGCATTGAATCAAGAACATTTTTAAAATTGACATGAACGCCTTGAGTAATCTCACCTCGAAGGTATGCTTTTGTTGCAGTGAGCTCGGACGCACCAAGCTTCGTCTCAACAAGCAAATTGAAGACGCGTGGCTCAGACCATGTCAGTTTTTGAGATTCTTTTGCGTGTTTTGCTTCATGGTCAGCGATCGCTTCAGGTTGATCAGCTCGAACGCGCTCATGGCAGATACTACATTCAACCAAAGGGTCAGTGAAAAGTTCTGTGTGACCAGATGCTTGCCAAACTTTTTCTGGCATAAGTATTGCAGCACTCACTGGGAAAACATCTTCCCTGTCTGCGATGAATGTTTTCCAAAAGTATTGCTTGATGTTGTGGCGCAACTCTACACCAAGTGGGCCGTAATCGTATATACCCGCGAGACCGCCATATATTTCAGAACCTTGAAACACAAAACCGCGTCGCTTTGCGAGCGAAACGATTTTTTCCATGAGATTGCTTTGATTTACTTTTTCTTCAGTCATTGTTGAATATGTATTAGTTTACAACTGCACCACCGCTTTGTGGACCACTCTGGTCCGTATTCACATTGGTCGTCAGTCTCGTTGAAACTGAGCGAATGTCAGTATCTGTATAGAGATCGTGCGCCGTGAGTGTTGCTTCTGAAAGCAATCCTGGCGTTGTACCGACTTGTGAAGTCGATGGTTTAATTTTAACTTGGAAGTCCACAACTTTGGCCGGAATAACAAAGCCTGCACCACGAGCCACATTGCCGACATCCCAAATTATTTCTCTTGTCGTATCGTTGTAGGTCAGATCTTCGGTTGAACTCGGATCCTTTTTGACAAAGGTGACATTGGCTGGTAACGTCGCGCGAACCTCGGTTTTTGAGGCTTTATTGCTCGTATTGGTAATTTTCCATTCGAGCGTATACGTCGTTTCAACACCGGCTTTTGGAGGCAGAGGGCCGCTATTTTGGATCGGACCAGTCGAGTATAACGTCTTGCCCGAAAGTTGCAAATCAGTCGCCACTTTGAAAGTCTTTTTCTCGGAACTATTCACTTCCTTAACACTCACGCCTTCATTTGGCTGACTTCCCTTCACACTAATATCAACGACAATGTTTGGATCAGAAAGTACTGTATTTGGGCCAGAAAGAAGCGAGGCTGAGGCAAATTGGAGTGACAATGTGCCATGAGCGCCAGGTTGTACAGTGGCAAAATTTGATACTGTATTTTTATCCCACACAATACTATTGGTATTTGAATCATAAAAACCGTTTGAAGAGAGCGATGAAATATTGAGTGCGTTACCTGAGAGTTTTGCTCGGATTTCAAGATCGTTAACCGTCGCTGGTAAATTATTTGACCACTCAATCTTGGCATTAATCCTCTCTCCGGAGTCAACAATAAATTCTTCATCGTCTTTGCCGTTGAGCGTGAGGTGCGCGTCGATAAACGGTTTGGCAATCGTCACTTCTTGTACAAGGCTATTGTACGCAATGGCAACTTTGGCTTGATCATTTGGATCACTTTCGCCAACAGCAACACGAAAAGCTTTTTTGTCGCCATTAATACCGATAAGTCGGCCGTTAATCGTTATTACGTTTTCAGCGCCAACGCTACTTTTTTGCAAATTGAAGACATTATTGCTGAGAATTGGCTTTGGTGTCGCATCAGAAAATTGAAAACCAGGTGGATAGTCGACATGCACAATAGTATTTGCAGCAAGATGCGTTGATGAGACAAGGGCTTTTACCGTAAATGTGTATGGCTGATTTGAGACACCTTCAATAGGCGCTTCTACTGTAAGCGCAATCGGCGCAGTGTTGATTTGAATTGGATAGACTTCTTCTTTAGTAAATGTTGCAATTGAGCCGCGGACAGTGTACTCGAGACGAGCGCGAATATTTTTTGTTGTTCCCTGCTCACCATAGAGAACAACCGAAATGTGCTCATTTATTTCTTCTCCAGGAGAAATTGATGTTAGTGTGATACGCTTGCGTTCGTAGTTGCTCGTATCTTCAGTGCTTGAGCCACGTGGATACTCGATGACAAGATCGGCAGAATCGATTGAAACTGAGTTTTCGTTTTTTACAGTAATGTCTATCGGCAACTCTTCACCGCCCGCAGTGTATGCATTACCGGTAATCGTGATTTTGACTCGCTCGGTCGAAACGGTATTTTCACCGGCATAGAGCATGACAACTGCGTAAATGACGGCGAGCACTGAGAATAGCACGGCACCGATAAAGAATTTCTTAAATAAAGATGTCGGCGCTCTAAAATTGATGACTGGCTTTTTAGGTGTCGCTTGCTCCTTATTTTCTACTTCAGCCCAGTCTTCATTGACGCCAAACGACTGTTGGCTAAAGGTATTTTCTCTTGGTTTTTTGACGAGCGACTCATCGCGGGAAAAAAGCTTGCGTTTGAGCGATTCAAGTCGGCTTGGTGGTGTAATATCATCCATGGTGTCTATTCTATCACTATTTTTTAGTTTATTTTAAAGCATTGTTTCTTTGAGGCTCTTGTTTACCTCCTGCACGAGCGACTCTCGGCGCAGCTTTACCTGAGCAAGCAGCTCCGATGTGATTGGTTC
>CAYOEB010000003.1:4857-29234 GCA_964403005.1 uncultured Candidatus Saccharibacteria bacterium | reverse complement strand
AATTTATATCTGGTACTCTTTTTCAATATACTTTCCAGTACTCATATAGCTTAGGTAGAGTGGCGCAAGCCAAGCAAGCTTTTCGCTTGATTCCAACTCTTCCATTGATTTACCAGCGGCTTTATACTCCAAAACTGTTGGCAGAAAATCACTAGTTAAAGGAATATTCGAATACTCATTGAGGAATGCAAAGTCAGCAAATAATTTTTTAATTCCTGCTTCGTTAAGTGAATCCCAATTCTTTTTTAAATCCGTAATAATGCGAGCATCATTTTCTCTTTGAGCAAGTGAAGCTGGGTCGAGCTCCTTGAGTGTCACTGTTCCTCGCTTTTGATCTGGTAGATACTTCTTCAAAAAATCAATCACGGAAATGTAACCTGTGGCTTCAACGTAGGGCGGCTTCCCGGTTTCAAGCAATTGCTTGATGCGCTCCGTATTTATTTGCCCTGACGAATCAATAAACTGAAGCCAAAAAGCATAGCCTGTATGAGATTCGGTCTCGCGTTTGGTAATCGTAAAACCGATTCTCTTGGCAATCGGAGTATCGAGCAGCCAGGATGAGCCGGTGAGCAATTTAACCTCAGGGTATTTTTCTACAATAGCCACTGCAAGCTTTTCAAATGATTTAGAAGAAAATATATTTTCAATTTTTTCACCATCACTTTGTGACTTTTGCTTATAGAATTCTGTAAAGTGAAGTCTTATGACCTTGTCTACCTTTGAAACTCCGGGAACGTTCTGAAATCTTTCTCCAGAGAGTGAAAGCTCATATCCAATGAGCCCAGCTTTTTGAACCTCTCTGTCGCCTCCATGCCTTATGGCATATTTCATTTTTTCATCAGATTCTTCCGGATTATTTGAAATAAATGAAGTAACTTTATATTCAATGATACCTGGCACCTCATCTGTCCAGGTTTCTGGTTTTTCGTCATGCAATTGCGATAGAGTGACAACAAGATCATCCAACAGTGCGTCGTGCTCATCGGGTTTTAAAGGATATTTTCTTTTTGCATAAACCGCATCCGTAACGTATTGATTAAGTGATGTATAACGCCTCATCAGCTCTTCGATTGGTTTACCTTTTTCTGAAGCATCGATTGGTTCAATTTCGCCTTTTGCAATACGATCCACATAGGTAAATTGAACTTTCTGCAGTTTGCTCGTCAGTAACTGCTCATGATTTTCAAGATTTTCAGCTTGGATTGGTTGAGAGAATTGTTCGAGCGACATACATTTTTATTATACGTTAGTTTTCTTCACAAAATACCCGTTCCATTTGTGACGGGCCTTGTTTTTGAGTACGACTGTTTTCACGACTTTCCAACCATACTTTTTGATTTCTTTCGAAAATGCAGCCTTGTCAAGGTAGATAAAGTGACGACTATCTTCGAGTGCATCGCCCGCTTCATACGGAAAGGTAATGTAGCCAATTGCATTCTTTTTGGTCATGGAGTCGATGTTCGCGAAGATATCTGCCCAATCAGTAAGCGGCATATGCATGAGCACTGCACTCATCATAAAACCCACGGCTTTTTCTTTTGGCAATGTCTCACGCTTGGTAATATCGCCAATGCGAAAATCGTGAAGCGGAAAACGGCGCTTTGCAATCGCAATCATTTTTTTACTAAAATCAATACCGACATAACGCAGCTTGTGACCAATACCAACAAAAAGCGGAACATGAATTCCCCATGCACAGGCAATATCAATAACCGTATCGCCTTTTTTGAGAAGTGATGCAAGGTAGGTAAATTCTTTTTCGTGGAAAAATGAATTTGTTTTTTGATTCGTCCACTCCTCTGCGCGTGATTCGTAGTACTTTTTATTTCCTTTTTGGATTTTCTGGTTTGCCATGATAGTAGTAGGGTATGTTAATTACCTTGATCAAGAAAATTAAATGAGTGAAAGTAATTCAGGAAGCTCGGTTACTCCATCGTCTTCAGTAAAGTGACCTTTATCGTGAAGTACTGTGACGCGTGCACCGAGACCTTGCTCAAAGTGTTCTTTGTTATCCTCAACTGCGCCATATGGCTCATTATCTGAAAGCAATACTGAGATATCTCCGCACACAGCTTTCACTTTTTCAAGATTGATTGGGTGTTCCATCCACGGTTTTGCAATAGCTTCAGTTTCAGCATCTTCGAGATTGAGTAGCTTGAACCATCCCGCGACAAATATTACTTTTTGCACTTTAACGCCTTCAGGCAAGGTTTCAAAAAATCTCATTATTGTCTGGCAACCAATCGAGTGGCCAATAAACAATGTTTGCTCGTTTGGTACACCGATGAGTTCTTGCACAAAACGAACACGTTCTTCTATGATTGGGTGATCAGTATTTGGCATCTGTGGCACCACAACTTCATAGCCACGATTTTCAAGCTCCTTTTTGAGCCAAGGGTACCAGTCACTTTCTGGAGTGCCCGACCAACGATGAAGGATGTAAGCTTTTTTATTCATATGATTACTTTACAATCTGACAAATAAATACTAATTCACCGACTTTTATTTCTTCCCCACCATTTGCCGCAAACACAATTTCGTTCGCCAAAACAGTTTTCTTAATTTCATCCGCAAACTGCTCGACCAATTCCCTGCCAGCATCGTTTGTTTCTATGGTAAGCGTAATCGTGTCTGATGGTGTGAGCCCAGCTTTTTTGCGCATGTCTTGAAGCGCACGCATGAGTTCACGAACCGTGCCTTCGGCGCGAAGTTCAGGAGTGATCGTTGTATCGAGCACCACTTCACCATCTGCCACACTTGGATCAGCAACAATTTCTTTGATATTGAGTTCATCTTTCAGAATCTCGACATAATCAGCGGCAAAGTTTTCTTTGGTCGACAGTTTGGCAAGCGGTTGGCGAACAGGGATTTTGTTTTCCTGGCGAGCAGCAAGCGCTTTTTCAACAATACTTCGAGCGCGATTCATGTCATCGAGCACAGCTTGGTTTACTGCCGTATCATTTGGCCAATCGGCAAGGTGCACGCTTTCGACACCATTTTCAGTTTTGAGTTTTTGCCAAATATCTTCGGCCGCAAATGGTGCGAACGGCGCAAGAAGTTTTGCGAGCGTTGTGAGAACATAATAAAGAGTTGCTTTTGCATCAGTATCGCCATCTTTAATTCGCTCTCGAGAACGACGCAAATACCAAGTAGAAAGATCGTCGACAAACAAATCAAATGGTCGAACAGCTTCAACAATATCATACGCCTCCATGCCTTTGGTAATATCACTCACGAGCTGATTGAGGCGCGACATAATCCAAGCATCAAGCACATTGATTGAAGTTGGTGTTTTTGCACTTTCAACATTTGTATCGCGGTAGAGTTCATAGAATGTGATCACGTTATACAAGCGACCAATGAGTTTCTTACTAATATCATCAACACTTTTTTCAGAAAAGTTTGCATCCTCACCTTTCATCAGAGGACTCGACATCAAATAGATACGGAGCGCATCTACGCCATACTTATCAAACAAAATCCATGGGTCAGGGAAATTATTTTTTGACTTCGACATTTTCTGACCATCTTCTGCCTGGAGTGTTCCAGTCGTCACCACATGTTCAAATGGCGCACGACCAAAGAGTACAGTTGAAATGACGTGCGAGTAGTAAAACCATGTGCGAGTCTGAGCAATGTACTCAGCCACAAAACCAGCTGGGAAATTTTCTATGTTCCAATTTGGACGATCAAACGGGTGGTGATCTTGTGCAAATGGCATTGAACCAGACTCAAACCAACAGTCGATCACTTCTGGAATTCGGGTATACTCTCCCCCTTGTTCATCAACAAGTGTCACGGCATCAATGTATGGGCGATGGAAATCGAGTTCGAAATCAGCAGTATGTGGGTATGGCACGAAATCTAGCTTTTTATATTCGGCATTTTTATAGTAACAGTAATTTGGTGACTTACAAAGAATATCAAAGCATGCTTCTGGCGTGTACCTATTGACACCCGTTTCAAGCGACCACGCTGGACCACCGTGCGTCACGATAAGAATTTTTTTATTTTGATATTTATGTTCAATATCAAAAATAAATGAGAGCATGCGCTTGCGAAGGCCAGCGTATGACTCGCCACCCTCTGGTGCTTTTCGATAAAATTCCATTGTCTTTGGAAATGCTGCATGAAAATCATCCCAGGTTTTGCCATTGTAGGTTTTACCCAAATACATTTCGCCAAGACGAGCGTCTTCAATTAGCGCATCGTCAGACAGACCAAAAACCTTAGCAACTTCAATCGCCGTATTTTTGGTTCGAGCAAATGGAGAATAGATAATGTAGTCGAGTTCCGTTTCTTTTTTAAGGTTTGCTGCAGATTCAGCGACAACTTTTTTGCCACTTTCAGTAAGTTCAGCTGATTCTGTAATTTCGTCAGAGACAAGATTTTTGAGATTACTATCAGTCTCGCCGTGTCGCATGACAAAGTACGTATTGCCAGATTTTTTAGTTTTTTCTCTGAGCTCAGCGAGTGAGCCAATAAACATCGTGTCGCCTTTTTGATTTTTCCAAATCGGCAAAGGAGATGCCCAGTAACGATTACGTGAAATAGTCCAGTCCGGCGCACTTTCAAGAATCGAACCAAAGCGTCCGTTTTTAAGGTGTGCTGGCACCCAATTCATTTCTTTGGCATGTTCAATGAGGTCAGCCTTTATTTTCTGAATATTCACAAACCATGACGGTAATGCGTAGTAGTAGAGTGGAGTATCACAGCGGTAGCAGTGCGGATACGAGTGCATGATTTTTTCTTTTTCAAAAAGATAGTGGTTGTGCGCGAGGTATTTAATTATCTCAATATCACCTGCTTGGTGATTGTCTTTTGGTTTTACATACTGTCCTGCAAAATGTGTGACTTCATCTTTGAATTTTCCAGTTGGTGTGACATGAATAATCCACGGGAGATTTTCTTTTTTAGCGAGATTCATGTCGTCTTCACCAAATGCTGGCGCAATGTGGACAATACCAGTACCGGCATCGAGCGTGACAAAATCAGCTGCGACGATGGTCCATGTTTTTTTGCCTTCACCTGGAGCTTTTGCGCCAGAAATATTTTCATCGTGCTGATAGTAATCAAAAACTGGTTCGTACTTTTTACCAACAAGTTCGTTGCCTTTTACTTCCCCTACAATTTCATATGCAGGTTTTACAACCGACAAACGATCTTTGGCGAGAATGTACGTCGCTTCTTCAATTTTTATTTTGACGTACTCAAAATCTGGATTGACTGCGAGCGCAACGTTACCTGGAAGAGTCCACGGTGTTGTGGTCCATGCAACCATATACGTTTTTGGTTCATCAACAAATGCGAATTTAACGTACGCAGAAATGTCAGTGATGTCTTTGTAGCTGTTGTCCATCGCAATTTCAGAGTTGGCAATCGGTGTTTCGCAGCGAGGACAGTATGCGAGCACGCGTACACCTTCGTACACAAGACCTTTTTTATTGAGTTCAGAAAGCGCCCACCACACAGATTCAATAAACGTATTGTCCATTGTCTTGTAACCATTATCAAAATCAACCCAGCGACCGATACGATCGACAGTTTTTTTCCATTCAGCCACGTACGTTGAAACTTTACTTCGCGCAGTTTCAGTAAAATTTTCAATACCGTACGCTTCAATTTCTTTGCGGCCAGAAATACCGAGTGTTTTTTCAACTATGTTTTCGATTGGTAGACCATGACAATCCCAACCCCAGCGACGCGGCACGTGGTACCCTTGCATCGTTTTGTAACGACCAACAACATCTTTCGCAGTACTTCCGAGAATGTGACCGTAGTGCGGGAGACCTGTTGCAAATGGAGGACCATCGTAAAAAACGTAATTTCCTTTTGGCGAATCTTTGAGAAGTGATTTTTGAAACATATTTTCTCGTCGCCAAAAAGCCAGGATTTTTTCTTCCCTCTCAGCTTGTGTCGATTTCTTTGCTGTGTCTTTAGTCTTTTCCATATGCACCTTCAAATCAATTTGTGATTAGTTTTAAATAAAATTTCTATACAAAAGAAAACTCGCCCACGAATAACGACAAAAAGTCATTATCCAAGGGCGAGCTTCGTTGTGCTGCGCATTGCTGCGCCGCCGGCACGCGGTACCACCTTGTTTTTCGCGCATTTGTCTTGGCATCAATATATGTTGGTATCAATACATATCGTGCGTATACTGTGCGCTTCTCATCTATTGCTGTGACGGGCAACCCGCCGAAGTCTACTCTTGCAGAAGCTGGGCAAAGTCGCTCGCTTCTCCAATTTCTTTCCGGAGCTCAGAGGTGATCCTCGTGCTTTTGGCACAAGCCTCTTCAGTGCTGGTGAGCTAACTATATGACAAAAATCTGTTTTTGCAAGGATGACCGCACATACTACGTACAATCGGTCAGCTTGGATAATAAAAAGCCCTGTATTTCTACAGGGCCTAAGAACAGATGTTTTCTTTACGAAAGCAAATACACAACATTGTGTATCTTTTTTGACGGTTTATACAGCTTGCATTTTATTGCAAGCTCAACAGCTTTGCGATGCTCCTTTACCGCGCCATAAGAACTTTTCCAGCGCGGAAGCTGAGAAACGAGGTCAACATACTTTTCCATAAGTACAAAGTAATATTCCTCCAGGATAGTGTCGCCAATTTTTTCACTACTCCATCCTTCTGCATGCTTCTTGCGAGCAAATTCAGCAAAGATGTGCTGGATTGGCAGCGTATTGAGCACCATTTTTTCTCCGAGACTGAGGTCAACAATTGCATCATGGAACACCTTGAGATTTTGAGTGCGATCGCCGTAGCCACCAGTACTGATTGGACCAGATACCAAAATAACTTTGTCTTTATCTTTGAGCATGTCTTCAAAGAGTTCAAGACAATCCTTGAGCATATCTTCTGACGCCAGGAAAATCTTATTCACTTCATTGAAGTGTGCGCGTGTCCAGTGCGAACGATGCTTAAACGTAATGTGCGCGACGCGTTCACGTACTTTTTCTACATTACCCGTGAAGTAGGTTTCAGGAAAACCTTTGATGAATCTCGGCATGAGCACAATTGCGTCTTCAGCCTTGTAGGAACGATAGAAATCAATACCTTCAATTTCGTTTGTTGCAAGTGCGCTTTCGAGTAATTGTTTCCAGGCTGGATGACCGGTCATCTTATAGACAGCTTTTTGTGGTTCATGACCCGGAACAGCTACTTGGTTACAGATCGTGCGAACATGTTCGCGAATAGTTTGTTCGTGTTTTTCGTATGGATTCATATTAAAGAATTTTGGAGTTGGCTTTCATCATACTACAAAAGCCTGTAATGTCAAATACCTCCACGAAGGAGGTAGTGCAGGTAGGTGGTCGGTAGCAAACTACATTTTTGCCGGTACTTTAATGCCGAGAAGGTAGAGACCTTTTGCGAGAACAATAGCGACAGCTTCCGCAATGGCAACTTTGTAACTGCTCGTCGGATCACCCTCTTCAACAATTTGCTCTTTGGCATAGAATGAATTGAACGCACCAGCGAGCTCAATGAGGTACGTCGCAATATGGTGTGGCTCGCGCGCCTCAACTGCGCGGTAAGCAGCAGCAGGAAAACGCTCAAGTAAACGCTCAATTGCGAGTGTTGAATCAGTAGGATGCTGAAGGCTTGGCGTGAGCCCAGAAGCTTCGGCCTTGCGACAAACTGCACGGGCGCGAGTTGCAGTGTACTGGATGTATGGCCCAGAATCACCGTCAAATGAAATTGATTTTTCAAAATCGAAAATGATATCAGTACCGAGACCTGAACGCAAAATCGAGTATTTGATTGCGGCAACACCCACTGCTTCAGCGACTTCCCTTTTTTCTTCATCGTTAAAGTCGCGCTCTTTAACTATTTCCATAATAGCGTCTTTTGCATCGCGAATGAGTGACTCACCAGTGATCACATTGCCACGACGTGATGACATTTTTCCTGTCGCGAAACGCATCATGCCATGATTGATGTGCTCCATACGTGCTGCGTAATTCTCGCGAGGAAACATCTGCCGAATAGCTTCAGTCACAACTTCCATATAGTCTTTTTGTTCAACTGCGGTAGTTACAATAGAGAGATCTGGTTCAAGTTCAGCAAACTTGGTCACCGTAAGCGCGATTTCTTTGGCATCGTAGAGTGGCAAACCACTTCCAGTGATGAAAACACGTGTATGAAGTTTTGGATTGAAACGCTCTGCACGAAACACAATCGCCCCTTCTGACTCTTCAAAAATACCTTTTTGCATGTATTCGCGAACAAGCTCAATACCCTTTGGAGCAAGCTCAGACTCAAAGTAGTACTTATCAAATGACGTACCAAGTGTTTTGTAAATTACTTCAAATGCTTCGAGTGTCACGCGACGACCTTCATCATACATAGCCTTGTAACGCGAATTGCCTTCATAAAGCTCTTTATTAAGTTCATCAATTTCTGCCTTGGCTTTTAGGTCATCTTCATAGAGTGCGCTGCCGTACGCGTAGCACTCGCCAATATAGATTGCCTTTTCACTCGCGCTTTTACCAACAATTCCTTCACCGCGCTTTTCTATACCATAGATAGCTTTTGCAACATGCGCACCAATATCGCCCTGGTAGTTGGCACGAACAACATTGCCGCCATGAAAATCAATGAGTCGCGCAATCGATTCGCCGATTGCATTCGACATAAGGTGTCCAATATGAAAAGGCTTAAATGGGTTTGGTTGCGTGTATTCAACAACAACCGTTTTGGTATCAAAGAGATCACTCTTACCAAAACGTTCGCCATCGCGGAGAATGAATTCCAAAATACCAGTGAAGTATTCACGAGAAAGGTTGAAGTTGATAAAACCAGGACCTGCAACTTCAACTGATTTGATAAATGGAGGGAGCGCATGCTGCATTTCTTCAACAATTGCGTTTGCAATATCGCGCGGTGATTTACCGTACTGCTTTGCAATTGCAAGCGCGGTCGATGACATGTAATCAGCATGACCATCTTCTTTTGGGTAGACGACTTCAGGTTTGCCAACCATGTAGCCGCACTTCAGCATTATTTCTTCTAAATATGTTTGGAGTTTTTCTTTCATTTGATTAAAAATTGATTGTGGCCTGATCTCGATTTACTACTTTCCTGTACTACCAAAACCGGCTTCATTTCGTGAAGACTCATGTAGTATAGCAGCTTCACTAAAATCAATTTGCTCTATTTTTTGGAAAAGCATTTGCGCAACTTTGTCGCCAACAGCAAATGTATAGTCTTCATTGGAAATGTTCGAAATCGCAACGCCGATTTCGCCACGATACCCGGCATCGATGACGCCAGCAATAGTAGTGATTCCATTTTTGGTTGCTAGGCCGCTTTTATCCCAGATGAGGCCGGCGTAACCTTCGGGAATTTCGACAGCAATACCAGTCGACACAACACCCCTACTGTGCGCAGAAATAGTAACCTGCTCAGCTGCAAATAGGTCAGCCCCGGCATCGGTTACGTGAGCAAATACGGGTAATTGAGCCTCAGTTTTGAGTTTTTTTACCTTTATTTCCACGCGGTTATAGTAGCACACCACAAAAAAACTGCACATGGATTTGACCTCATACCCTTCTCCGTATAATCTATGGCAAATGAACTAAAACTAAAGACAATGACAGCAATCGAAGATGCGCAGAAAAAAACTGATGCGGAATACAATCAAGTAATTAGTGCAGCACGTGAACTTTTTTCTAAGAAACTGGTTGACTATGGCCCGTCTTGGCAAATCCTACGACTTTCTTCGCTCACCGACAAAATCTATATTAAGGCTCAGCGAATTCGGTCAATTCAAGAAAGTGGCCGACAAAAAATAGATGAGGGTATTGATGGCGAATTCATTGGTATCATCAACTACGCGACCATCGCGCTCATACAGATTTGGAACAGCTCCACGAGTCAATTTTCCAATGAAGAATGCCTCGTGATGTACGACGATGAAATTGCTCGAGCAAAAGAGCTCATGCATTCAAAAAATCATGACTATGGCGAAGCCTGGCGTTCAATGCGAGTAAGCTCAATGACTGACCTCATTCTCATGAAGCTTCTCCGCATAAAACAAATTGAGGATAATAAAGGAGAGACAATCGCAAGCGAGGGTGTTGCTGCCAACTACCAGGACATCATTAACTATGCAGTTTTCGCACTCATTCTTATGAAAAATAAATAACTGGGGGACAAGGAAAAAGAGGACCTGAAAAAGACCCGAACGTCGGGTCTTTTTATTTTATTGACAGCCTGTGTGGAAACGGTAGTCTTACAAAAGAAACCTTTAACATAATAAAATGAACAATACCAAAACAGACAGATTTAGGCCAAATGCAAAGCACTGCGATGTGCTCTACGGCGACCTCTTACAGCATGTCATGAATGATGGCATCGACAAAACAGACCGTACGGGCACAGGTACACGAAGCGTATTTGGGCATCAGATGCGTTTTGATCTCAATGAGGGTTTTCCCCTCCTCACAACAAAGAAAGTTCACGTGCGTTCAGTTTTTCACGAACTCCTCTGGTTTATCAAAGGAGATACCAACATCAAATATCTCAATGACAACGGTGTAACTATTTGGGATGAGTGGGCTGATCAAAATGGCGAACTCGGCCCAGTGTATGGATCACAATGGCGTAGATGGATAGGCAGAGACGGTGTTGAATATGACCAAATTACAAATGCAGTTAACCTCGTCAAAGACAATCCCGGCTCGCGACGAATTATCGTGAGTGCTTGGAACGTTAGTGAAATCGGTAAGATGAAACTGCCCCCATGTCACTGTTTATTCCAATTGTATGTTGGCAATGGCAAACTTTCCTGCCAACTCTACCAGCGTAGTGCTGATATGTTTCTCGGTGTGCCATTTAATATTGCTTCGTACGCGGCACTCACACAGATGATAGCCCAAGTTACTAAGCTATCACTTGGAACATTTATTTGGACTGGTGGTGATATTCACATTTACCACAACCATTTCAAACAAGTTGAGCTCCAACTTAGCCGAATGACAGATATTCGCCCGATGCCAACGCTCAAGCTCAATCCTGAGGTGATGAATATTTTTGATTTCAAATATGAAGATTTCTGTCTTGAGGGTTACAATCCGCACCCAAGTATCAAAGCAGATATTGCGGTCTAAATGCCAAAAAGCAGTACAGTACGTACTGCTTTTTTATTTTCCAAATGCTATACTCGCCACATGGAAAACGAAAACCACCAACGACCGAGCTGGGATCACTACTTTATGGAAATTACTAAGACGGTGGCGCTACGCGCGACTTGCGACCGAGGTCGCTCTGGTTGTGTTATTACCCGCGACAAACAAATTCTTGTCACAGGCTACGTGGGCGCACCAAAAGGACTTCCCCACTGCGACGAAGTTGGCCACCAGATGAAAACGATCACCCACGAAGATGGTAGTGTGAGTGAACACTGCCAGCGCACAACCCATGCCGAACAAAATGCAATTGTTCAAGCAGCGAAATTTGGCGTGGCAATCAATGGCGGCACACTCTACTGCACCATGACACCATGCGCAACTTGCGCCAAAATGATTATTACTGGAGGTATAAGTAAAGTTGTCTGTGAGAAACGCTACCACCGAGGCAAAGAATCTGAAGAAATGTTTGCATGTGCTGGTATAGAAATCGTATTTCTCGATGGCTCAGAAATGACATATGGAAAATAATAAAACAAATGACAAGGTAATCATTGCGCTCGTTGGTCGTATCTGTGCGGGCAAAGGAACAATGTCTGACTACCTTGCCGAAAAATACAATGCTGCTGTACTCAGCTTTTCAAATCCAATGCGCGAAATACTTCGCATCCTCCACCAAGACGTCACGCGTGAAAATCTACAAAAGCTTTCACTCGCTATTCGAACCGGATTTGGTGAAGATGTTTTTTCGAAGGCCGTAAAAGGTATTGCCGAAACGCAAACAGAACATATTGTCGTACTTGATCCAATTCGCCGCAGTGCCGACATTGCTGCTTTCCCCCGCAAGAGCATTGTCATGGTTGCCGTGACAAGGGACGATGAGGGTCGCTACCAATCAATGCTCAGCCGCAATCGAGAAAAAAATGACAGCGCCGTTACCAAAGAACAATTTGCAGTGCTCGACAATGCTGAGACTGAAATCTACATCAATGATCTCGTCGCTCAGGCTGACTACGTACTTGAAAATAATGGCACAATTGAAGAACTCCTCGCTAAAACCGACAATTTGCTCGCTACAATTTTGAAATAGGTGTTGTTTTACATTCTCAGAAACACGTGGTAGCTTTGATTAAACAATCAAATACTATCGACAATGGGAATAACAATTATTGCTGCTATCCAACTCAAAGATAACGGCCTGGGCAAAGATAATAGATTGCTCTTTAGAATTCCTGAAGACATGAAGCGATTTGTTCAGCTCACTACAAGAGTCCCAAATCAGCCTGTCATTATGGGACGTAAAACATACGATTCAATTCCTGAAAAGTTCAAACCACTTTCTGGACGCCAAGCGATTATCATTACTCGCAACGAAGACTATCCGACACCCCAGAATGAGATTCGAGCTCATTCACTTGAAGAAGCTCTGCGAGTTGCACAAGAACTAAGTGAAGTCGTTAGCATTGCAGGCGGCGGAGAAATCTACAAAGAAGCAATTGAGAAAGGCTTATTTGATAAGCTTGAACTCACCTTGGTAAAAAGTGACAAAAATGCTGATACCTTCTTCCCTGTTTGGTCACACCTCGGTGAGATAGTAAACCGACTTGAAGCAATTGATGAAAAATCAGGACTTGAATATGCATTTATTACCATCGAGAAATGGAGAAAGTAAATGCTAAACCAGCCACAAAAAAGCCGCCCCTTGGGACGGCTTTTTTTATTGGTCGATACTAGTCGATAACTTGAACGCCTGCATTGCGTGCTGTGCCTTCGACAATCTTCATTGCTGCTTCAATGTCGTTAGCGTTGAGGTCACGCATCTTCTTTTCAGCAATCTCACGAAGCTGTGCTCGTGTGATTTTACCTGACTTTGAAATGTTCGGCTTACCCGAACCCTTTTCAATGCCAGCTGCCTTGAAGATGAGGGCTGAAGTAATTGGTGTTTTGACGACAAAATCGTAGGTACGATCTTCGTAAACGAAAATCTTCACGCCGACAGTCTCACCCATCCACTCCTGGCTCGCTGCGTTGAATTTCTGGACGAAATCGCCGATGTTCACGCCCGCCTGACCGAGAGCAGGACCGAGTGGTGGCGCTGGGGTAGCTCTACCCGCCGGTGCCAACACCTTTACGTTTTTGATGATTTTTTTGGCCATAATTGATTGAAAAATTGCTACGTTTTTGAGGAAAACGTAAACCTTGAAGCACTTGGATATTACCGGAAATTGGGCTTCTCGTCAATTCCTGGAAAAAGGAGGGTTAGAGTTTCTTCACCTGCAAGAAGTCGAGCTCAACTGGAGTTTCGCGACCGAACATTGAGACGAGTACGCGAACCTTACCACGATCAGTGTCGACAGCTGAGATTTTACCTTCGAGCTCCTTAAACGGACCGTCAGCAATCATAACCGTTTCGCCAACAACAAGATCGATATTGTGTGTGACAGACTGATCGCCCATGCGAGAAAAGAGCATGTCAATTTCACCTTGCGAAAGCGGAACCGGATTGACACCAGCACCAACGAAACCAGTGACACGTGGAGTGTTTCGTACGACAAACCAAGAATCGTCAGTTACTATCATGTCGACGAGTACGTAGCCAGGGTAGATTTTTTCTTCCTGTTCAACGCGCTTGCCGGCCTTAATTTTGATTTTCTTTTCAACTGGAACAATGACGTTGAAGATACGGTCTTCCATACCAAGTGAATCAATACGCTGCCTGAGGTTTCTCATCACCGCATTTTCATAGCCTGAGTACGTGTGGATCGCATACCAATGTCGCTGTCCTGTTGTATCTTGTTTTGCCATACAAATGTAAAAAGTTAGTGGACGTAACTACTAATAATAAATAACTAGAGCGAAAGGAGTTTTCCCAAACCGAAGCTAAAGAGTGTGTCGAATGCCCAAAGGAAGTATGCGACACCGACCGAAATTGCGATGACGGCAAGTGTTGAAATTACCACCTCGTTGCGACTTGGCCATTTAACCTGCTTCATCTCTTCTTTTGTTGATTTGATATAGTCGATGACTTTCATATGATTTGTTTCTCTTACTAAAAAGCCGCCCCGAAGGACGCTGTATGTATATAATATCTCAATTGGGCGTCAGTGTCAAAGGGATAAAAAACCACCCTTTCGGGTGGTTTTTTATGGAGCAGTCTCTACTTAAAACGAGACTATTGTACTGTTGCTCGATACGAAGCAACCGCCTGACTTCCATCAACTTTGTAAATAGTACACTCTTTGCTGCAATTTTTTTTGACGATTGCGCGCGATGTTTCAGTGTCGATTTGCGCAAGAACATAGACCTTTTCTCTCAAAAAGACTTTTCCTGGCATTGTCTGGCCATTATCTGGCAATGGTGCCAAAAGCACACTTCCACTATCAGAAACATAAACAGAGCAATCAATCGGGCAGAAAGGCCTCTGGTATTCTGCTTTAACGACTGGTGAATAAAGAATGGCTACGAGTAAAAACGCAGCACATAAGAAGAGGCTAAATACTAATGACTTCTTCATATGCGTTTAGTATGCCTCTGGAGAAAATAATGTAAATCTTGACATTTAATAATATATATGCGGAATTGCTTTGTGCGATTGGAGTAATACGCTACTCTTGATCTGCCACCAACAAAAAAACCGCCCTGTAAGGCGGCTTTTTATTTACACAAGAGTGCCGTACTTCGCTTAACGAATTTCGTACGTCACGGTCACGCTTACAGTGATCTTATTTTCCCCTGCTGGAACAGCTGGTGTTGCGCTCGGTGCGCTACCAGCCGACTGTAGAGATGCGTCTTTAGCGTACGCCATTGGGTAGTAGCCACCAGATGATTCCTGGAAACTGGTCACGCGAACAATGTCGACACCGAGATCACGTGCGAGTTTATCAGCTTTTTGACGAGCTTCTTTAATTGCGATTTCGCGAGCATTGTCTTTGAGCTTGTCTTCATCTTCAATCGTAAGGTTTGGACCCGAGATTTCAGTGATGCCGGCGCTACCAAGACCAGTGAGTATGTCGCCAACAGTGTCTATATTACGAATTTTAACATCGACTGACTGACTCGCATCGTAGCCAATGATTTTTGACATACGCATCGGACAGTAGCCATTTGCACATGTGCCATAGTCATACTGTGGCTGGAGGTTGTATGCGCTTGTTTTAATATCTTTCGCATCAATTCCCTTTCCCTTGAGGTAGTCAATTGCAGCATTCACGACTGTCGATTCTTTTTCCTGAGCAGCTTTTACCGTCGCGCCTGTGCCGCGAGCAGTAAATGAAAGTGTCGCAATATCCGCAGTCGCGTACACATCACCATCACCAGTCACCGTAATTGTGCTTGGTGTATCTTTGGTACCAATGTACTGACCTGCGCGAATTTCATTGACGACTTTAATAATAAAGTACACAGAGAGAATACTGAGGAGCATAAAAAGACCACTCGCTATTCTCTTTTTTTGAATATCATTAATCATATGCAGTATTTTACCTTGTAATACAAATGGTGACGATTGACGTCACCATTTGTTGCAAACATATTGTTAGTTGATTGCCGTAAGCTCAACTTCAAAAATGAGCGTTGCATTTGGTGGAATTTTACCAAGATCAGCACTGCCGTAGCCAAGTTCTGGCGCAATCGTGAGGCGGCGCTTTTCACCAACCTTCATACCGAGGACACCGAGTTCCCAACCCTGGATAACGCGACCTTGACCAAGCGTAAAGCTAAATGGTTCAACGTGACCAAATGCTGGATCAACGTTTGAATCAAAAGCTGTACCATTTTCAAGTGTGCCGGTATAGTTTACGGTCACTTTGTCGCCGATTTTTGATTCGGCACCTGTTCCCTCGACGAGTGTTGCGACCTTGAGCTTGCCATCTGCCAAAATATTTTCGTATACACCCTGTTGGTTGTCATTCATACCTGTAGAATTTTTTGTTGATTTCATGAGCAGCCAGCCAACGACAATGACGGCCACGATTAATAAAATTGAAACGAATGTTTTCTTCATATGCTTTTTCTAAATGAGTAACGGATAAAGTATAGCGCACTTTATGTATGAACGGCAGAGGTGCGACGAAAGACAATGCCTGCGACAAAAATCAAGACCGCGGCAATAGCAATAGGAGTCCACGGCGCAAAGAGCGCAGCAATTGCGCCAGCAAGGAGTGGTGGTATTGCTTGCCCAATTGCAATAATTGAAGTATTGATACCAAGCACCTCACCACGATCTTCTTCACGTGCAGTGCGAGTAAGGAGTGACGAATAGTTTGATGATTGTAAGCCATTTGGCACAGCAAATGGAAAAATGAGCAAGTAGAGCGCAAGCGGAGATTTGGCAAAGAGCGTAAGGCCAAGACCAATAGCAGTGAAAATGTATGCGTAGCGAAGTGTTTTCCAATCAGCATAGCGGCGCGATATTGCCGGCACAATGACAAGCTGCGTGAAAATAATGCAGATACCGACAAAACCAAAGAAGTTACCAACGTCATTGGCGGTAAAGTGGAATTTACGCGAAACGTACACATTGAAAAATGAGGTGAAAAAAGAAAAGCCAGCGGTAAAGATAAACGATACTAGGAAAAGATTACGGAGCGTTGAGTACGAACGGGCTTTTACCAAATTTTTGATTGCACCAAAGAAATCAATAGTACGCTCTTCCTGAAGTCTTGGGTTTGTCTCCTTAAAGAAGTAGTAAATTGAAATGACATTGATGAGCGAAATAATTGCTGCAAAGAAAAATGGCGTGGATGATGAGAACCACGATACGAGTTCATGGTTGGTGAGCTTGCCGCCAATGTACGGACCGAGTACAAAGCCAATTCCCCAAATCGCACCCATGACACCAAAAATACGAACTCGATCTTTGGCTTCTGTGGTATCGGCAACTGCGGCCTGAGCAACGGCAATATTACCACCAGTAATACCATCAAGAATACGCGACGCAAAGAGGAGCGGAATATTTTTCATAATAATCGCAAAACCAAAAACGAAATATGAAATTGCCGTACCTAAAATCGAAATGAGGAGAATTGGACGACGTCCATACTTATCCGAAAGCGCGCCCAAGATTGGTGAAGCGAAAAAGATGGCCAGTGGGTAGCTCGCTGTCAAAAGACCCAAGTAAATGAGTCCGAGATCGGCTTTTGATGGGTCAAGAAGAAAGTATTGTGACTCAGGCACACCCAGGAGCTGCGGCAAAATCGGGATGAGAATACCAACACCGAGCATGTCGATGAATATAGTCAAAAACAGAAACCAATGGCTCCTTTTCATAACTCACGTATTTTATCAGAAAAAGAAGGGTTTAAAAAATATTTAACTGCAAAAAAATTACCACCGAACAAACGGTAGTAATTTAAAATAAGCCTTTTTTATCATGTGCACATACTCAGGTGCAACTCCATCTGCAAGGCATGCGACCGTCCAAAGCAGTCCGTACATTCCCCCAATTGCAATTACCCAACCAGCTACCATGAGAATAATGTAGCTGCTTACTTGAGTTGCAGCATGCTGACCTGAAACCATCATGACTGTATTCATCTGTTATATGTATTTGTCCTTTGTATTATACCATAATTTATATTTAAAATCAATCGCCCTCCTTTCTCATGCACCGTATACTGTAGAACATGAAAATCGGATTTATATTTATTGCGACAACTCTTTTGGGACTTATTGCTATTTCATCAGCAATCATTTTTAAAACAACTGTTTCGCTTGGCATTATTAAGACACCACTCATGCGACAGATTGTCGGCTGGGCACTTACCCTCTTGCCGGTTGTACTCATTGCGACAATGGTTATCGGCAATTTCACGTACAGTAAAATCAACTCTCTTTTTTACGTCATTTCAGTTACATGGTTGCCAACACTTCTCTACATTTTTCTGGCAACTGCGCTTGTCTACATCGTCAAATGGGTAAGCCTCGCGAGTGGCCACAGCCACGATACAACAACGCTCCGCACACTTATGCTCGGTGGTATTGTGATCGCCGCTGGTTTCGTGACTTATGGAATTGTGAACGCGACAATGCCAAGAGTTGTGAACTACACAATTGACGCACCTGCTCTATCGCCAATGTGGAGTGGTAAAAATATTATTCTCATTTCCGACACACACCTTGGAGTTGTTCGTAGTCAGTCATTTATGAAAAAAGTTGTAGGACAAGTAAATGCACTTCAGCCAGATCTCGTCCTCATAGCTGGAGATATCATCGATGGACCAGTATTCAACTATGCTCGTGGACTTTCACCGCTCGCAAATATCAAATCGACATACGGTGTCGTCTATACTCCTGGCAACCACGAAGGCTACAATCGCGAACCTGAAAAGTTTTACCCTGCGGTTAAGCCGCTGGTGACTACACTCATTGATTCAGCCAAAGAAATCAATGGTACGACAATTGTTGGACTCGATTACAAAATTGAATCAAAAGAAGCGGCCCAGGCAAGATTCCGCTCTATTCTTGGAACAACGAATAGTGAAAAAACACAACCGACAATTGCGCTCCTCCATGATCCTAAAAATGCCAAAGCACTTATGGAATCAGGCGTGTCACTTATTGTCTCAGGACACACCCACTGCGGCCAGTTTTTCCCAATCAACTTGGTTGTCAAAAGTATCTACAAAGAGTTTACTTACGGAGTAAACACTCTCGATGAAAAAGATAGTAGCGGCAATAGTATTACGAGCACAGCAATTACGACCTGCGGCGTTGGTACAGCAATGTCACCACTACGACTTGGAACCAATCCAGAAATCGTTGTTATTCATGTAAAGTAGTTACTTACTCCAACGAGCAGTCACACCCGCTGGAAGACTAGCATAGCGAGATGAAGACTCTTTCAAGATAAGTTCAAGGGTCTCAACTCCCCCGCCATACTTTTCTTCGAGCACTTTGAGTGCGTTACCAAACGCGAGCGCTGAGTAACCAGATGCGTAACCAGAAATAATAAAAAAGAGTGGTCCGCCATCTTCTTCATTTATAAGTTCAAGGCAAGCATCAAAGAGTTCCAAGAAATGCTCTTCTATTTTCCACGTTTCACCATCGGGACCACGACCAAATGCCGGTGGGTCCATAATAATGCCATCGTACTTTTTGCCGCGTTTTACCTCACGCTTCGCAAATGCGAGCGCATCATCGACTATGTAGCGAATTGGTGCATCAACAAGACCATTGAGTGCCGCATTTTCTTTGGCCCACTCAATAACTGGTTTTGACGCGTCGACATGAGTGACCTGTGCTCCAGCTTTGGCTGCTGCAATTGTTGCACCACCAGTGTAGGCGAAGAGATTGAGGACGCTCGGATGATACTCTTCACCGCGATCGGCAATTGTCTTTTCAATCGTTTTTTCAATGAAACTCCAATTGATAACCTGCTCTGGAAAAATACCAACGTGCTTAAACGATGTCGGGCGAATGTGAAAATGAATACCACCATGCTCAATGTCCCAACTCTCTGGAACCTTACCGTGCCACACACCGGTTTTGGAATCGACACGATCAAAGCTCAAGTTTGCTGCTTGCCAGATTTGTATGTCAGCAGACTTGTGCCAGAGCACTTCTGGATCAGGACGACGAACGACAATACCACCGAAGCGTTCGAGTTTTTCTCCATCTCCTGAATCAATGAGTTCGTAGTGAGTCATATGCATACATGTTACTTCTTATTAACGATACGGTGGTAGAGGCTGAGGAAAAATGGCATGAGAATAGAGAGTCCAACAACAATGACGATAATTGGCATAATGTAGCGATCCGGATTTGGAATAAGTTCTCCAAAAAAGTAGCCGATGCTCGCAACTACAGACGGCCAAATAATAGCACCAATTGCATTGTAAACGATGAACGTTTTGCGATGCATTCGTCCCACTCCGGCAAGTGGGCCAGCGAGCGTGCGGAGTATAGGGACAAAACGAGAAAAAAGAACTGTGAGTGCACCAAAGCGAGTGTAGTACCATTCGGCACGACGCATATTCTTTGTTGAAATAAGGCCATGATCACTTTTCTCAAAAAACTTCGTGCCGTATTTGCGACCAATGAGGTATGCAACCTCGTAGCCCAAGTATGAAGCAATCGCCGTCACCACTATTGTGCCGACAAATGAAATACGACCAATAGACGCCAAAATGCCAAACGAAAATATAAGACTGTCACCTGGAAAGACAACCCCAACTAGGAGTCCAGTTTCGGCAAAAATCGCAATAGCGAGACCGAGGAGGCCGAGAGTTGAAAATGTTTCAACGCTGAACATAGCCAGAATTAAAAGAAGTTAAGAAGGTATGCGAGGATAATGAGCGCGCCAATTGTGCCAAGCGCCGGGTGAAGTCTCCACAAGAGAATGTCGACAATGACGAGACCGAGAAACCACCACAAGCCAATGGCCATAATTGAATCACTTACTGTCGCAAAAAAAGTTTGAATTCCCATGGACGCATTTTAGCACACGAGCTTGCATGGAGCGAGTAAATGAGTAGTATGCAACGTATGGAAGTTATTGAATCTATCGTCGGCGGCATTAAAGACGCCATTTCTCCGGCATTTGACAATGTTGGCACTTTTTTGGGCTACTTTTTTCGTGGCCTCCTTTTCGTAGTTGTTGCTATTATCTACTTGCCGGCCTTTCTACTCGTTACCTACCTCAACAAGCCTTTTGAAGACATGCTCAAAGAATTTGGACTATAATAGGGACATGAATACATTTACCCCAAAAACGTTTGCAATCCCCGAGCTCAAGGGCATTTCCGCAAAAACAATTGAAGAGCATATGAAGCTCTACCAGGGTTACGTCAACAATGCCAATACCATTCTCACCAAAGTTGAGGAGTACGTAAAAGATACTGAAACAAATGCGTACGCTCTTGGTGAACTTATGCGCCGTTTTTCGTTTGAGTGGAACGGCATCAAAAACCATGAAAAGTACTTTGCTCTTCTCGAAAGCGGCGCAGCACCAATGACGCCCGCAAGTCCGCTCGAAGAAGCAATTAAAAAGAATTGGGGTGCAGTTGATACTTTTATTGTTCGTTTTAAAGCACTTGCGCTCACTCGTGGCGTTGGCTGGGCAATGCTTTCAAAAGATCGAGAAGGCAACCTCTTTATGCACTGGGTAGACGAGCAACACCTTGGACAACTTCAAGACACGACGCCAGTCATTGCACTCGACATGTGGGAGCACTCATTTGTTGCCGACTACCAACCATCTGGTAAAAAACAGTACGTTGAAGATTTTTTCGCAAACCTCAATTGGAAAGTTGCTGAACAGTTTTTTGCTTAGTATTTTCACTAAATGGTTCAAATTGAATAATGAGGAATGTATACATTCCGGCCATTGCCCACCACGGCACTGAAAAAGTAAATGCAGCATATGGAATCTGTGCTGAGATTTTGATAATGCCCAAAATGAGACCAGCAATGATAGACGCTACAAACGCAAACGGCACAGCGAGTGGCATGTAGAGCAGACTCACACAAGCCACGATTGCTGTGCATGCCATAAGGTACGGCACAAATGGCATGATGAGAATGTTCGTAAGCGGACTCACAACAGAAAGTGTACCTGTTTTCCAAAGAATGAACGGTAGCACGAACAGTTGTGTGCCAATAGTGCCACCAATCATTTCTCGAAGTGGTAAACCGATTTTTTTCTCAGGAACTTTGGTAAACCAGTGTGCCACAGTCGGCGCAAAGTAGACAATGCCGAGCGTTGCTATAAATGAGAGCTGTGCGGAGACATCGTAAAAAAGCGTGTATGGATTTACGATTGTCATTACCACTCCTGCAAGCAAAATGACGATGCCAATGTGTGCTTCACGACCTTTTGCTTTTGCAAAGAGAATGATGCACGCCATAATCCCTGCTCGAACCGCGCTCGATTGTAGTCCGGTCATAATGAGAAAAATGACAATAGCAAGTCCTCCCATACAAAGTGCGCCGACGAGCGGTAAAAATGAAAATAGCTCTCGAAAGAAATTTGAAACAATGCTCACATTGTAACCAGAGAGCGCGATAATGTGCGTTGTGCCAGTCGTCACAAAAGCATCACGATTTTCTTTTGTTATTTGCTTATCGCCGAGTAAGATGCCGCTCGACAGACTTCCCTTCATACCCGGAATGAGTGTTTTAATCGTGTCTTCAAGTTTTGCATTAAAGGAGAAAAGCTCGCGAACAATTGGATTGCCTTTGTGAATAGGTACCATTTCGCCATCAAGATTCTCCATTTCCTTTTGAACAACCGTGGCTTTAATAATGCCAAGAATACCGTCTTTTTTGAGGTAGCTTTGATAGTCGAACATGCTGCCATTTTGCGTTTCAAATGGTTCTGGTGCTTCAAGTAATCCCGCAACATGGACAGCGTCGCCGTACATATAGTCTTTGCCCTCACTTTCTCTCACTTGAAACTTTATTGCTTCACTACCTTTTCTTAAGCTTCCCTTGATGACAAATTGGCTACCATTACTTGCGGCCTCGCTTGGTGTCGTCACTGTGCCATCAATTGTCACCTTTTCGCCAAATGGCAGAGCCGCAATTAGACTATCAACACGATGGTCGTGGTGAGAAAAATACACCATGCCACATGCGGCAAAGCCGAGCATGAGCATCACCGCAACCAATACACGATTTGGCATTTTTGTCGTTCTCGTCCAAATAAAAATGCCGACTGCGGCAACAATCGGCACCATATAGAGAAAACTATTTGTGTAGATACTGGCGAACAGAATTCCGATGAGCCAGCCTACGAAACTTACTTTCGCGTAGTCCACTCGAGAATTATATTCGCTTCATCTTCAGCTGACAATGCCTTTTTGAAACGTGCACCACTTTTGCCTTTGACGCGAGCTTCACATGCGGCCCACGTACGATGCGTTTCAATCATGCCACCAACCATTGAGACATATGAATATGCTGGAGTCATGCTACGTTCTCGCTTTTCAGCGCGCTTCTCGCGCATGAGTTCAGCATTTTTTTCACCCACAATATCGTCGAGTTTTTTATGCTTAATCGTTTTACCGAGCATGCGATCGTAGTCACGACCACCACCAACGTAGAGCAAAATGCGTTCACCGTCTGCAAACTTGGTTGCGATGAGATCAGCACGTTCGTTACCAAGCACACCAGCGTGACCAGCAACTTTATTAAACTGAATATCGCACTTTGATTTGAAATACCAAATGAGCTGGTATATCGCCTCCCAAAGATCTTGGTTTGCGACGGGTTGTCCGTCCGCGGTTTGCCAATTATTTTTAAACCAACCATAAATCCATTTCGTGACACCCTGCAGTGCGTATGATGAATCCGAATTGATTTCAATTTTTTCAGCTTTACCAAGATGCTCTTTGCAATACTCAAGTGCTTTCAAAATCGCAGTAAGCTCCATGCGATTGTTTGTCGTGTGACCTTCCGCACCACCAAGCTCAACGACACGATGAGTTGGATGCTGCACGGAAACACCCCAGCCACCAGGCCCAGGATTACCCCGAGAGGCGCCGTCTGTATAGATAATGATCTTCTTGTCGTCACTCATGGTGGCATTTTATACAAATATGGAGAAATAAGAAAGCAGGGCTTTTTGACCCTGCTTTTGTTGAGCACTTTAACCCTTCGTAGAGCCTACTCAAGAACGCTCAGCATCGTTGCTGTCCGCGGTAGGTTCAGATAGATCAAAGACGAGCTTGAGTTGCTCCCGTGCAGCCTTGGCGGCCGGGTGCATGTCTCTGTAAATAGAGATGATGCTGCGAGAAAAATTATTATTCACCTCAATACCTTTTGGGTATTTTTCTGCTGCATTTGCCCCAAACCAATCTTTGAAATCTTGCTCAAGCATTTTGAAAAGTACTTTGTTTTTTGGCATATGTACTTCAACTCGAGAATGTTTGTTGTCGTCATCATAACGAACAATTGCTACATGCAAATCAAGTCGAACCGGCATCTCTACATCCGGTATAATCATTGCGAAGCTATCTCTGCAGAGCAGCTGTCGGGTATTCCTGAGCGTTTCGATATCGGCTTCTTCTATCAAGAAGGTAATATCTTGTGATAAATGTTGTCCTATCATGGGGGTTCGTTTTAAGGAGTTTTGGATGTATTTGTCTGAATCTACCCGGAGAGTGACACCGTGTCAATATCATTGCCAAATTGTGAAGATTGGCATATAACTAGGTCCATATGAAATCATTTTCAATTAAAGAAGCCTTGGGCTTCGGTTGGTCAGAGTTCAAAAAGCATCCGTGGAGATATATAGC
>CAYOEB010000003.1:0-4757 GCA_964403005.1 uncultured Candidatus Saccharibacteria bacterium | reverse complement strand
AAAGTATGACATTTCAAGCGTGCCGATCAGCGTTACCGTTTGACCTTCTCCAATTGCAAAATCCGCTGCGCTTTTGAAAAAGGCAATAGCCTTGCTTGTGCCAGTAGGATCGCTCATAAGAACCTCCAAATGCTCTTTAGTTTTACCAAACTGCTTCACTGTTTCAAGGCGAACATTTTGGAACATGAAAATCGGTTTTGGATTATCGAGTCCAAATGGTGCACAGCGATCAATTTCTTCAATAAAATGTGGCTTTACTTTGTCGAGTGAAAGCGTAGAGAGAACAATAGTGTCGCTTGCTGTTTCAACTATCTCTCCTTCTTCTTGGGTATTTTGACTTGTGATTTCTAGGTAGCTTTTGGTAAGCGCTTCTTCTAGAAAATGAATTTTTTCTCGAGTTGCTACAAAGCCGCCAGCAACAGTGTGCCCACCAAATTGCACAAAATATTCCTGGTTCGCCACCATGAGATCAACGACATTTATACTTCCATCAGATCGACACGAGCCTTTGATATGTTCATCATCTTCCTCCATACCCCACACAAAGACTGGTTTTTTGAGCTCATCAGTAAGCTTGCCAGCAACGAGGCCAAGAATACCTGCCTTCCAGCCAGTACTACCAACAACAACAACTGGACTCTCCCCATTTTCGCTGTGTCGTTTTGCCAAATGACTTTTAGCTTCTTTCATCGTACGTGCAACTAGTAATTTCCGTTCGTCATTAATATTGGTGAGATGCTCAGCAAGCTCCACGGCAGTTCTGTCATTGTCGGCAGCAAGAAGCTCAAACGCTCGAATCGGATTGTCCATGCGAGATGCAGCATTGATACGTGGCGCTACCATAAAGGTGAGATCGTATTCAGTGAGGTGTGTGGTATCCATATTCATTTTTGAAAACAGAGCACGCAAACCTGGACGCTTATTTTTCTTGAGCACTTTCATGCCGTAGTAAGAAATGATTCGATTCTCACCTTTTATCGGCACCATATCGGACAATGTACCAAGCGCCGCCATGTCGAGCAGCCATTTTTCCCAACCTTCAGATACTGAAAAGTATGTTCCGTATTTCTTAACAAAGGCTTGAGCAAGTTTAAAGGACACACCAGCGCCACAAAGGACTTTTTCTGGGTAGGTATCATCGACATGCGGATTGATAATCGCAAAAGCCCGCGGTGCATCGCCGTGCGGCAAATGGTGATCAGTAATAATAACGTCAACACCATGCGACATTGCATAGGCAACTTCCTCAACTGCAGTAATACCGAGATCAAATGTAATGATGAGCTTTACGCCTTCGTCAACAAAGCGCTGCACAGCATCCATGTGGAGACCATAGCCTTCATCGTGTCGGTGAGGAATATAGAAACGGACATTACTATAGCCAATTTTGGCAAACATATCGGACATAATAGTTGCAGCCGGAATACCATCGCAGTCATAGTCGCTGTAAACGACAATTGTCTCTTGCGCTTCCATTGCTTCACATATTCTTACTACAACTTTTTCCATGTCCTTGAAAAGGTATGGATCGACAAGATCTTCATATTTCGGTAAAAGAAAATGCTCGGCTGTTTCTTCATCCTCAATACCACGAGCAAAGAGCATTTTGCGCATAGTGTCGCTATACTTCTGTAACAAATGCGCCGGTACGTCCGGCGCGATTTCCCACTTTTTCACCACGTCATTTTACCATATACTAAAGGTATGTCAGATAAAACCATTTTTGAGAAAATAATCGACCGTGATATTCCTTCAACCATTGTGTATGAAGATGAAGAATCAATAGCATTCATGGATATTATGCCAGTGACTAAAGGACACCTGCTCTTTGTGAGCAAAAAGCCATATGAATCGATTCAAGATGTCCCGGACGAGCTCCTGGGCTCAATGTTTTCAAAAGCCAAGAAACTCATTGTCGCAATGAAAGAAGCACTTGGTTGTGACTATGTTCAAGTCGCAATTGCTGGTGATGAGGTACCACACTTTCACATTCACCTCATTCCCCGACATCGCGGTGCAAAGATTTTTGGTGAACATCGACCAGAAGCGACATACGCAGAAGGTGAAAAGCAAATGTTTGCAGAAAAAATCACACAAGCACTGACACGCGAGTAAAAAAGCGTGATATACTTTTTCTATGGTCAATAAAGATCTTATCGATTACATACGCTCAGAATCTAGTCGCGGCATCGCTCGCGACACAACTCGTGACATGCTCACTAAGAGTGGTTGGCAGATCGCGGACATTGAAGAAGCAGAGCGCATTGTCTTTGCTACACCAACAGCTTCACCACAAACACCACAAGCAACTACTCCTATCACTACCACCTTCCAGACTCAGCAGCCTATACAGCAACAACCTGTGCAGCAGCCCCTACAAACAACCCAGCCAGCTACACAATCATTTACGAAACCAACAACGCAACCTATTTCGCAGCCCTCTACTCCAAAACAGCAAATGGGCTTCATGCAAAAGCCAAATCTGGCTGGCGCACTTGATGCTTACCGCCAAAAGACATCTGTCTTATCTTCACAACCAACACAACCAATACAATCTTCAAATCCATTCCAGCCAACGAATCCTCAAACAATAGCTGAACATTCTTTTACTAACCACTCATTTTCTCAGCAGCCCGTAATGATTTCTCAACCAAAGAAATCAAAATCTCGTTTAGCTTTTGTTGCTGTTATTATTTTCCTCATTCTCCTCTCTGGTGGCGCAGCATATGCATACTACGCTGGCTACCTCATGACTTCAGCAAAATTCGGTAGTGGTGTTTCATCCGCATTCAACAAAGCGACCGGTGCATCATTTACAGCAACAGCTCACATTGACCTCTCGGGTACTGGTGACAGCAACAATCTCCTCAACATGCTTCCAGGTTTTTCTCCAGTTTTTGACCTCGACGCCAATGGCACATATGGAACAAGCATTGAAAACGAGGCTTCAGTAGACGCAACTGCGAAGGTGACAGCTGGAACACTGACTACCGATGCATCTCTTCGACTTGTTGGTACAACACTTTTCATTAAACTCACCCAAATTCCAGATGTTTCTCTTATGACAAACTATAGCGGTGAATGGCTTTCACTGCCACTCGCAAATACCATTATGGCGGATGGTAACCTCACCGATGCCGCAACAAATGCTGGCAGCAAGCTCACCATCACGCAACACTTCCCTCCTGAAAAAGTAAACGGTGTACTCCTCTACCATGTTGGTTACACTGTCGGCAGCATTTCTGGTGAAGCCTGGATTGGCCAAAGCGACATGCTTCCATACAAAATTACCGCAACGCTAAATGCTGCTGACAAAATTGCAACTGCGACTATACAAGTGAAAGATTGGAATACACCAGTTCGTATTGATACTCCTGCCGAAAGTCTTCCATTTGACGCTTTTATTGAGAAAAGTAGCCAAGACGCAGAGAATAAGCACTTTGATGAAAGCGCGAAAGCTGACCTTATGAGTTTGCAACAGGCTGCTGAAGACTATTTCGCTGGTGCATCACTTAGCTACAAAAATTTCTGCAAATCTCAAGCCTTTACTGACGCAACTGCAAATAGCCTTGCAACATTTACCTGCCGTGACAGTGCGACTACCTACATCATGTATGCGCCACTTTCGGAAACAACTGGAACGATTGCCTGCATCGACACTGGAGGCAAGGAAGTTGATCTTAGCAAAGAACCGACTAAAGGTTTCATCTGCAAATAGTACGCAAACGCCTCTCATGAGGCGTTTTTCATTAAACACAATCGAGTTAAAATCTTTATCAATTTTTTCTCAAGACCAATCCCCACTTTCTGAAATACATTTTTGAAGTCAGCATATAATGCGAGCAATATGAGAATATTAATTATTGAAGATGATCCAGAAATTGTCACAATGCTCTCGTCATACCTTGAAATGGCGTGCTTTGCGGTTGATAGTTGTAGCGATGGTATCCAAGGCTCCTTCCTTGCTCGCACCAATGACTACGATATTGTCATTTTAGACTATATGCTGCCAGGCAAAGATGGCCTTCGGATTTGCCATGAAATCCGAGAAAGTGGTAAGACCATGCCACTCCTCATGGTGACTGTGCGAAGTGAAATTGCCGACAAAGTTGAACTCCTTAATAAAGGTGTCGATGACTACGTCACCAAGCCATTTTCCTTCGACGAAATTATGGCGAGAATCAATGCCCTCTTGCGTAGACCAAAGCGCATAGAGGCACCGGTT
This sequence comes from uncultured Candidatus Saccharibacteria bacterium, assembly GCA_964403005.1. Lineage (GTDB taxonomy): Bacteria > Patescibacteriota > Minisyncoccia > Phycocordibacterales > UBA9973 > JAGOSA01. The sequence goes on along the minus strand of CAYOEB010000003.1, from coordinate 532 downwards.
ATCCATGTTGGAAATATTACGATAGATGCTGCACGACAGAGAGTCATGCGAGGCAATCGTGAAATCTACCTTACGCGTAAAGAGTATTCCCTGCTTGAGTACCTTGCGCGCAATGAAGGCCATGTTATTTCGCGTGGAACTATTATGGAACATGTATGGGATATGGAAAGTGATCCTTTTTCAAATACTATTGAGTCACACATTTTTAACCTACGAAAGAAAATGAAAAGCAACAAGACAAATAGCGACTTCATAAAAACCGTTCCTGGTCGCGGCTATATGCTAAGCGCGAAGTAAATGAATTGAGGAAAAATTGATTTAAAATTGACCGTACCATAATCTCCAAATGTCACACTCACTATGCATCGAAGTCGACGATTGCAATTACCATAACGTAGGACAGGCAATGTCCTATAATAAAGAAAAATATATGTCACAGATTCTCGAAAAAATCCTCACTGACAAGGAGGCCCGCAAAACCGCCAACCTCCAAAACCTCGCCCTCCCCGAGGGAGAGTTTGAGCCGTGGTGG
>CAYOEB010000002.1:8422-39970 GCA_964403005.1 uncultured Candidatus Saccharibacteria bacterium | reverse complement strand
CAATAAGTCTTTCGTCAGCGTAACCCATGCCAACTTTCTTCGAGGCACCAGTACTTAGTCCGCGCTCAAACGTCATGTAATCTACTGCTTTGCTCCGCTCAACTGAACGTACGAGCACATCTTGTGCAATAGTCATGATTGCTTGGTGTCGAGAATCAATCGTGAATCCGAGTGTTTGTCGATGTTCTTTCTGTGATCGTTTTTCTGAAAGAACAACTGATTGCAAATCATCTGGAATAGAGTATTCGGCAAAATGACCGCCAACCCCACACCCAAAACATTTGAAGTAGCCACCACGAATGTTAATGTGCATAGAACCGGATTTCTCACTGTGGTTGAGACAGAGGATTTTGCCTCCGGTCACAAAATTGAACCCACGTGCCGCTCTCACATCGCTCGTTTCATCTTTGAGTGCAGCAATAAGTCTATCGAGATGCATTTTGTAAACTGGCTCATCGGTCTTCTTCTTTCGCCCTACTATTTCAATGATTTTAGTTTGATCAAGAAATACAGGCGCACTATAGCGTTCAATCAGGTTACGAACTTGGCTATTTCGTGAATGTGGACGGTACGTGGTTTCAAAGCCTTCAATCACGAGCTGAGATGTAGCTCCTGGTTTTGCTCGGTGCACCTGCTTACCCTCGAAGAGTTTAATCGTGTGATCAAGTATCGCATGGCTTGCGTGGCGGAAGTGTGATTTAAATGTTGCACTTCTGAAGTTTGACACGATTTGTTCATGGAATACTTGCTCCATTTCTTCGGCGCTAAGGTCAAATTGGTAGCACTGTGGCAGTTTGTCGGGCAAGAAGTATACAATTTCACCTGTGAGCGTAATGGCTTGTGATTCCCATAAATGCTCAATGTCCTGTAAGTTTCTCTTTTCAGCGAGTACGTGCGAGAGGACAGTGGTCGATAAGTAACGCTTGATTTGCTTAACATGATCTGTCAGTGCCTCAGCAAGAACCTCTTTCGATTGAATGACATTGGCATGTCCGTTTGACTGCTTTGGGCTATCGCCCACAGCAAATTTCCAGTCGCTAATCTTGAGCTTGAGGTGAGACCTGAAGTTTTGCCGCAAAGCCTTGATGACGTGGCCAATAGAATCGAATTTCTGTTCAGCAAGAGAAGCAATTTGATTGACTTGCTTTTGCGAAGGCTCGTGGCCATCAATCTCAAGAACTTCAAAGGCGTCAATTCTGCCTGTGCCAACATCTTCTCTGTATGGCAAAACAGAAACCTCTCGAAAGAGAGGTCGTGACCCAATTTTTTTATAGTGAGCGAGTGCTCCAGCCCACGACATAAATGTCAGGAAGGAGAGTCGTTCGTCCTCAAAAAAGTTTGGTGTGTCACGATAGAGAATGTGGTCAAAGTGCTCCTTGAAAATAAGTTTTAGCTTTTGCTTAAGTTTCTTATATTCAGGTGTGAAATACACATTGATCGTTGAGGCATGCTCTGCTAAGTACGAACGCTTTTCTTCGATGTCGGCAACGAGTCTTTGAATGATTGCGCTGCTCTTGGCATTGGGCTTTTTAAGGTGACCATTTTGGCCAAGGAGTTCGTAGGCAAAGCCATTTGGGAATAGAGCGAGTTGCTCTCCTTGTAAACCCTTCTTCTTGGCTGATGTGATTGAGATTAATTTACCTGAAAACAGATCGGGGATAGCGCTATGACCAACGATTCCATGGTAGCGAGAATGATCATACTTTGATTTACTCTTTTGCTCTTCATTCAATAGACGTTTCAGCTCTGTCATTTTTTTCTGACTAATGGGAGCATTAGAAAAATCACTCCAATGAATTTTCTTGCGATCGGCAAGATTGTTCTCATTGTACATTTTTTCTAAATACGCCATTGCTTCATTTTCGGTAGTCGCATTGCCTGATGTAATGATTGCTTTGATTAGTATTTCAAGTTGATTTTGGGCATGAGCCCAGTTGAGCCATGACCTAAATGGGGTATGACTCGTTACTTTTTGTGTAGCTTGAGTCATGGTTTTTTTAGGTTTAGGTTGTTTTAAAAGAATCTTGATTTCATTATGATATTACTCTCTCTTCCACATGGGGTCAAATTAAAATTACCCTTATAATATAAGGGTAATTTATGATTTATGCGTTTTTGTGGAGATATATATAGAGATCCTCAACTGCTTTGACTGCATCACCTACGGCAATGTTGTTCTGATGGTAAAGTCCGTCAGTACAATCACCAGCAGCCCAAGCTCCTGGTACGCCAGCACGTTGGGTTTTTGGATCAACAATTATTTGCTTATGGTCATTGAGTGGGAGGAAGTCTTTGACGAAATCAGTATTTGGTAATTGGCCGATTTCAACAAATACGCCACTTACTGGTAGTTCCGTGATTTCTCCAGACGCAGCATTCTTAAAGACAATACCAGTAACAAATTTGTCACCTTTAACTTCTTCAATGCTGACATTGGTAAAGCTTTTCATTTTTGGATTAGCAAGAACTTTTTCTACAGTAACCTCGTCAGCACGAAATTGCGTGCTGCGATGGAGGAGTGTCACAGATTTGCAGTATGCGAGGAGTTGTGCCGCGGTTTCAAAAGCTGCATTGCCACCACCAATCACAACAACATCTTGGTCACTAAAGAGTGGTCCATCGCACGAAGCGCAGTAGGTGATACCTTTATTTTCAAAAATGTCAGCGCCTTTGGCCTCGAGTTTGCGACGGTATGAGCCTGCGGAAACGAGAATAGCGCGACCGTTGTGGACAGTATCACTATCTTCGATACTCACCGCGAAATCAGAACCTTTGCGTTCGATATGCTTCACCTTGCTGCCTTCGAGAATAGTGAGCGACTTTCCATTGTAGGCGTATGCATGTGCACGGAGATCTTCAGCGAGCTTTATGCCAGAAATAGAAGGCGTACCAATCCAGTTCTCGATATTTTCAGAGACAGTTGATTGGCCACCAAATTCCTTGGCAATGATAAGCGTATTCAATTTTTTGCGGGCTGCATAAACCGCGGCAGCAACACCTGCTGGCCCACCGCCAATGATGATGAGGTCGTACATAAGGTCTATTTTATCATAGATAGTTTTACAAAAAAATATACCCCGCTTGTGAAAGCGAGGTACGATTTTTTACTGAAGGCGTCAATTAATTTTTTGCAGCCGCAATAAAGTTTTCGTGTATGGCCCAAACGAAATTGGGGTCATTGCAAGAACTTTTGTTTTCAAGGTAGCAGGTTATTTGCTCACCATAAGCGACTCGGAATTTTGTGACTCTTTCGTCAAATTGACGGTTGGCGCGATTACTCGCATCGCTTCTGGCAGCACTGGCTGTTCTGCTTACAGAAAGTGCACCCGCATGTTCGAAATAGTATTGTGCCTCATCTGGCGATACAGTTTCTATTTCGCAGCTATAGCTGAGCGTTAATCCATTCTGACTACGTGTGAGCGTGACAGACATGCTCCCAGAAACTATTGCAGAGGGGAATTCCTTTTTGAGGGCATTTCCCACACTATCTACAAATACATTTGCGATTTGGTGGAGGTAGTCTCCACTATTGTCTGTCGCTGTTCTTGAGACAGTAATTGTTCTTGCAGATGCCGTAGTTGCATATGCGAGCAAAAGCATGATGGCGATTCTCTTCATTGTATATTTATTTTTTGGTTCCAATATATTATATCATAAAATATAGCTATTTGTCAATATAAAAAACCCTTATTTATTAAGGGTTTTTTATAAAAGGTATTTGCCTACTTCTTTCTTCGGAGGAAAGCCGGAATGGCATTCCATTCATCGAGATCATCGTCAAAGTTTTCATCGTCGATAACTTCTGGCTTTTCGCTTGAACGATCGATCTTTTTGACGTATTCACCGCTGTTTGCTGTGAGCGGAGCGTGATTGATTTCTCTTTTCTCTTCGCGCTTTTCTTCGCGACTGTCATCGGAGTTGCGCTTATCGTTTGATGTATTACTTGTAGCGGCTGGTTGTGACTGCTGTGGCATTGCGGCTTGCTGCATAAAGAGTGATTTCTTGGTTGCGCCTTCTGAAACTGGAAAACCAGTCGCAATGACGGTAACCTGCATTTCGCCCTTCTTGAGGCGTTCGTCTGGAACCATACCCCAGATAACACGAGCTTCTTTGTCGATTGATTCGGTGACGATTGTTGCAGCACGCTGGACTTCGTTGAAGGTAATATCGTCTGCACCAGAGATTGCAAAGAGGACACCTTTCGCACCGTTTATAGAAACATCGAGGAGTGGAGAGTTGATAGCCTGCATTGCAGCTTGTTCTGCGCGGTTGTCGCCTGAGGCCTTACCAATACCCATGAGCGCGGTGCCAGTGTCATGCATGATTGTCTTGATATCGGCAAAGTCGACGTTGACTTCTCCAGGGCGAGTGATGAGTTCAGAAATACCTTCGACAGCTTGTCGGAGAATATCATCGCAGAGCATAAAGGCATCCTTAAAGCCCATATCTTTACCAGCAATAGCAAGGAGTCGGTCATTTGGAATGACGATAATTGCATCAACTTCCTTTTCGAGTTCAGCGAGACCGAGTTCAGCGAGACGCATGCGTTGTGCACCTTCAAAGAAGAAAGGTTTAGTAACAACACCGATAGTGAGAACGCCTTGCTCCTTTGCTGCGCGAGCAACAATTGGTGCAGCGCCGGTGCCAGTACCGCCGCCCATGCCACAGGCAATGAAAACCATATCAGCTCCTTTGATGACGTCTTGAATTTCAGACTTGGTTTCTTCGGCTGCGCGTTTGCCAACATCAGGATTCATACCCGCACCGAGACCCTTGGTGAGGTTTTTACCAATGTGAATCTTTTTCTCCGCCAAAGAGTTGTGGAGATCTTGGGTATCAGTGTTCATGACGATGAACTCAACGCCTTTGACCTTGCTGTTGATCATGTGGTTGATGGCGTTTTTACCTGAACCGCCAACACCAATAACCTTGATGCGTGCGAATGATTCAATTTCTGGATTTACTTTTGGCATATTGCTGTTTGTTAAAAATATGTTCCAATTTTGCTAAGTATATTTCAAGAGCGTAGGCTAAAAAATAATGCAGACGCGACCGTCGCATTACCTTCTGAAAAGGCTTGCAAATAAAGGATGTATTCTGGCTGTTAAATGCTCCCGGAGCGAGCGTATAGAGGTATCATAGCAGATGGAAAATAAAAGGGAAGCCTTGTATTCTTGATGAAATTATGAAGGATAGGCTATTAAAATTCCCCAATAAAACTTATTTCAGTCTCCATCTTATATCCTGTTTCGTTCAGCACTTTTTCCGTTACAGCTTTTATGATGGTAATGATATCATAAGCAGTTGCTCCTCCTGTGTTTACAATAAAGTTGGCATGTTTTTCTGATATCTGAGCACCGCCTACTCTAAAGCCCTTTAATCCAACTTTATCTATCAATCGTCCCGCACCTACGCTTTCTATTTTTTTAAATACAGATCCGCAAGAAGGAAATTCTTGTAGTTGTGGTTGTCTCTCATTTCTCCATTTTATATTTTCATTAATCTGTTCTTCAATGAGTGAATGATCTTTGTACTTAAGTTTAAGTGTGGCTGAAAGAACTAGTAAATTTCTATCATGAAGCAGGCTGTAATCATATCCAAATTTGAAAAAATCCTTTTCAGCTGTAAAAATTTTATTATTTTCATCCATTATTTCTGCACTTTGAAAAATCGATTCAATGAAGAAGGTGCTGTTCCTGTCAGGTGTAAGAAAGTGTAAATTTTGCCAAATAGCTCCCCCAACTGTACTAGGTATACCAGCAAAATGCTCAAGTCCTGATAAGTTTTTTTCTGCAGTTATTTTAATAAGTTCAGATATCTGCATGCCGCTATCAGCAGTGATAGTCGAATCATGGGTAGACTCTAAGAAGTCCACTTTATTTGCCTCATTTTTGATTACTAATCCGCGATAACCTTTGTCTCCAATAAGTATATTCGCACCTGTTCCAAGTATAAAATATGGAATCTTATTTTTTCTTGCAACTGTAACAGCATTTACTAATTCTGCTTTTGATTTTGCAACAATAAAGTAATCGGCCGGACCCCCGATTTTATACGTCGTAAAAGGCGCAAGTAATATATTTTTCTGTAAGTTTGGAATTTCTAACACACGCATTATGGCATCAACTGCTTGAGTAAATTGCTCATTGATTTTTTGAGACGAGTGAAGAATTCGCCGATTGAACCACTACTTTCAAATGGTGTATTTTTACCGATGAGACAAAGCCCCAGGACTGGAAACCATGAGGTATCACGAATTTTGTTCTTGGTATTACCAAATGCCTCAGGTAGGCCAATGCGACATGGTAGGCGTAGTTCATCTTTGCCAAGCTCCTCTATAACATTTAGATGTGAGCCGCCGCCAAGAATAATGACACCGGCAGGCAAGAGACCACTACGTTTAATTTTTTTCAAATATGAATCAATGATCCAATAGATATCTTTAATACGCGCTTCAATGATTTCATCAAGTTTCTTTTTTGAATACGTTCCAAGCACAGCACCAATTTTGAGCCCTTCAGCTTCTTCGAGTGAAACTTTCATACCAAGCGCAATGTCGTTGGTGATGTATGTCGAACCTGTCGCAAAAACACGGAGCGCGACAACAGCACCTTCCTCAAAAACGGCCATTGTCACAGTTTCTGCGCCGACATCAACAAGGAGACAGCCCATGTTGCGGTCACGGTCAGTGAGTGCGACCTCACCAGCTGCAATTGGACTTGCCACAACATCAATGACTTCGACACCAGCATCAGAAATAGCTGTGAGAAGATCCTCGAGGTGCTGTTCAAAACAGGTGATAAAGAGTACTTTGATTTCGAGCTTCATACCCTTAACGCCAGTTGGGCGGCCCTGAAGCGTTTTGCCATCGAGCTTGAAGCCGACAGGCAAGCGGTGGAGAATCCTACGATTTTTGATCTCAAGATTTTCCTCAGCGGCCTGCATGGCCTTTTGAATATCGAGCTGTGTGACCTCACCATCTGCTTTGGAAATGACGGTGCTACCGACAGTGGTGATTGACTCAAGACCAATACCTCCAACTGTCGCAAAAACGCGCTTAATTTCTACACCAGCGTTTTTGGAAGCCTCACGCAAGGCTTTTTCAATCGTCTTGGTGGCTTGCTCTATATTTGTGATGTAGCCGTGACGTAAGCCACGAGTCGGTGTTGTCCCTGTTCCAATGATGCGTGGAATTCGTTCGCCTTTTACGTGTTCAGCCACCGCAACACGAGTTGCGTATGTACCGACATCAATTCCCACGGTGATGTTTCTCATCATAATTAAAGGTATGCGTGAATCGAACCGCGCGTCGTTATAAAAAACGACTTAAGAAAAACGGCGCAAGTATACTGTTTCCGCTCGTTCCATTCTACTACCATGATCGTATCCTTTCAAATGGAGCAAACCGTGAATAACTATGAAAACATTATACTTTTTCTCGGTCATGCCAAATTTGGGTGCCTTTTTTGCGATCGCTGACGAGCAGAGAATCATTTCACCGCTCTTTTTCCCGAGTGGGAATGACAAAATATCAGTCGCATAGTCCATGCCGCGGTGCTGCATGTTTAATTTCTTCATTTTTGCTGGAGAGACGTAGACAATCGAAAGTTCGTAGCTTTTACCGAGGATAGCTTCTTTGAGCTCAAGAAAAGGCAAGCGTGGAAGCTTGCCTTTTGTTTCATTCTTGATTGTGAGCGAATCACCTGACATTGTTATGAGACTTTGCCGAGCTTTTTGAGGCGGTCGTACTCAGTCTTTCGCTTGATGCGGCGAACGGCGCTGTTTTTGACGGCGAGCTTAGAAGGTTTGCGTTCGCTATAACGGCCATTTTTGACGATGCGGACAATGTTCGTATCTTGGACCTTACGAGAAAAGCGGCGCAAGATGCTTGCGTTGTTTTCGTTGGTATTTCGCTTGACTTCAACTTGGTATGCTGACATGGACTATAAGATAGCACGGATTTTTGGGGTAGGCAAGGGGGATATGTTTGTGGTATAAAAGTAAAAAGTCTAAAAAACAATCTATGGAAACCATAACTCCCACTCAAAAAGAAGATCGGGAAACGATGGTTTCCTACTTCAAAACATTAGCCAATTGTGCACCGCACAAGCTGGATATCAAGGAGAAAGATCTTGAAAACCTAATCTTATCTCATGTTACAAAAGCCACAGGTGTTTCGAGGGTAGAAATGCAATCGGCGAGCCAATTGTTCAAATGTGTCAGCGCACGCCGTCTTGTCTACGTATTTCTTGCCATGTTTTCGGAGTGCTCGTATGAAAAAATGGGCAATCTATTTGGCCAAAACCATGCAACTGTCCATAGCTCGCTTCGAGTTCATTACAACCGTTGCAAACAGGAGGCGCAGTACTGCAATGCTTTCAAGGTGATGGTATTGAATTTATGCGGTGCACTTGCCGCATACACTCAAAATGTTCATGGTCCAATGACCATTGCTGAGATATCAAAGTTGTTGACACTTCGTAACGTTGACGGACATACCCACAACCACATTCTTGAAATTTTCTATCAAAGAGCTGTCGCTCGATACCTATTTGATGCTAATGAAGTCAATGATGTCCTCAAACAAATACCTGAAACCTCACCCAAGTGAGGTTTTTATTATATTGACTTATTATAATTTGCGTGCTTTAATATATAAAACCTTACACCATGGCTAAAAAAACAACCCAAAAGTCTAGAAAACCAAAATCTAAGCCGAACAGAGATGCATTCTACCGTGCCCAAAGCCTCGCAAAAAAATACAGATGCTTTGAAATAGTTCACTACAGCGTGTTAGATGAGCTGAGTATTCACGAGGACCTTCGAAGAGAGTTCTCCCCAAGTTATGAAAAAATGTTTGTTGCGTGGCATGATGGGGACAATTTTTTTAACCACATCCGCCAGTCCATGATGGATGCTTGTCTCATCTTTAAAGTAGAAGGTGAAAATAAAAGCATGGCGAATGATACCAAAAAACTTTTCAATCATATTAATCAGTATGTAAAAAAAGTGTTGGTAGAGTATCGTACTGACTGGGAAAATTGCTATGAAAAAGCATATGGAATCTAGAACAATTTGAAGTATTCTAAGAAGCGCCGAATGTACACTATGTGTATCCGGCGCTTTATTTTTTCTTGATAAATAGTGGCTAAAAATTGTTATCTATAAATTCGCTATTCAATATCAACCTTTATAGCTCGTGGTAATCCAGCAAGTTTGAGATAGAGCTCTTCGTCAGGCACATCGTTTTCATCTCTTGGAATGAGTGGCCAAAGTTCAGGGTCAATTTTCATTTGCATGCGAACTGTTGTTCGATCACGTCCTTCAGGCATTTCAAAAAATTCAGGCGCAAAATCAGCAAAGAGTGTCTCAAGTTTTTTTGTCGCTTTTTCGGCAGCGTCGTTGGTGCCAGAAAAAGACAAATTGATGAGTCTACGAAATGGCGGGTAACCTAGGCTTTGGCGAAGCATGTATTCACTTTCGGCAAAATCGCTAAATGTACCACGCTTTGCGCCCTCGAGTACGGTTTCTTCTGGGTAGCGAGTTTGGACAATTGTCCTTTTACTAAATTCGGCAATGCGCATGAGGAGTTGTGTGGCCCGTTCTGGTGCGCTCCAAAGTGGCATGGCAAAGAGGCTATCAAGCGAAGCCACAATAGTGAGGTCAATTGGTAAACCAGCAGGACCGGTTTCCGGTAGGCGGCTAAATGCAGCTTCAGTGCCAAGTAAGATTTTCTTTTTTCGATCAGCAAAATCTCGGGCCGCCATGTCCATTTCCGTGTCCTTTTGTCTGCCATCAATGCGAGCAATTGTGTCGCCAAAACCAGCTTCAACAAGTTCTTCTTTGACTCTATCTATACCAATGCCGAGCGGTACGAGATTCCAGCTGCCACAACGAGTACAGACAATACTCGGACTTTTCTTTTCATCGCAGTGTGCACAATAAAAGACTCTTTCACTGTCTGACATCAGCGCCAGTGCATGGCCGCATGTCGGACAGACAACACCTTCGCCACAGTCCTTACACACCGTCGTTGAGGCATAGTTCTTACGAAGTGCAAAGATGAGCACATGTTCACTATTGTCTACTTTTTCTTTTATTGCACTGAGTGCAACGGCCGAGAGTGCTCGGAAGCTAGTTTTGTCAGAACGCTTTTCTGTGAGGTCGACAATGTCCGGAGATTTGTGCGGCATTCTGAAACTGAGCTTTTCAACCGTGTTCGCAGTTTCTAGCCGAACTCGTCCGCTCATTTTGATTTCGAGCATCGCATCAGAAAAGTAGAGCGTCGCACCAATAGTATATGCATAGGCTTCAGCCGCGAGGCGTCTATCAATAATCGGGCGACGGCGAGTTTCATAGAGACTTGATGATTCATGTTCGACAATAATAGCTCCGAGTTTTGGCACCGGAAGCACGGCGGCAAAAAAAGTGCCGACAAGGAGGAGCGGATGATGTGTGGTAGCGGCTTTTCGAATCATGTTTCTTTGCGCCTTTTTATTTTCTTCGCCAGTAAAAAAAATAGTATGTTCGGTAATACCTTTTGAAAGTGTGTCACGCCAAAGCTTGGCCTCTTGGACAGTTGGTAAAATGATTGCAACAGACTCTTTTTTGGCAAAGTACTCACGAATAAGTTTTTTGAAATAGACAATGCGATCGTTTTTTGATGTCTGAATAAGAATTGGTCGAATGTGCACGGGTACAACCATTGGTGTTGGCGGTTTGATGTCTTTGAGTGCGGGATCGTCAAAAATTGCTGGACGAATTGCCGAGAGTACGAGTCCAGGATGAGAAATGTAGTAGCGGGCGAGTAGCTTGGCTGAAGTGTAGAGTGGTCCACCATGGAGTGTTTGACCAAGGACTTGCTCAATTTTCTTCATTTTGAAATCGAGAGATTTAATCGAGCTTTTGTCCTCAGCGATAGTATCAATACCATCGACGATACCAAGTACCTTTTTGCCACGAATAGCAATTTGGACAGTATCACCAATAGCTACATCCTTCATGGTGAAATATGAAAGTGACCCTTTGTCCGGGCCTGCCCCGATGGGGTAGATGTGAACGGTTTTCATTTGGTCGCTCATATACCAAGATTACCATTTTGCTAGAGATATTTTGCTCAATCATTGCTTTTTGCAAATGGAAATGTACTATGTCAAAAAAGCTCAAACTATGAACAACATACAATGTCTCTATGCAGCTTGGGACGAGGCTGAAGAAACAGCTGTCGCGAACTTCCGACCAAAAAATGAATGTTGGTACATTTATGATCTCAGTCAGGGTAGACCTCCTCAAAAAATTCGTGACATAACGATGCGCCTCGGCTTGCGATTTCTTCTTTTGCCCGCTAAGTATATTGATGAGTATTCAAATCTTCCTGGTGCACACACTCTCGATGAAGTCTCGAAAGTATTTCGGAAGCAGACTAGTAACCAATACTTAACATTACAGTGTGTGGTTGGCACTAACGGTGTCCCAACAATTCAGATCATTGACACAAGCTATCAGTGGGTAATGCCAAATGTTGGGAGGAGTAGTGGATTGTTGCCGAGTCCAGCTGAATTGGAGCGAGCAGGTTTAAACTTCAAAAAATAAAAATTGCATCAAAAAAAGCCACGAATTCCGTGGCTTTTCATTTTTCTATTTCTTTAATTAGTTTTTACTCCGATTATCCCGATAAAATCCGACAATTTTACTGTCGCTCGTAAACAGAAAGACCGGTGGCGTACCGTGATCATAGCTCATGACTGCGCGTTCCTGTAATGAATATTCTGCTTCCTGGTTTGAACCTCTCTTGTAAATCAGTCGAACATACATGTTTGGTTCAATGAGCGAATAATTTGAGAATGCGAGGGTCGGAAGCATTTTCTCGATGTTGTCATTCGCTATTTTATACGAACGGCTGGTGCCATCACTTTTTTCAATAATAGCTGTTGCGCTAATCTGGCCACTTTCAGTGTTTACTGATAGTGCAAATCCGGTTACTTTGCCTTCAACTACTTTCTCGTCATTATGCTTATTGCAGGCACTTAGGCCAACTGCAATAGCAATTGATAGAAATACAATAATCGACAGTCTTTTCATGCGTATTGCCTCCACGAAAGGGGGACTTGTTTTTCAAGGTTATACTTTTTCGATAGTACAACATTTAAAAAGAATAGTCAATAACAACAAATTGTGGTATACTTCCGCCACATATGAGCATTTTTTCTCGGAAAATCGGTATAGATTTGGGAACGGCAAACACACTTGTCTTTGTTCCTGGTAAAGGCATTGTGCTCTCCGAGCCGTCAGTTGTTGCTATTACTGAGCAAGACAATAAAATTCTTGCTATCGGTAAAGATGCCAAAGAAATGATTGGTCGCACACCGGAATCAATTGTCGCGTACCGACCACTCAAAGATGGCGTGATTGCAGACTATCGCGTAACCGAAGCAATGCTGCGCTACTTCATTAGAAAAGCGCTTGGGCCATTTTCAATTTTTAAACCTGATGTCATGGTTTCCGTGCCGGCAGGTATTACATCGACTGAGCGTCGTGCTGTGATTGAAGCGACCATTCGCGCTGGCGCAAAAAATGCGTACATTGTTAAAGAACCAATTCTTGCCGCAATAGGCGCCGGTATTCCGATCTATGAATCTCGTGGTCACATGATTGTCGACATTGGCGGTGGCACAACAGATGTTGCTGTTATTTCTCTTGGCGGTATTGTTGCGGCAACATCAGTAAAGTGCGCTGGCAACAAAATTGACGCTGCAATTGCTGACTACATTAGAAAAACATTTAACCTCGCTATTGGTGACAAGACTGCCGAAATGGTCAAAGTAAAAATTGGTGCGGCAGTTCCGCTTGATGAAGAACTTACAGTGACAATAAAAGGTCGCGACTACGTACAGGGTTTGCCGCGCACTGCAAACATTTCTACAAATGAAATCGTGCGCGCGATTGAACCAGAGCTTCGTCTCATGATTAAAGCAATCAAGGATGTGCTCCAAGAGACACCACCAGAGCTCGCTTCAGACATCATTGAAACAGGAATCACAATGACTGGCGGGACATCGCAACTACGTGGCTTTCCTGATCTTGTCTATCGTAAAACCGGTGTCAAAGCGCAACTCGCCGACGAAGCGCTTCTCTGTGTTGCAAAAGGAACAGGCATCGCGCTCGAACACCTTGAAACGTATAAGAAGAGTATTATTAGTAAGCGATAAAATAGCGAAAAATCTTTTACTCAAATAAGATTACTACATGCAACTCTCAGATCTTTTTTCATCATCAATTGCCCACGCATACATTTTTGATAGGAGTGCGGCTCCTGGAGTACTCGTTTTTTTTGAGGAGAAACAAGGAAAGAAATTTGGTGCACATGAACGTGCGCTCCTCTACGATGTTGAGCAATTTGGCATATAAGACAGTCGAACGGTTTCCGAACTCGCTTCACTCCAAACAGAAGGTGAGACATTTATCGCAATTGTTGCGAGAAATCTTACTCCCGAAGCGCAGCATGCACTTCTCAAAACATTTGAAGAGCCTCGAGCTGGCGTGCACTACCTGCTTTTTGTTGAAAATCCTGAGTTACTCCTGCCAACACTTCGTTCACGTGCGATTATGGTCGCGCGTGGGCTTACTCACGAATCTAAAAAAAACTCGCAGCCAAACTTTCTCACCATGTCGCTCAAGGAACGTTTTGCGCACATTGAAAAACTTTCTAAAAATAAGGATGATCAAAATGCATTTCGTGATGCAGCGCATCAGCTATTTGATATTGTCATCAATCAATTGCAAAACGAGCTGTATTTAAAAAAAGGAAATGCTGATGCTGAAAAACTTGAACGAATTATGGAATTGCGGAAGTATATAAATGACCGTGGTTCGTCACCGAAGCAATTACTTGAAGCCATGGCAATGCAAATCTAGAACTCGTTTTATTGATGTTCGATTGTTAGACAAATAAAAAAAGGAGCTGTCTGCTCCTTTTGTGCTTACTTAAAGTACGCACCGACTTTCATGCCAAGGTTAAGATTTTTCTGACGCACAATATCTGTGATTTCAGTTAAAGTCTTATCGCCAAGGTTCCTAAGTTTCCGAAGATCATTTTCAGTTAAACTGACGAGATCTCCAAGCTGGCTAATACCATTACCGATAAAGCATTTGATGGCTCTGTTTGAAAACGGTAGTTTACTAACAGGTGTTACGAGGAGCATTTGTATCTCAGCTACATTTTCAGGAACAGGTTCCTTGGTCTCAGCAAGCGAAGCACTACCAAGACGTAACGTAAGCTCTTCAATTCTCGCATCTCTTTGTTTGAGTTTCGCTTTTAGTATTGCGGCCTCGTTTAGAAGTGCGTCGCGTTCATCAAACGCTTGCCACAGTTCTCCGATTTTATCACGAAGCTTCTGCATTGCCTGCTTATAGATTATGGCAATTTGGCCACGAGCGATTCCAATTTCAGGTTCAATCGCAGCATTACTTTTCCCCTCTATCCAAATCGATCTGATGATGCGGAGTTCTTTTTTTGAGAAAAGTTTCTCTGAGGCTTCAAGGTAGCGGAGGACACTGCCAAAGATACTGTCATACTGTTCGAGCTTGTACATGTGACGCATGTAGCCATTTGGTATAGAGAGATCAATACTATGCAACGCCGCATTCACCTTGAACTGCTCAAGTTCTTCTTTAACGAAGAAATATTTCGAGCCACGCTCTGCATTTGTTTTATAGAAGGGGACAACACCGCTTCTCATAATGAGTGTCAGTTTTTTCTCGGTTGTTCCAAGTAACTTTGCCGCTTCGTCAATGTGAAGAAATCTCTCAGGCAGCTCTTTTACTTTCATATACTTGAGAATTGCAGCAACATCAACCATGCTCATATACTTGTCTCTCCCTATAGTAATATTCGCCTTTTTTAGAAAGGCATACGCAGTTCGATTTTCCTTAAATCCAAAGATCCGTTTTAATGTATCTATGGATACAGTGCCGACAGTTCGGCGTTTAGTCTGTGGTGTCGTTTTTTTCATTGTGAGGTTCGTTTAAGCAATTTCTACACTATAAATAGAGTCTTGTCAATAAACGAAAAAAGCCCCATTTGCTATACTTTTTTCTATATGGCATACCAATTTACCGATTTTGAAAAAGATACTAAAGCAGTTGAGGAACGACTCTCTCGTGAATTTGCGTCGCTCAATACTGGTCGCGCAAGCCCGCTTGTACTTGATATGGTTCAAGTTGAAAGCTACGGCTCTCGCATGCCAATCAAAAATGTGGCTTCGGTTTCTATTGAAGATCCAAAAACACTCCGTGTGACGCCATGGGACAGAACATTGGTAAAAGAAATTGAACGAGCTATACAGGCCGCAAATCTTGGACTCTCTCTTGCGAGTGATGATTCTGGACTCCGAGTCATTTTTCCTCAGCTCACAACTGAATCTCGTCAGCGTCATGTCAAAACGCTCAAAGAACGCCTTGAAGAAGCGCGTATTGCCGTCCGTAAAGTTCGCGAGACAGTCTGGGACGATATTCAGGCCAAAGAGCGTGATGGTAAAATGAGCGAAGATGATAAGTTCCGTGCCAAAGATGAATTGCAGAAAAAGGTTGATGCTGCAAACAAAGCGCTAGAAACGCTGTATGAAAAGAAGGAAAAGGAAGTCTTAGAAGGCTAGTATGGGCTTCCTCCTCCTCATTATTATATTGGGTGTCGTCGTGGTAGTGCACGAGTATGGTCACTACATCACCGCAAAAATCTTCGGCGTTAAAGTCGAGGAATTTGGTTTTGGCTTTCCACCGCGTGCAAAAAAACTTTTTAAACGCGGTGAGACACTTTTTACACTCAACTGGATTCCGTTTGGTGGGTTCGTTAAACTACTCGGTGAAAATCCTGACGACGCACAACGTCTCGACGAGGATCAAACTCGCAACATGAATCACAAGCCTCGTTACCAACAGGCGCTCATTCTAGTTGCCGGTGTCTTTATGAACTTCCTGCTCGCAGGTGTGCTGTTTTCAATTGGTTTTATGTCAGGCTTGCCGGTTTCAATTGATCAAAATAATACGACAGCAACAAACCGTCACGTCATCATTAGCTCGGTACAAAAAGATTCTCCTGCACAACTTGCTGGGCTGCCAGCTGGTGTACGCCTTGTATCGCTTGATGGAGACGAGCTACCTGCCTCAACTATTTCAACAACGCAATCTTACATCAGCGCACATGTTGGAACGCCTGTTGTTGTTGGCTACACAGAAGATGGCAAAGCCCTACACACGACTACAATTACGCCAAAAGAGAATCTTGCGGCACAAGGAAGGGCCGGTATTGGTGTGACACTCGATTTTACTGGTGAAATTCGTTTACCTTTCTTTAAGGCCGTGAAAGAAGGTTTTGCAACTGCGGGACGAATGGTCGCGAATATTTTCGTATTTTTTGTTAAATTTATTGGTAGCCTATTTGGTGCAGCCTCCACCGGTGTTTCCGGTGATGATGTGACTGGTCCAGTAGGTATTGCGGGACTTGCAGCACAAGCACTCAAGCTTGGTTGGGTGTACCTCATTACTTTTGTTGCGATTATTTCTGCAAACCTTGCTGTGCTCAATCTCATTCCATTTCCAGCGCTTGATGGTGGACGCTTACTTTTCCTTGGTATCGAAGCAATAACTCGCAAAAAACTAAATGAAAAAGTGGTGGGCTGGGTAAACACGATCGGATTTGGTCTCCTCATTCTCCTCATGCTTTTTGTGACGTATAAAGATATTGTAAAGTTATTCTAATGCTTTGGTAAATAAAAAATAAAAGCGCACTTGCCAAGGTGCGCTTTTGTATTGATGTTGCTACTACGATTGATATTTATAGTAGTGATCGTCGTTTACAATTCCTGAGTATAAAAAATCTCTGAGATCGTCCACATTTCTTCTCAGTGTGTCAAATGTAATCCAGCGATGATTGTCTTCATCTGTTCCATCATACAATTTGATAGTAAATGTATCCTCCGTTTTCATGTCATTTAGGACAATTGAAATGTGGGCTTCACTTCCGATTCTTACTTCGATGGCATGTCCATTGTAAGTGCACTCGTATACGGCAAGGAGTCTATGTTTTACTGCGTATCTCTTGCTTAAGTGGGCAGGGTGGAAGTCCACATGAACATTTTCTTTGAGGTATCGTTCAATTACTTCAACCTTGTGACTATAATCAGCTTTTGTTTCCATGTTTCTGTTTTAATGAGAGTTGTAGCATTTATACTCAGCCTTTGTTCTGGCGTCAACCTACTATTGTAAAAAAGCAAAATTGATGGTACTATCAGCACTCATGCAACCAACAGAAATCAGGAATATTGCGATTATCGCTCACGTTGACCACGGTAAAACGACGCTCACCGATGCACTCATGCGCGAATGTGGCATGGTCGGCGAAGGTGTCACCATGGACTCAAACGCACTCGAACAAGAACGAGGCATTACTATCTACTCAAAAAATACATCAGTTTCTTACAAAGGTACAAAAATAAATATCGTTGATACACCTGGTCACGCTGACTTTGGATCAGAAGTTGAGCGAGTGCTCCGTGCAATTGACTCAGTGCTTCTTCTCGTTGATGCACAGGAAGGCCCAATGCCACAAACTCGATTTGTTCTCAAAAAGTCACTTGAGCTTGGTCTCATTCCGATTGTTGTTATTAATAAAATTGATAAGCCAGCCGCTGACGCAAATCGCGTTCATGATGAAGTGCTCGAGCTCTTTATTGAACTTGGCGCGACTGATGCGCAGATCAATTTTAAAACTATTTACGCGATTGGTCGTGAAGGTGTGGCTATGCGCAATATCAATGACGAACGCAAAAATCTTGAACCGCTTCTCGATCTTATTTTGGAAGAAGTTCCTGTGGCCTCATTTCTCAATGGTGAGCACAGCAATTCACCATTTATTTCTCAGGTATTTAACCTTGGCTATGACAACTTTCTTGGTCGTCTCGCTATTGTCCGTGTGTATGGTGGGAAAGTAAACAATAACGACACTATATTTGTGAAGAAGGCCAGTGGTGAGACACGTAAGGCCAAGATTACAAAACTCTTTTCATTTGAAGGAATTGCTCGTAAGGATGTGCAAAATATAAGTGCAGGTGACATTGCAATCATCGCGGGTATTCCTGACATTTACATTGGTGAAACAATTACACTCGACGAAAATGCTGCACCACTTCCAGCTATTGCAATCGATGAGCCAACTATTTCCCTCGACTTCTTGGTGAATGACTCTCCATTTGCTGGACGTGAAGGTAAATTTGTTACTGGTCGGCAAATTCGCGAGCGTCTCGAAAAGGAGCTTGAAGTCAATGTCGGTCTCCGCGTTGATTTTGATAATACTGAAGCCAATGCAGCAAGTCAGGGGCTCGGTGGCCCAGCGAGCTACAAGGTGTACGGTCGTGGTGAGCTCCACATCGCTGTTCTTCTTGAGAATATGCGCCGCGAAGGCTATGAACTTCAGGTCTCACAGCCTCGAGTTATTTTTCATGAAAATAATGGTGAAAAAACTGAGCCATTTGAAGAACTGATTATTGATGTACCGACAGTTTCATCTGGCGCTGTTGTTGAAAAAATCACACGCCGACGAGGCTTGATGACCCACATGGAAGAAAAGCATGGTATTACCCGCCTCTCATTTGAAATTCCAACTCGCGGCCTCCTTGGCTACCGAAATCAGTTTGTCGTCGATACAAAAGGCGAGGGCATTATGTCGTCTCGTGTTATCGGCTTTAAGCCATATGCCGGCGAAATCAAGCAGCGCGAAGTCGGCTCAATGACGTCTATGATTTCAGGTAAAGCTGTGGCCTTTGCCCTCGGCAATCTCCAGGAGCGTGGCGTACTCTATATTGAGCACGGTGCCGATGTCTACGAAGGTATGGTGGTTGGAAACGTCACAAAGGGTGAGGAAATGTCAGTAAACCCAATCAAGGGTAAGCAGCTCACCAACATGCGTGCCTCTGGCTCGGATGAAGCAATTGTCCTTAAACCAGCCTTTATTTTGAGCATTGAGCGTGGCTTGGAAGTCATGGCAGATGATGAATACTTGGAAATTACCCCAAAGTCAGTTCGCCTCCGCAAGAAGTATTTGACTGAGCTTGATCGAACCCGAGCGCTGCGTGGTAGGGGGTAAAAACACCCATTAGACCACAAGTCAAGGGGTTGTTGACTTTATTTATAAGAATGATATATTGGGTGTGCAAAACAAATTAATCAATAATATTTAATCTATGGCAACCGTAAACATTAAACCAAAACAGGTGAGCAAAAAGATTCTCTCAGTCCTCCAAGACCGCGCGCATGACGTGGTTGTTTCTCGTTTTGGTCTTACCCCTGACGCTGAACGAAAGACACTCGAAGCTATTGGTAAGAAGTATGGTATTACCCGTGAACGTGTCCGTCAGATCGAAAATGCTGCGCTTGCAACAATTCGAAAGTCAGATGTCTACGCTGCTGAAAAAGAAGCTTTTGAAGAGCTTAAAAAAGCTCTCCTCTCACTTGGCTCTGTTGTTGCTGAAGACGAGCTCCTTTCAACTCTTGCAAAGGATGAAGAAACCAAGAACCACTTCCACTTTTATCTCGTTCTCGGTGATGAATTTAGAAAGCATGCTGAAGATGATGAGTTCCACGCTCGCTGGACAATTGACGAAGCTATTTCAAACGAAGTTCACGGTGCACTCAAAAAACTCTATTCGTCACTAGCAAACGATGAGCTCGTTCCAGAATCAGAAATCATCACTCGTTTCCTTGAAGAACTCAAAAATATCAGCAATGACTACCGCAATGAAGAAATTGCACGCCGCTGGCTCGGTATGTCAAAGGCCATCAAGTCTAATCCGCTCAATGAGTGGGGTGTTGCTGAGTCACCAAACGTAAAGACTCGCGGTATCAAAGACTATGCGTACCTCATCATGCGTAAGCACGGTAACCCGATGCACTTCCGCGAAGTTGCTAAAGAGATTGAAAAAACATTTGGTAAGAAGACGCACATTGCAACGACACACAATGAACTCATCAAGGATGCTCGTTTTGTCCTCGTTGGTCGTGGTACATATGGTCTCTCAGAATGGGGTTACAAGCCAGGTGTTGTCAAGGATGTCATTAAAGAAATTCTTAAGAAAAATGGTCCAATGAGCAAAGAAGATATCGTTGATAAAGTCCTCAAAGAACGTTTTCTCAAGAAAAACACCATCCTCGTCAACCTTCAGAACGCAAAGTATTTCAAGAAGAACAAGCAAGGCCTCTACACGATTGCCTAAAGCAAATAAAAACACCCAGTAGGGTGTTTTTATTTTATGTACTAATGGTATAATTCTTCCATACTATGCTCACTGATCTTATCAATGGCGCGCTAGGAGATGGATTTACAACACTCGGTGCGATTTTGCCATACCTCCTTCCGATTGTTTTAGCAGGTATTGCCTGGAAAAGCTGGCTTGGCTACATTCGCACGCAGCACATTCGTGGGCTCAAGTGGAAATTGCTCCACATTCGCATTCCACAAGACATTTTTAAATCTCCTGCGGCTATGGAAATATTTTTATCGAATGCACTCTATCAAAGTGGTGGTATGGCAGAGTGGCATAAAAAATATTGGTTCGGTAATGTACCTGTATGGTTTTCGCTCGAGATTGTCTCAATCGAAGGTCGTCTCTACTTCTTTATTTATGCACAGGAAAGGTTCCGCCCGCTAATTGAAGCCCAACTTTATGCACAATTTCCTGGTGTGGAGGTTGTGGAGAGTGAAGATTATACGGACATGATTCCTCCATACAACAAAAGTGCTGACTGGAACTTGTTTGGCTCTGAATTCGTGCTAACTAAAGATGATCCATATCCAATTAAGACATATGTTGATTTTGGGCTTGATCGAACGAGTGGTGTTGAAGAAGAAGAAAAAATTGACCCAATTGCACCGACTATTGAGTATATGGGCTCGCTTGGCGTGGGTGAGCAAATGTGGCTGCAGATTATTGTCCAGGCAGCACACTGGCCTCGCTACAACGATCCTGAACATTGGTATAAAAAAAGAAAATGGCAGGATGTCGGTAAGGAAATTATCAAGAAACTTAAAGTAGATCAACAAAAACCACTTGAAGGCACAACATCTCCTTCGCGACCAACCAAGGGCGAGCAGGATATTATTGCGGCAATTGAACGTAGCATAACAAAGTATGGTTTTGATAGCGGTATTCGCGCAATTTATTTGGCGCACAAAGACATGTTCAAGGCAATTCACATTACTGGTCTCCTTGGATTGTTTAGGCAATTTAATTCTGGGAATATGAATGGTTTCAAACCTGTGAATACCACGTCATTTGACTATCCATGGCAGGATTTCTCAGGAAATCGGGCCGCAAAACTCAAAGCTGAAATGCTTGAGGCATACCGAGCTCGTGGCTACTTTCATGGTCCTGGTAGTTCAGATAGAGTTGCTGGCAATAAAGTTGAACGCAAACCGTTTGTACTCACAACCGAAGAACTCGCAACGATATTCCACTTCCCAGGAAGAGCTCAGGAAACACCAACATTCAAGCGTATTGAATCAAAGAAATCAGAGCCGCCTTCAAATTTGCCAATGTAACGTGCTACTATAATTGTTATGCCACTCGCAGCTCCAATTTTTGAACAAGAAGCTCGAAAAATTCGTTTTAGTAAGCGACTTTTTCGTTTTTTCTTAACGCTCCTCATTTTGTTACTTCTTGCTGGCGGGGCAATTCTCTTTTTCTCGCGCGCGCCACAAGACTTTCCAAAAGGTCAGCTCATTGAAATTCCCGAAGGGACAAGCGTAATCAAGGCCGGACAAATGCTCGAGGAAATGCACGTTGTGCGTTCAGCAGTCGTTTTCCAAACGCTTGTCATTATTCTTTCTGGTGACAAAGGTATTCGCGCTGGCTTCTATATCTTTGATGATCCTCAGTCGGTCATTGCGATTGCAGATAAGCTTTCATTTGGTCGCTATGGTATTGATCGTGTCAAAATTACCTTACCCGAAGGAGCGAGTTCGATGGAGATGGCAAAAATTCTTGGTGACGCAATGCCGCTCCTCAATAAAAGTGATTTCATAGAACAGGGAATGGAATACGAAGGCCACCTTTTCCCAGAAACCTACTACTTCTTCGAAACTGCGACACCGGACAAAATTATTCTCACACTGCGTAATGAATTCAATACGCGTATTGAGCCCTACCTGGAAGATATTGCGAAATCTGGTCATAGCGAAAAAGATGTCGTCACCATGGCTTCAATCCTAGAAAAAGAATCAAACGGTAAAGATGACGACTTGCGTATGATTTCGGGTATTTTGTGGAACCGCATTAATAAAGGTATGGCGCTCCAAGTTGATGCCACATATTTGTATACATTGGAGAAGCGAGACCGAAATAATCTCACAACTGAGGACATAAAGAAGGATGAATCTCCGTATAACACTTACAAAAATAAAGGTTTGCCACCAGGCCCTATTGGCAATCCCGGAATAAAAGCCATTCTTGCTGCGCTTCGCCCAACCAAGAGTAACTACCTCTTCTACATTCATGATCGTAGCGGTACTCCACACTATGCCAAGACGTATGGAGAGCACCAGGCCAATATCGCTAAATATTTGAAATAAAGTCAAATACTTGGTATTCTAGTAGCACAAATCCGCTCATGTAGTGGATTTTTGCTTGGCGCATACATGCAAAAAAAGAAGCAAAACAAGGTAAAAGAGACTGTATTTGTCGGCCTATCAGGCGGCGTTGATTCGTCGGTTGCGGCCTATTTGCTCAAACAAGCTGGCTACAACGTGGTCGGTGTCTATATGCGCACGTGGCAGCCTGATTTTATCGAATGTACCTGGCGTGATGAAAAGCGTGATGCAATGCGTGTTGCTGCGCATCTCGATATCCCATTTGTTTTTATGGATGTTTCGCGTGAGTATGAGGCGCTTGTTGCAAGCAGAATGATTGCTGACTACAAAGCCGGTCGCACGCCAAACCCAGACGTACTTTGCAATCGCGACATCAAGTTTGGAGTATTTCTCAAACATGCACTTCGCCACGGTGCAGATTTTATTGCGACAGGCCACTACGCCAATGTGAAGCAAATCAAGAAAGCCCGAACTGCGACACTTCATGAACTTAGTCGTGGTAAAGATCCCGCCAAGGATCAAGCGTACTTCCTTTGGATGCTCTCGGAGGATGAGCTTTCTCGGACACTCTTTCCGCTCGGCAAGATGAAAAAGACAGAGGTCCGCACACTTGCTGCTAAAATTGGACTTCCAACAGCAACCAAGAAAGATAGCCAAGGCATTTGCTTTATTGGCGATATCAACATGAAAGATTTCCTCCTCAACTACATCGAGCCAAAAAAGGGCTCAGTAGTGAATAGTTCTGGCGAGGTTATTGGTGAACACATTGGCGCACCATTTTATACAATTGGTGAACGTCATGGTTTTACGATTTTTAATCATACGCCAACAGACGCTCCCTACTATGTCGTATCGAAGAATGCGGAGAAAAATACAATCATGGTTTCGCATGATAATCCATTTACAAAAAATAGAGAGATTTCAGTAAAAACGAATACGTTTTACCTTACTGATACCAATTTCCGAACATTCATTGATCCCAAAAAAATGTACACAGTTGAGTCTCGTTATCACGGTGAAAGAGGTACGGCAATGGTCCGACAAATGGCTGGCAATACTGCTGAAGTAAAATTGGCGACGTCTCCAGGGCCAATTGTTTCTGGCCAGTCTTTTGTGGTCTACGACAAAAATGTCTGTGTTGGTGGTGGTGTCATTAGCGATGCAAAATAGAAGTATTTCAACCAAGAAAATAACAAGCCCAAAAAGTCATTATTCTAGAGCAGCAAAAGTGCTTCTAGGAGAAGGTGTAGTTGTGCTCCCGGTAGACACAAAACTCTATGGTATTGTTGCTCGTGCATATTCTAAAAAAGCAGTGTCAAAAGTATTTCACGCCAAAGGTCGTGACGCAGATAAGTCATGTATTATTCTCATAACATCATTTAAAGAAGTAAAAGAGCTTGGCGTCGTACTTAGTGATGTTGAGCGTCTATTTCTCCAAGACGTTTGGCCTGGAAAGGTAAGTGTTGTGCTACCTCAGAAGACAAAAAAATATGCTTATCTGGGTCGTCACGGCACACTCGCACTACGAATGGTGGGGAAGCAGCATATAGCATTGTATCGTCTACTAAAAAAAGTCGGTCCGCTCATTGCACCAAGCGCAAATCCTCAGGGTTTGCCTCCTGCAAAAACGATTACTGAGGCAAAAAAGTATTTTGGTAAAGAAGATAGTAAGGGTGTATCTTTGTACATTTCAGGAGGCAAAAGAAATGGTCTACCCTCCACACTTGTGAAAATCGAAAAAGGTGAAATTGTTGTGCTGCGACAGGGAAGTGTGCAAGTAAAAACGACATCGTGAACACGAGGCTTTTATTCCGCATTCTAATTCACAATTTTTCTCTTCTCTCTTTTGTAATACACGCTACAATTGTTCTATATGGATCTTATGTCAACGTTTTCATACGATATTTTTCTCCGTCTCACTGTAGCTGTGCTCCTCGGTCTTGCAATTGGCGCTGAACGCATTTACGCACACAAGGCTGCAGGAATGCGCACGTACGCCATGGTTTCAATGGGTGCGGCACTCTTCATTGTTATTTCGCAAATTATTGCAGCAGCCTACCTCACGAGTGGTAGCTTTGATCCACTCCGCATGGCAAGTCAGATTATTGTCGGCGTTGGTTTTCTCGGTTCAGGCCTCATCATTTTTAAGGACGACAAACTTTCAGGCGTGACAACAGCTAGCAGTCTCTGGGTTGTGGCTGGTATTGGCATGGCATGTGGCTTTGGACTCTTCGGTCTAGCTATCATGACTACTCTCATTACTCTCTTTATTTTCATTGTTGTCTGGATTATCGAACAGCGTTTCAAGGAGGTTTTTGATAAGACAGATCAAGTTAAAACTGATCAAGTTAAAACTGAAAAACGTAGCAATAAAAAGCTATAATCTATCGTGAATACAACATTATCATCGCGGTATTTTTCTGAAAATGCCTTGTGTGGTATAGTCTTTTTATGAAATTAAGGACTGAATGGAACCTTGGCCTCATGTATGCCTCGCCGAGCGATCCCAAAATAGAACGCGACACAAAGGCTTATGAAAAAGCCTGTGAATCCTTTGCGAGAAAGTATGCAAAGAACAAAAACTATACGACAAGCGCAGGCCAATTACTCAAGGCTATTACAGAGTACGAAGCACTAGAAGCACTCCCAAATCCAATCATCTACTTTTATCTTTTTCTTGATATTAACGGAGGTCACAAAGTAGCTGAAGCTAATAAAAGTAGTACGCTACAACGTCTTACAAAAGCTTCAAATCATATTCTATTTTTTCATCTTAGTCTTGCAGCGATTCCAGCGAAGCAGCAAAAAGCTTTTTTGGTTGACCCAAAACTTAAGGATGTGCGATACTTCCTCAAGCGGATTTTTGATTCAAGCAAATACAACCTCAGCGAAGCTGAGGAAAAAATACTCAACCTCAAGAGTATTGTGGCTCGTGAGAAGTGGATTGAGGGTCAAGAAAAGTTGCTCGGCAAGCAGACAATTTCTTGGCAGGGAAAAACTATGCCAATTGCTGAGGCACAAGGCAAAATTAAAGAACTTCCTACCAAGCAGCGTTATGAACTACACAGTCTTGTCATGCAAAAGTATATGGCTATTAGTGATTTTGCCGAAAGTGAAATAAATGCAGTTGTAATAGATAAAAAAATCAATGACGAACTCCGTGGTTACAAAATGCCATACAGCGCCACTATCTTTCACTACCAAAACGACGAGAAAGCTGTTGAGTCACTTGTTGCAACCACAACAAAGTATTTTCATATTGCGCATCGTTTTCACAAAATAAAAGCAAAAATGCTCGGCCTTCCAAAATTGCGCTATGCTGATCGCGCAGCCTCAGTTGGCGGAACAGTAAAAAAGATTTCATATGATGAGGCACGTGTTCTTGTACAAAAAGCTTTTGCAAGCCTGGGTCAGAAGTATGAGGATGTTTTCATGCGTTACCTTGAAAATGGACAAATCGACGTTTTTCCAAAAGTTGGTAAGAAATCTGGTGCGTACTGTTGGACAAATATTAATCGTCCAACCTATGTTCTGCTTAATCACATAGACAATCTGAACTCTGTGATGATATTGGCGCACGAAATGGGCCATGCAATTCATTGTGAATTTTCAAAGTCTCAGCGCCCAATGTACCAAGGCCACTCAACTGCTGTAGCTGAGGTTGCAAGCACACTTTTTGAAAATTTTGCTTTTGAGGAAGTACTTAAAACACTTTCAGATAAGGAGAAAATTGTTGCGCTTCACGATAAAATTTCAGACGATATCAGTACTATTTTCCGTCAGATAGCCTGCTTTAATTTTGAGACTGAACTTCATGCCACAATTCGTAACAAAGGCTCAATGTCAAAAGAAGACATTGCCAAACTCATGAATAAGCATATGAAAGCCTACCTAGGTCCAGCATTTGATCTCAAGGATGAAGATGGTTACTTCTTTGTGACGTGGTCACACATCCGCAGCTTCTTCTATGTCTACTCATATGCGTACGGTCAACTCATTTCAAAAGCGCTCTACAAAAAGTACCAGGAAGATCCATCATATTTGAGTAAAATAGAACAATTTCTCTATGCTGGTGAATCTATGAGTCCTGAAGATATTTTCAAGAGCGCCGGAATCGACACGACAAAGCCAGGATTCTTTGAAGCTGGTCTCATGAGTATTGAAGATGATATTAAGAGGCTTGAGACTATGCTCAAGAAGCAAAAAAAGTAGTATATGCAATCACACGAAATACGAAAACGATTTCTCCAATTTTTTGAAAAACGCGGGCACGCGATTATTCCGTCTGCTTCGCTTGTGCCACAGAATGACCCTTCTGTGCTTTTCAACACAGCCGGCATGCAGCCGCTTGTACCATACCTCCTCGGTCAGCCTCACCCAGCTGGTAAACGCATAGCTGACATTCAAAAGTGCGTTCGCACAGGCGACCTTGAAGACGTTGGTGACAACCGTCATTTGTCATTTTTCGAAATGATGGGCAACTGGTCCCTCGGTGACTACTTTAAAGAAGATGCCATTAAATGGAGCTTCGAATTCCTGACTTCAAAAGAAGAGGGGCTTGGTCTCGATATCAACCGGCTATACTTTACTTGTTTCGAAGGCGATGAAAATGCACCAAAGGACACAGAAACTGCAGCAATCTGGATGTCGCTCGGTGTGCCTGAAAATCGCATCTATTTCCTCGGTGCAGATGACAACTGGTGGAGCCCAGGTGATAATGGTCCATGTGGTCCAGATACTGAAATGTTCTACGACATGACCGGTACCATGGGTGACCTCAGCAAGGAAGACTACATTGCCGCAGTGCAGCGTGAAGACATTATTGAAATCTGGAATGATGTGTTCATGGAGTATGAAAAGAAGGATGGCAAAGTTGTTGGCAAGCTTGCAAGTAAAAACGTCGACACAGGCGCCGGTCTGGAGCGAATCACTGCCGTCATGCAAGGTGTCCGTACGGCCTATGAGACGGATTTGTTTTTGCCTATTATAAACAGTATTAAATACATGGCTGTAAAGTATTCAGAACGATCAGCTAGAATAGTTGCCGATCATACCAGAACTGCAATGTTTATGGTTGCAGACGGTGTCCATCCAGGCAATAAGGATCGTGGTTATGTACTGCGTCGTCTTATTCGAAGAGCAGTCATGCAGGGTAATAATCTAGGAATTGCACTAAGTAATCATTTTATTTCAAATACAATGCTCGCTTTTGTTGATTTGTATAAAAATATTTATCCTGAACTTCAAAACCCAGAAATAATTAAGATTATTTCTGAAGAAGAAGACAAATTTGCAAAGACATTACATGACGGAATGAAGGAATTCGAAAAAGGCACGGATCCATTTGTGTTGTTTACTACGTACGGATTTCCGATAGAACTTACTGAGGAGTTGGCCCATGAACGAGGTCAGTCAGTTGACCGCGTCGCATTTGATGAAAAAATGAAAGAGCACCAAAAGCTTTCTCAGTCTGCTTCGGCTGGTATGTTCAAAGGCGGCCTAGCAAATCATAATGAAGCTACGATAAAGCTCCATACTGCACACCACTTGCTTCTCGCTGCACTCCAAAAAGTACTTGGACCGAGCGTCAAACAGCGTGGCTCAAATATTACCGAAGAGCGTCTCCGCATCGACTTTTCATTCGATCGTAAAATGACCGATGATGAAAAGAAGCAGGTTGAAGACCTTGTAAACCAGGCAATTCTTGCTGACCACAAAGTGGTTCGTCGGGAAATGCCGCTCGCTGAAGCACAAAAAATCGGCGCCGAAATGGAATTTGGCGCCAAGTATGGTGATACCGTGTCTGTTTACTTTATTGAGAAAGATAATGGTGAACCTATTTCAAAAGAATTCTGTGGTGGTCCGCATGTAGACCACACTGGAGTGCTCGGTCACTTCAAAATTCAGAAAGAAGAGGCGAGTTCACAGGGGGTCAGACGTATAAAGGGTATTTTAGAATAAATTTTCCTTTATTGACAATTTGTGCTGAATATTGTAATTTAGTATAAATTCTAACAACCTAAAAATGAAAACACTACTCACAATCCTTAGTCTAGTTGTGGCGCTATCCTCCTGCGAAAATACACAAGAAAAAGCATTTAAAAATGAGGAGGCTGAACTTGCCAAATTGCAACACAAACAGGCAATTTTACTTAAAATAAAAAATCGTATTTTGGAAATTAATGCCCAAACTGATTCTCTTGATATAATCAGTACGAAGAGATATCTGCAATTGCTTACGCATACCCAATTTTTAGCTAATGCTATTAAGACCTTTAATGATCAAAAGACTGGTAAAATTCATTTAACCACCGCTAAGCTGATTGATCTTAAGGTAAAGGCTGATAGTGTTATTGCTCTTGAGAAAATCCTAGATATGCAGGATAGTATTCGAAAAAACCTTAATTGCCAACTTGATATTGAATTCGATTCCCTTAAGTTGGCCGCGAGAAATCTTTAATGCTAATTGCAGCAATCTTATATTATGAAGACCTGAACATGGTATCCAGGTCTTTTTTTTATTTCCACTGAGATTCAAACACCAAGAACGATCATATAGTATACTTTCTTCATAATGTCGCTTTTAAGGAAAAGTAAAAAGAGACCAGCAGTTAAAAAGAGTCTGATTCTTCATATTGGTTCCGACCGTGTCACTGGTACACTTGCACTTTTTTCTGAATTTGATCGCCCGCACATTGTTGAAATGGTGGAAAAAGAGATTCGGCTCACGTCACATGAAAGTGAAAGGGAATTCACGAGTCTTTTTCGTAAGGCTATTGCCGATGTCGCTGATAGTCTCGTTCGTGGCGGTCACTTTATACCAGAATATGTCTATGTTTCGCTTGAATCACCATGGTTTGTTGGGCAAACTCGCACTGTCTACTATTCGAAAAAAGATACTTTTCTTTTTTCTGAGAATATGGCCCATACGCTTATTGACGAGGATTTTAGAGCTTACAAATTAAGCGCTGAGGACGCATTTGGTGAGCCGCTCCAAATGCTTGATAAGTCTGTTA
Organism: uncultured Candidatus Saccharibacteria bacterium; assembly: GCA_964403005.1. GTDB lineage: Bacteria > Patescibacteriota > Minisyncoccia > Phycocordibacterales > UBA9973 > JAGOSA01. Next base: position 10,318 of record CAYOEB010000002.1, on the reverse strand, counting down.
TTGGCACAAAGCTTAATGGCTACTCAGTCGAAAACCCATATGGCAAGCGAGTTCGCGAAGTTTCAATCTCCTACTTTGCGAGCCTTGCGCCGAAAAGCTTTATTGATGACCTGTGTGACGATCTTGAGCGGGTCGTACGAGGCAAAATCCGCTTTTTCTCATCACCGGCAGCACTTTCCGGCGCGCTCTATATGACACTAGAACACTACAAGAAACTGCTCGTCGTTTCAATCGGTGGCGAAGTCACCGAACTTCTCTATATTGAAAACGGCATGCTCGTTAATACTGGAACATTCCCCTCAGGTAGAAATTTTCTCATTCGTACGCTTGGTAATGAGCTCAAACAAAATCCACTCGAAATTTTCTCTCTCCTTAATATGTGTGCGGCAGGGCGAGCGCATGACACTATTGCCAAAAAAGTTACACGTATAGTCGAAGGTGTGGAAAATGAGTGGCGCAAAGAGCTCCGCAAGGCTGTACACGATACTGTCGGTCCAGTCCATAAGGATATTCCTGTTCTCACTATCGGCGCACCAGATACATTGTCATGGTTTAAGAAAATGGTAAACAATGAACACCTCACGAGAGGAGCGGCTGAAACCGCAATTACCTCAAAAGAGTGGGGTGGCATCATAGCTACAGACTTTTTTATGCACAAAAATGAAGCTTCAACTATTCCACCGCTTGTCCTCGCGGATTGTCTGTACATTTACGGGATTAATGTATAATTGAAGGTAATATGGCGAAAAATTTTTTGAATGATATACGTCCGGCATCAAAAGATGACCGAAAAGAAGAGAGGGCAGCACGTCGAATGGAAGATGATGACGAAATTGAGGTTTCTCGTCGTCCGGTCCAGCTCCCACCACGCTTTCGAGAGCGTAGTTTTCAGCCATCTCCACAGCGCCGCTCAAAAAAGATCATTTGGATTATTGCCGTACTCGCCATCCTCATTGCTGCTATTTCAATCCTCTCTCACTATTCTTCAGCAAAAGTAACAATTGTTCAAAAAAGCCAAGATATCTCTCTCGATAACAGCACATTCAACGCCACACTCAACGGTGATGACAAGGCTGTATCATTTAAGCTCGTCAAATTGAGCGGTAGTGCGGAAAAAGTAGTTACAGGCGGCACTCCAACAACTGTAACGACGAAAGCAACAGGGCGTGTAGTGATCTACAATTCATTTAGTAGTGCTCCACAGAAGCTCGATATTGAAACCCGCCTTTCAACTCCAGATGGAAAGATTTACAAAACCGATGTCGCGACAACCGTGCCTGGCTCCAAGACCGAAAACGGCAAGGTGACACCAGGCTCAGTAGAAGTCGGTGTTCACTCTGACCAAGCTGGTCCTTCATACAACATCGGTCTTGTCGATTTCACCATTGTTGGTTTTAAAGGCTCTCCAAAGTACACCAAAATATATGCTCGTTCAAAAACAGCCATGACGGGTGGAGCTTCGGGAATGGGAATCGCCCTCTCTGAAGCAGATGCCAAGGTTGCTCACGAAGCCGCCCTTGGTATTCTCCGCGAAAAGCTTGTTTCTGAAGCCAAGGCTAGCCTCCCGGATGGTTCAATTCTCCTCCCTGGAGCATATGTAATCAAAGAAGATGCTGATTCTGGTCAAACCGTTGCCGACAAAAATGTAATGGTCGTCAAAGGTTCACTCTATGGTGTTTTATTTACAGAAGCTGAGTTCTCAAAAAAGATCGCAGGTGTTGCAGTAAGTCAGTTTGATGGTGCGGATGTCACCATTCCAGAATTAAGCACATTTACTATCGACCTGAAGAACGAAGAGTCAATCACAGACACAACATCTACCGCATCATTTTCAATCTCTGGTAAAGGTCATGTGCTCTGGGTAGTTCCGCAAGACCAAATTGCTGCTAAACTTGC
>CAYOEB010000002.1:0-8322 GCA_964403005.1 uncultured Candidatus Saccharibacteria bacterium | reverse complement strand
AAAGTGACCCAAATCAGTGGCATTTGGGTAATTTCCCCGTTTAGGGCTTGCGTTATTTGGTTATTCTTGATACTATGTCGGAACGCACTAGTGGGGTGCTTTTAGCTATGTTTTCTATTGCTATTTTTAATGAATAGCTATAGGGAAAATAGATAAAGGTCCTCTATCCGCGTTTTTTATATGAAAGTAAAAGCATCGGTAAAGAAAATATGCGCTAAATGCAAAATCGTCCGTCGAAAGGGCCATTTGCGTGTTATCTGCGACAATCCGAAGCATAAACAGAAACAATAATTCTCATGCGTATTGCAGGTATTACTATCCCAGATGAAAAGAGACTCGAAATCGCCCTTACCGCTATCTACGGTGTCGGTATTTCTAGCGCTCGCAAGATCCTCGACGACCTCGGCATTGACCGTGGTACAAAGGCAAAAGAACTCTCAGAAGAAAATGAAAACAAGGTTCGCAAGGTAGTAGAAGAACGCACAATCGAAGGTAACCTCAAGCGTGAAGTTGCCGCAAACATTAAGCGTCTCAAAGATATCAAGTCATACCGTGGCACACGTCACATGAAGCGCCTTCCGGTTCGCGGCCAGCGCACAAAGACAAATTCACGTACAGTTCGTGGCAACGTCCGCAAGACAATGTCATCAGGTCGCCGTAAGGAATCAAAGACATAGTATATGGGAAAGAAACGAATTATTACAACTGAGGGTGTTGAAGGTGCAGTCGTTGCAGAAAATGCAGCACGCGCTTCTTCAAAGACTCCCAAGAAAAAGATCATTGCAGGTACGCTCCACGTTGAAGCAACATTTAACAATACCAAGGTTGTCTTCTCTGACAAGCAGGGTAATGCGCTCTTCTGGTCATCGGCTGGTACTCTTGGCTTCAAGGGTGCAAAGAAGGGTACACCATTTGCTGCGTCAAAAGTTGGTGATGTTATTGGCGAAAAGGCTCAGAACCTTGGTATTAAAGAAGCAGATGTTGTTATCGTTGGTGTCGGCTCAGGTCGTGAACCAACCGTGCGAGCATTTATGGCTCACGGTATTGAGATCACAGAGATCAAGGACGCAACTCCAGTGCCGCACAACGGTCCAAAGCCAAAGAAGCCACGCCGCGTATAGTCTCTCATATTCACATCAAATCGTAATCAAATTTAGTTAAACCATTAAAACGTATGAAAACCGGTCCAAAGTATAAAATCTGTCGTCGCCTCGGAGCTCAAGTGTTTGAAAAGTGTCAAACGCCTAAGTTCGTCGCGGCTGAAGCTTCAAAAAAGGGCGGCAAGAAGGGTGGCCGCAAAGCTGCTACCAACTACGCTATACAGCTTCTTGAGAAGCAAAAGGTTCGTTTCTCATACGGTGTTTCTGAAAAACAGTTCTACAACTACGTTCAGAAAGCTATTGAAACAAAGAAAGGTGCTCCAGCAGAAAAACTTTCAGAATCACTCGAACGCCGTCTCGATAACGTCGTCTACCGTCTCGGTCTCGCAAATACACGAGCTTTTGCTCGTCAGATGGTTGCTCACGGTCACTTTGTGGTCAAGGGCAAGCGCGTCACTGTCCCTTCATATAACGTTTCAGTAGGCGATGTTATCTCAATCCGCGAAGGCTCACGCAATAAGGGTCCTTTCCAGAACCTCGAAACCCGCCTCAAGAATTACACAGCTCCAGATTGGCTTTCTTTTGATTTTTCAAAGGGAGAAGCAGTAGTGAAGGCTTTGCCGCACCAGCCAGAATCATTTTTGGATTACAACGCTGTGATTGAGTTCTACAGCCGTTAATCAATTATTATTAATTATTTTCATGCAACACATGTCGGATATGCACATCGTGCTTCCATCGAAGCCGAAAGTAGTAAAAGAAGAGGGGAACAACGGCGTCTTTGAAATTGACGCTCTTAACCCAGGCTACGGCCAGACCCTTGGCTCAAGTCTCCGCCGCATCATTCTTTCATCGCTCCAGGGCGCAGCAGTTACGACAGTCAAGATCGATGGCGCAAGCCACGAGTTTTCAACATTGGATGGCGTCAAGGAAGACGTCATCACCATTTTGCTCCACTTGAAGCTTGTTCGCTTCAAGCTTACGACCGATGAACCTCAGACGGTCACTATTTCTGTAAAGGGAGCAAACGTTGTCACCGCAGCTGACATTGAGGTTTCTGGCCAGGTTGAAGTACTCAACCCAGAACAGTACATCTGTGAACTTACAGATAAAAATGCCAAGATCAACATTGAGATTGGTGTCTCACGCGGTCTCGGTTTCGTTTCAAAGGAAGACCTTCACAAGGAAAAGATGGACATCGGCACCATTGCGCTTGATGCTGCATTTTCTCCAATTCGCCGTGTTTCGTATGATGTGTCTGACATGCGTGTCGGCGATCGCACCAACTTCAATCGTCTTCGCATCTCAATTGAAACTGATGGTTCTATTACGCCCCGCGAAGCACTTCTTTCATCTATCAAAATCATGATCAATCAGCTCAAGTCAATTGCTGATATCAAGGAAGATGAACCAGAAGAAATTGCTGCTCCAGTTGCTGAGACTGCAGAAGTTGAAGAGAACGAAGAGTCAAATGAAGAAATGGCAGAAACGCTCAAGACACGTATTGATACACTTGATATCTCTACTCGCACCCTCAATGCACTCCAGACGGCGAATATTCGCACAGTAGGTGGTATTGCACGCAAGCGCAAGGAAGATTTGCTTGACATTGAAGGTATTGGCGAAAAGGGTATTCAGGAAATCAAGAAGGCACTCGGCAATTTCAACATTACCCTCAAAGAGTAGTACAAAGTAATTATTAAATCGTATGCGACACCACGACAACAAACGAAAATTCGGTCTCGAAAGGAAAGGACGCGCTGCGCTCATGCACGGTCTCGCTTTCAACTTGCTCAACAAGGGCCGTATCATGACAACCGAAGCAAAAGCTAAGGAAATTCGACCATACGTCGAAAAACTCATTACTCACGCCAAGACTGATACGCTCGCAAAGCGCCGTTTGGTGCTCGATCGTCTGATGGGCAAAAAGACGATTACCAAAAAGCTTTTTGAAGAAATTGCTCCAAAGTACAAGTCTCGTGCCGGTGGTTATACGCGCATTACGAAGCTTCCACCACGCATCAAAGACGGTGCGAAAATGGCAGTCATCGAGTTCGTATAGTCGATATTGACGTAAACAAGATTTTTTGGTAAAAGAAAGATACAAAAATGGAATTCACAATTGATGCACAAGGAAAAAATGTTGGACGAATCGCGGCAGAAGCAGCGCATATTCTCATGGGTAAAAATAACCCATCTTTTGAGCGCAATACAGTAGCTCAGACTCGCGTTCGTATCATCAACGCAGGCCAGGCAAATATCGACGAAAAGAAGGCTGAGGAAACAACATTTGCGCACTACAGCGGCTATCCAGGCGGTTTCCGTGAGGAAAAGATGTCAGATCTCATCGCCAAGAAAGGTGTCAGTGCTGTAATCGAGCGCGCTGTGAGTGGTATGATTCCAAATAATAAGCTTAAAAAGGACGTGCTCAAGCATCTCACTGTAAGCGAATAACATTTTCATGTCAGAAACTAAAACCAAAACTTCATCAAAACGCTACGTAGAAGCAATCGGCCGTCGCAAGACTGCAACTGCTCGTGTGCGCCTCACTCCAGCCTCAAAGCACAGTTTTACTGTCAACGGTAAGGATGGTCATGAGTACTTCCCAACAGCTGAACTCAAGAACATCATGCACGGCGCATTTGAAGGTACAAAGATTGAGCAGCACTACGATGTCTCAGCTCATGTCTCTGGTAGTGGCATTCACTCTCAAGCAGAAGCTGTACGCCACGGTATCTCACGTGCTCTTGTTGAAATCAGCGCAGAAATGCGTGGTGAACTCAAGAAGCTCGGCTTCCTCAAACGTGACCCTCGTTCAAAAGAGCGTCGCAAATTCGGCCTCAAGAAAGCTCGCAAGAGCCCACAGTGGTCAAAACGCTAACAAGCAAAATGAAAAAGCCCGCGATGCGGGCTTTTTTGCTAATTGTTTACACACTGCTCTATATTCTGACCAAGTACACAAATTGTATTTGATAACCAAACACTAAGGTCAGTCAGTATGGTGTCGCTGGTACAACACGTCGGGGATTTGCGAATCTCACGATAGTAGGCCTCAATCACAATGAGGCCAAAGTAGTGCTCGTAGGCAGAGTGGTGCAGCTTAAGCTTTTCCGCGGAAAAAGGAATGCTGCCAGATACCTGGAAGAATCGAGTATCCAAAATACTCCTAAATACACTTTCTGTGTGCTCATAGTTGAGAGCCTCCCTCCATGCGATGGTTTCCGCTTTTGCAGCAACGTAAATATTGCCAAGTATGTTTTTTATACTAATGTCAAAATTGTGATTACTCTCAAGACGCTTGATGTAATCAATTAATAACATACGCAAAACGGCTGCCATTTGATTGCTCGCTGCATTAGAATCTGGATTAGTGATACTTTTCAACGCTAAAATAAATGACTCCTTGAGGTCGCCAGTAGTATTTGTGTTTGTCTCCATAATTTAGTTTTTAAATGTGCATGAGAAATATCGGGTAGTTGTCTCTTTATGGTAACAAAAATTTAGTTTTTTTAATAATAAAAATATATTTGGGTAGGCGGCCGCCTGTGGTATACTGCCCGCATGTCAAAAAGTGATAGTACCAAGAACTACTACGTAACTATTGGTCTCGAGATTCACGCTGAGCTCAAAACCGCAACCAAGATGTTTTGTGCCTGTAAGAATGATCCCGATGAAACTCGACCAAACGTCAATATTTGCCCAGTGTGCATGGCGCATCCTGGCGCTCTTCCTGTTGCCAATAAAGAAGCTGTGCGACAAGTTATTCGTGTTGGTCTTGCGGTAAATGGCACAATCGCTGATTTCTCTGAATTTGACCGAAAAAACTACTTCTATCCAGATATTCCAAAGGGCTACCAAATTTCTCAGTACAAGTATCCAATAGTCTCAGGCGGAAAACTTGCAGATTTCGACCTCACTCGCATTCACCTAGAAGAAGACACTGGCAACTCAAAGCACGACCGAGGTGATTTTTCTCTAGTTGATTTCAATCGTGCTGGTGTACCTCTCATGGAGCTTGTTACCGAGGCACATACCTTTGCTCCAGATCTAGCCGATGATGGTTCTGTGGTAACAAGTGCTGCCGAAATTGCGGCTGCAGCCGCTGCTCGTTTTGCTCGTGAATACCAGTTTGTTCTGTGGTACCTTGGCGCGTCTGATGCCAATATGGAAAAGGGGGAAATGCGTGTTGAGGCTAACATTTCAGTAACCACTGACAGAGCAGTATTTGGCACAAAGGTTGAAGTCAAAAATCTCAACTCAGTCCGCAGTGCAGAACGCGCAATCAAATTTGAAGCAGCGCGTATGATTGATCTTATTGAAAAGGGTAGGGCTAGCGACATTGTTCAAGAAACGCGTGGTTGGGACGAGGTCAAGCAGGCAACATTTTCACAACGTTCAAAAGAAGAAGCTCAAGACTATCGATACTTCCCAGATCCAGATTTGCCAAAAATGAAACTACACGAATTGTTTGATCTCAATGCGCTACGCGCTGAGCTTCCTGAGCTTCCAGAAGCCAAGCGAGCTCGTTACCGTGCTGATTTTGGTATTAAGGATGAAGACATTGAAAGCTACATCGCTGACATCGGACTCGGTCGCTTGTTTGAAGACGGAGTAAGGGCTATTGACGATGAAGCCAATAAAAAAGCACTCATTACGCTTTACTCAAACTACCTTACCAATGACTATGTAAAGTTTAAGAGCGACAACCCGGACGCCAAGATTCCAAATCACATCATGTTCGCAAAGCTCATCAAAATGCTCCATGAGGGCAAGCTTTCAAGCCGTGCCGCAAAGGATATTTTGCCAGTTATGATTAATGAAGAAAAAGATCCAGAAATCATTGCGAGTGAGCAGGGTCTCATGCAGCAGAGTGATGAAGGCGCGCTCAAATCTATAGCTGAAAAGGTAATTGCTGATAATCCTGCAGTTGTGGAAACCTATAAAGGCGGCAAAGAAAACGCGCTCATGTCACTTGTCGGTATCATTATGCGCGAAACGAAGGGTTCTGCGAACCCACAGCTTGTACAAAAAATTCTCAAAGATTTGCTACAATAAGAGCAATGATTGAACGAGCTCGTCCAGACAAAATTCGTATTGCCATCAATGGCTTCGGTCGTATTGGCCGTGCGTTTTTGAAACTTGCTTGGGAGCGAAGTGAGATTGAAATTGTTGCCATCAACGACCTCGGCTCAATTGAAAGCCTGTCGTACCTTTTGAAATACGATACTGTCTATCGCCAGTGGAATCACAACATTGCAACGACTAAAAATGCCATTCATATCGATGGTAAAGAAGTGCTCTACATTTCTGAAAAAGATGGCACAAAGTTGCCGTGGAAGCAGCTCGATATCGATGTTGTAGTTGAATCAACTGGACTTTTCACATCATACGAGGGCTCGTCGTTCCATATTACTGCTGGTGCAAAGCATGTGGTGATTACAGCTCCTGCCAAAGATATTCTCCAAAACGCAGATGGTAGTGCCGCTATTCAAACACCGACAATTCTTATGGGTGTAAATGAAGATAAGTTTGGAACATGTCCAATTACTTCAAATGCATCGTGTACAACAAATGCCGCAAGTCCACTCATTGCGATTTTGCACGAGGCAATAGGTATTGAAAAAGCTATTCTGAATACTGTGCACGGATATACTGCATCCCAAGCGCTGGTGGATGGTCCATCAAAAAAAGACTTGCGTGAAGGCCGTGCTGCTGCGCAAAATATTGTGCCAAGTTCAACTGGGGCCGCAATTGCAGTAACCAAGGCTTTTCCAGTACTCGAGGGTAAGTTCGATGGTATTTCTATCCGAGTTCCAGTTCCTGCGGGCTCAATTGTCGATGTTACCTTTATTGCAAAGCGGGGAACTACAGTCGAAGAGGTAAATTCTATCCTTACCAATGCTGCAGCGAGTGAACATTGGCATGGTATTTTCTCTGTTACCAATGAGCCGCTCGTTTCGACTGATATTCTCGGGTCTAGCTATGCCTCAATTGCTGATCTTGCCATGACTCGTGTCGTTGACGGCAACCTTGTCAAAGTTATGGCGTGGTATGACAATGAAATGGGGTATACGCATACCCTGGTAGAGCATGTGATTAAGACGGGGCTGAAATAGAACCCATAAAGTGCTATACTATCCCCATATCAACTAGCATATGGGATACTAACAACGTATGGAAAACTACAACATGGAAGGTTTTGGACAGCAGCATGATGATGGTGACATTATTGAAATGGATAATGCGGCTAAATACAATGAATTGGTGGACTCAATCAATATGCTCGACGCTCGGATTGCCGCAGAAACAAATAGCGAGGCACAGGACGAGCTCATCGCTGAAAAGGCAAAGCTTGAAGCACGAATTGACGAAATCGGTGGCCAAATGCAGCAGGCAGCATAAATTCTTTTGGAATCTTTATGAAAATATACATTGGTGCTGATCATGCAGGCTTCCAATTGAAAAATAGTATCGTTCGAGAACTTGAGGCTGGAAATATTTCTGGTCCGCACAATGTCGAAGACTTGGGCGCAATTGAACTTGAGCCAGGAGATGACTATCCGGTGATTTCACAGCGTGTCGCCAGAGCTGTAGCTGATGACAATGGATCTATAGGTATTATTGTTGGTGGTTCAGGACAAGGCGAAGCAATGGCTGCAAACCGAATCGATACGATTCGTGCAGCTGTTTTTTATGGCCCAGTTGCACCAAAACAGGCTATTGATATCGAAGGCTCAGAAAGTACTGATCCATACATGATTGTTCGTTTGGAAAAACTCCACAACAATGCAAATGTCCTCGCTCTTGGCGCTCGTTTCATTTCTGAAAACGAAGCGTTAACAGCCGTCCGGGTTTTCATTGATACAGAGTTTAAAAATGAAGAACGGCACATTCGCAGAATAGCGATGTTCTAGTAATGCTATGGCCAAGGAAAAACAACTTATCATTGGCTTGGGTAGCGGAAGATCGGGCACAGTCTCATTGACGCACCTCTTAAATAGTCAGCCAAATAGCTATTTTATTCATGAAGGATTTTTTAGAGAAAATCCTAAACATGTTTTGCGTATGTATGGCGACCTCCTGCCGTGGAATATAGATGCTTTAAAACTCGATACATTTTTGGATAAACTTGAGATTAAAAGTGGAGATTCGAGAATGTATGGCTGCGTGGCCTCATATTTTTTGCCCTACGTTGAAATAATTCATAAGAAAGTACCTTCTG
>CAYOEB010000001.1:36173-41775 GCA_964403005.1 uncultured Candidatus Saccharibacteria bacterium | reverse complement strand
CGCCTGCGATTGCAAGCATTGCAATGATACCAGTGAAGAGAACCTGCATGAAGCTTGCGGCAATACCGAGCTCATTGAGCGCGATAATGACTGCGAAGATCCAGATAGCCCAGTGTGCGATAGAACCGAGAAGGTTTGCTGATCGAACATTTGCCATACGAGCAGAGCCGCGGATGAACTTGCGCATGAAGTCTGAGAGGACTGTTGCCATGACAAGGATGAGGGCTGCGATAATAACGTGAGGCAAGTACTGAACAACAACATCGCGGAGGAACTGAGTGACTTCAGTAAGCTGGAGGACATTGAGCGCGGTCATAAGAAAGACTGCGACGATGAACCACTTTACCAAATCACCGAGGAACTTACCGACATTGAGTTTCATGCCAGCGCGAGCCATCATGTCGCCTGCGCCTGCGCTTTCAAAGACCTTGTCGATCTTGAGCGAGGTGAAGAGCTGCATGATTGCCTTACCAACAACAGAACCAATAATCCAACCGATAATAAAGATGATTATCGCGAGAATAAGACCTGGGATAAAGGTAATGAAACCTACCCACAAAGCCTGTAATGAGGTAGCGAATGTTTCGCCCCAAATTGAAAGTGCCATACTGTGTATTACTTATTATTGATAACAATATACCTTTAAGTTTCGACCCCTAAAGAAGTACACAGAGAGTATAGCGCAGTTTTAGGCCACCTTTGGAGCAGGTGTGGATAAGGCTAAAAGGCTCGGACTTGACACTAATTTTTCGTGTGGGAAATCCAAAATGTCCCTCACAAGCTTATCGTACATCTCTATGCGGTACAAAAATTCTTGCGTATCAAAAACTGCATATGAAAGTTCTTTGCCAACTTCAGCTTCGAGCTTGCGCACAGTATCCTCAATCCATGGTTTTCGCAAATTGTCACCAACAATGAGCATGTCTACCCTACCTTCATTTTCCCGATCACGAATAAAAATACCCGAGACGATGAAGAGTTTAATTTTACCGGCCTTGCGAAAACGTTTGACGAGTTCTTTTTTATTGAGGAGTTCTTCTTCAACGAGGAGTCCACGAAGTGACGCATTGTAGTGAAAGTCGATATTGAGACACCAACCTTCAGTTTTCTTTTTGGCTTTTTTTCCTCGACGCACAATATCTTTGAAGTATGAACGCTTTTTGAGAAAGCCGACACTTTGGAGTTGCTTACACTCACTCGCAGCCTTGGTTCGTGGCACACGGAGACGCTTTGCGAGATCTTCACTATCAATCATTTGATCACTATTTAAGAGGAAAATGCGGAGGATTTTTACCCTAGCTTCCGATCCGAATATTTTTGCGAGTTCTTTCATGGAGCATAGTATACTCTGCCGCCACGAAGTGAGCAAAATCGAGATAACCCGTTGACAAACTGGGTTTTTAATTCATTTGTATAACGTTTGTCGTGTATGGTGTAATCGCTGTAGCTGTACCCAAACCAGATGTATAGACATTTGCCGGAGTTGCCGTATCAACTTTATCCCAACGAATTTGTTGAAGGTAGGCTTTGTAGTTGCCAATACCGCCAGCGGCTGGGTTTTGGACATGTACTGTCGCAAAAAATCCTTCCGTGGTATTTGCAATAACTCTCCAGTTTTGATTTGTGCCGGATTGAACGGTAGATGGATGGTCAGGCGCAAGCGTTAAATAGGTAACGCCATTTGTAATTGGCACAATCCCCCTTGTTACACCAATCGTTGTCACATTGCCCGAGGTTGAAGATCCAAGTGTTTTTGGAATGAAAATATTGCAACCTTGCGCTTGGACAGAAAAATGAATGGTAAAAATTGCAGTATCATTGTTGCTTCCTGCAACAACAGTATTTGTCGCGAGTGCTGAAACTGGGCTGAGTGAAGCGTTTGCTGTCGTTCTGCACGGCGCATTGATATCTTTGATTGGATCAATTGCGCGAGCGACCGACTGAGCTTCCTGTGACAAACGGACATTGTTGAAAGCTGTGTAGCCGACCAAGCTTGAGAGACCGACAACTGTAACAATGCTAACTATTTTGAATGTTTTGTGGAGCATAAATAACTGTGGTGAATTACTAAAGGTGACTACTGGGCAACAAACGACTGAGTGAGGCCACACGCTGCGCCGACACTATTTTGTGCACAAAAACGATAATAGTATGTTGTACCAGCCACAAGTGAAGATATGTTGACACCGATATTTGACGAAGCGAGATTTGATGAAGCAACCATCATGTGTGTTGTCGCAGCACCAAAACTTGGAGTTGTACCGTACTCGAACCATGTGTCATTTCCAGTTGGATCATTTGAAATAAACGATCCATTTACCTGAACAGTGTTTGTCCCCCATGGCTGAGCATTACCTGTTGTTACCTGACTTGGACCAACAATCGGTGCTGAAATTGAGAATGTTGTATCGCTTCGATCTTCTGATTGGTTTGCATCGAGACAGTACGCTTCCGACATTACCTGACCACAAAATACCCTTGCCTTATATTGGCCAGAAGTAATATATGCTGGAATAGTCCAAGAAAATGTTGTTGTATTTGCTGGAAGCTCGCCTGAAATGTATGTATTAAATCCGTTTGCATCTTCTAATGCCACATTCATAGTGTGGCTTGCTGATGGACCCTGGTTGCATGTTGTCCATGTAAAGTTGATTACGGAACCAGCAGAGTAAGATTGTCCTCCATTTGGAGAAAGGACAGTAACATTTGGAGTTGCACCTACGCCACATGACGTACCCGACCCTCCATTTGTAATAGTGAAGAGGTTGTCAGAAAGATCTGATGGGCTCACTCCACTTGAAAGTGGGTACCAAATTGAAACCTTAAAATTGGTGCCAAACGACATTGGGTTGCCACCAAATGCCGAAGCCTGTGGGAGCGTGACACGTTCATGTCCATCATTAAGTGTGTAAGTCAAGCCAACACCATTTGTGCCAGATGGTGGAAATGGGGCAACAAGGAGATCGATACGAACTTTGTCTGTGTGAGAAATGTGGCACGTCTTCCATTTTACATTTACTTGTTGACCGGCTGAGTACGTTTCGCCACCGTTTGGCTTTTTAACAATTATTTTCTGCTGACTACCGGCACAAGGTCCAACTTGTCGAGAAACCTGCGCGAGGAGAGCGCGCGTTTTCGGCCCAAGAGTTCCGGTTATCTCAAAGCCATTATCATCTTGGAAATCTTTAAGCGCGGCTACTGTTGCTTCATCCATAGAACCAGAATTGGCGTTGTCATCAAGATAACCATTTTCAATGAGTACCTTCTGAAGCTTAGAAACATCAGCATCTTTTGAACCTGCTTTAATTAATTTACCGAAAGTGAAGTTGAGTGGCTTGCCGGTTAGCGAAGCAGCTGACGTTGCGACGCCAAGAACTGATCCATCAGATTCAGATGAAGCCTCCCCACCTTTTTGCAAACAAAGGTACGACATATTTGTAGACGTGTAGTTGTTGACATTGCCTCGATCATGCCAGCTATCAATGGTTTCATACATGTACTCTTTTACTGCAACAGAATTTGGGTAGAGCATTTTGCAGTAGGTCAAATGGTCGACGCTTGCGCCCGCATATGCCTCCATACCGTTTGCGTCAGTTTCCCATTTCCCTGTTTCAGTATTGATGTGTTGGTTAACTTTACCCCACCAAAACATGACACGCGGAATGTACATATTGGGCAATATAATAGAATCACCCTTGATGGTTGGTACAACAATTTTTTCTGGCTGGTCGGTTTTTGAAACTTCCTTCTTATACGTAACACTTGCATTTGTCTCCTCGATAATATCGTTAATCCTACTTCGAGTAACAGGGCCGACGCTGCCGGTTTGTGGCAGGTCGAGTGACTTTTGAAACTCTTTTACCGCTTGTTTCGTCTTTGCGCCATAGATTCCGGTTGGCGCAGTATCAATCTTCAATATACCCTGGTTAATAAGAAAACCTTGGAGTTTCTTGATTTCTTCTTTTTTATTTGGGTCGGTTTTCGTGATATTTACATTGAAGGCCGAATGTTCGCCTGCATGAACCAAAGGAGTAAGGCCCATGAAAAATACAAAAACACCGAGTACTGTCACCAGCTTTTTTAGTGTAGACATAAAATAAAGGATACTTGTAATACCTCTATTATATACAACTCCTCGACAAATCTACCCGAAAATGTGCAAAACCAGAGGAGGGCCTAATTCATTTGTATATGAGTATATTTATTTGTAATAAAAAAATCTCCCGGATTAACCCGGGAGATTTTTTTAGGTAAAACTACTTGAGTTCAACCTTACCACCTGCTTCTTCGATCTTCTTTTTGAGATCTTCAGCTTCTGCCTTCTTCATGCCTTCCTTGAGGGTTGCTGGAGCACCGTCAACGAGATCCTTAGCTTCCTTGAGACCAAGGCCGAGGACTTCCTTAACCACCTTCATGACTGCAATCTTTTGTTCACCTGATGAAGCGAGAACAACGGTAAAGCTGTCTTTTTCTTCACCACCTGCGGCTGCTGCGCCACCGGCTGCTGGAGCTGCTGCAACTGCTGCTGCAGAAACACCAAACTTTTCTTCGAGCGTCTTCACGAGTTCGTGAAGGTCGATAACTGACATTGTGTCGATTTTCTCAACAAGGTCCTTGAACTTTGCTGGAATTTCTACTGTTTTTGTTTCTTCCATACTATTTGAAATAAAATTGATAAGTTCTATATCCAACTACGTTATGCTGCCTTTGTCTTGGCAATTTCCGAGACAACAACTGCAAAGCGCTGAATTGGAGAGTTGATGAGGTTAACAAACTGAGCAATGAGAGTTTCGCGTGAAGGAATTGTCGCAATTGAAAGCATTTCTGCTTTTGATTTGTACACTCCGTCAAAAACGCCACCCACGATTTCAGCTTGCTCTTTGTGCGTCTTCGAAAATTCGTAGACGGCACGTGCTGGAGCCAAAAGGTCATCGCTCCATGCGACGGCGATTTCGCCTGGCATGTCGGGCATTGAACCTTGGTAACCTCCTTCATTGAGCACCTTCTTGAGAAGGGTTTTCTTGATGACGCGGTAGTTTGCGCCTTCAGAGCGAACACCACGACGGAGCGTGATATTGTCTGCGACGGTGAGTCGATCGAATTTTACAAAGACAATCGTCTTTGCTTTCTTCGTGATCTCGCCTGCGTCAGCCAAGAGTTCTGATTTCTTTGCTTTGGTAAGAGCCATAGTAATGTGTGTTGATTATTTTCGACCGCCAGTATTCGTTCGAGTAATTTGCGCCTGAGCGAAAAGTACCCCAAATAAAAAACCGGCCAATTAGGCCGACGTGAGTCGTTTCAGTAAAGTCTTGCGACTTCATAGAGTCCTCGGCAGGAGCTTATTCGCGCCGGAAACCGGTCCATTGCTGGGTATCCAAAAGGATATCGCGAAGCCTGCTGTCTTTGGCCTATGCGACAATACTACACCAAAATGACATTTAGTCAACTAACTCCCAATCACCTCTTTGATGCGATCTTTGACGGTTTTTGACTCACCATACTTACTGTTGTCGTGGAGGTTGATGACAAACAGCAGTAAAATACCAAGCCCAAAAATGAGCGTTATGGCGAGTGAAAATTTTATAAAGTGTCGTTTGTACAT
>CAYOEB010000001.1:23539-36073 GCA_964403005.1 uncultured Candidatus Saccharibacteria bacterium | reverse complement strand
ATTTCTATAAATTGCGTATTACCATTTCCGTCTTCAATTGTTGCCGCAACTTTACCGTTTGGAGCGATGATAGCGTATGGCAATACCAAGTCAGCAAGATATGTTTCTGTTCCATCAGCAAAGTTAAAAAGTGCTGCTTCGTACATTTGTGAAATGGTTGCCGTCTTTGAATTATTTTCACTTGCTCCATTCACTTTTTCACGAACGATAAATGCGTGACCATTAGGAATGATGGCAAATAGCACAACTCGACTTTTGGCGACACGTTTAACTTCATTTATTTTTTCAGCATGACCATCGTACACAGTTACTTTATTACCTTTGAGCGTCACAATGCCGCGATTATTGTCGACTGTAGTAAATGCTATACCTTCTGAAGTTTCAGCAAGAAGCTTGAGTGTGTTTTTAGAAAAGTTGTATGAGTAATCAAATGAGCCAGCATCAGATCCAAGAGTGAGAAGTGCGAGTTGGTCTCGAACAACCCAGGTTGCTTGTTTTGCGTTTTGTGGCAACACCACGAGTGGAGTAAGTACACGTGTACCAATGTGAAGTGTTGCGAGTGAATATTGGGTGCTGTTTTTCGGAACTGTTTCGATTGCCGCACCATTTCCTGCGGTTTCTACAACGAGAGTTTTATTGTCTTTTTGCCACAAGAGTGGAATATCACCTGTGTTCGAAGAGAGCCTTGTCGTTTTTTTGGCTTTCGTACTGTAGACAGAAATACCGCCATCACTATATGCAACATACGAACCATCAAATGAAATGACGGGTGTGCTGATTGGATTTCCATGCTCACCACCAAATGCGCCACCAGTATCGCGCTCAATATCGTATACTGCAAAGCCTTTTTCAGTTGCATATGCCATGCTTGAACCGGCCCAAGAAACATAATCAATCCAATTGGTATGCGGAACAGCAGTGTATTTTTTTGTCGCAAAATTGAGCACGTATGGGCGAGTGCGACTACCTGTGGGATCGGTAAAACGCATATTAGCAACAACATACTTTCCATTTGGCGACCACGAAACGAGAGATGCGAGTGAAGCACCAGGCACCTCCGCAGCAACTGATGATTCAAAATATGTTTTAGCTTCATCAAAGTCTCGAGTGAGTGATGACTTAGTTACGATTGAAGGAACTTGATCGGGAACCGGAACTTCAAGTGAATCTGGAGTCGAAATGAAAATGAGCGTAATAAGACCGGACAAAATAACGCCGATGAAGAGTAACACTCTTTTAAGGAACGCCTCACTAATCATGGCAAAAGTATACCACGACTACAATTGTAGTCGTGGTAGTATCCGTTTTTTCTTGTTGATAGTTCAGTGTTGTTGCCCCAAATCCCTACTTCTGAATAAGGATAGTTGCCACATTTTGAGACGCACCACAATCAACAAGAAGTGTGGCTGGAAGCGTTGCGCTTGTGAGCTTCATAATTTTAAAACCATATGGCTTGATTGAAAACGTTCCGCCTAGGTGAACTTGGGCTGTTTTTGCTGAACGATTATCAACCATAATTGTCGTACCATTTTTGTAGGTTACGTTGTTTGGATGCGCCTGACAAACAGTATCGAGCTGGATACGAGTTGCCGCATACTTTACCACAGCGTCACCATACTTGATCGTTGGTGTTGCCGAACTATTCGTACTTCCTGCTGTTGTGTCTTCGGTTGATTCCGGCTCGCCTATTGTCGTATCTTCATCTGTTGTACTGTTGATTGCCGGCCGATTTTTAACGAGGAGAAACGCACTGGCAAGAATAATGAGAATCACAATTACCCATACTGCTGTTTTTTTATTTCTTTTCATAAGTAGATTTGATTAGCTAATAATCTCTTCATATATTGTAGACACTACAATTTGAAAGCACAAGTGACAAAAACCCCGTTTGCACGGGGCTTATACTAGTCAATAAAAAAACGTATTGTTTTACCAGTTTTATCATCGCGCGCAATATATATTCCTTGTTTAAGCTTCGCGACTGAAAGAATTAAACCGTCCCGCCTCGATTCAATATTTTCTTTTTGCAAAAACAGTAAATCGGTACCGTGTATATCGAAAATATGCACCGAGGCACAATTTGGACATATAATTGTTTTGGTTGGCAGATCGTAGTAAAGACTACTATTTACTATTTCTACAGCACATTCACCGTAGGCACTTTCCACTCCATTAAAATCATATTCACTTAAACGATAGTAGTTGAGTCCAGTTTTTTGATTTTCTAGAATTACTCGATAGTCATGGGCTTCGCTCGTCGTACCATGCCCAGCAACGATTGCAACATCATGATATGCCACACCATCGTATGAACATGATATAGAATAGTGATCGGCTCTCACCTCTGATGCTGTCTTCCACTCTAAGGCGACGTTAGCATTTCCTCCGTTTTGATTTTCGCTTTTTTCTAAGCCGCAACTAAACGCTACTAAAGAAACAGGTAGTGTCGTGCCGCCTTTGTAGGCGATAAAGTCTGCAGTATCTCCATGGGCCGTCGTAAACTCTCCACCAACATACAAAAGATCATGGACACGATCATTATAGAGGACATCGATGAGACCTGATGCCAAACCATTATTATCTCTCACCCACTGTGTTCCATTCCAAAAACCACAATTGCCAATATTGTCGCCAGGACCGGGTGAACCACTTCCGCCAATATACGGTTTGCCATGGTAGTCAGTTGCGGCAAAAACTCTCATTTGTACACCATTTCCAGCATTTACCCAGTCGGCAATTCCCTCTTTTGCAATGAATCGTGTCGTAGCAGAACCAGCCCAAGGGAAAATGCCACCAATATAAATGTTAGTTGCGGGATTGGCATTACTACTTGTGATGACTTTAACATAGGTGTTTGGGGCAACACTAAGTGGTGAAAGGACATAGCCATTCCATTTTGCAGCACAGAATGAAAAGACGCCTTCAAGCATATTGAAATCGCCAGCGATGTAGAGAGCGCCGTTTGCGGCATGCAAATCATTTATCCGCACTACAGACCAAGCGCCAGCACTGGCATTTGGAAAACATTGCCACAATGAACCATCCCAGCACGCGACGGAAGAAGCTGATATTGTACCGATTGACCCAAATTCTCCCGCAACAAAAAGTGTATCGTGGTACACCTCAGCTGCGTGAACAACCCCACCGCTATTAATTGTTGCGAATGGTTGCCAATTGAGCCCAGTCCACTTCATCACACCGTAACGAATACCACCCACGACAAAATAGCCGAATGCATAAAGCTCGTTGTGGTAGACACAAAAATCTTCTGGAGCAGCTGGTAATGAAGGTGTGCTTATCCATTGGTTGCCGTCATGACGGACGACTCCGGCTGCACCAATTGGTCCCGCGGCTGTAAACCAACCACTCACCCAAAGGTAACCACCATACGAAGTCATAGTAATCACTTTGTCATTGAGTGAACCTCCGGGAAGTGGCCTCCAGCCAAGTGATTGACCTTGCGCTTTATTTGATATCAGTGCGGCGATAATAATTGTAAGCAAGGTGCAGACAACTGCACCAATAATAAATGTTGGAGCTTTTTTCATTTTTTTTGTTTTTAGTATTGTGTAAAGAATATTTACTCAATCCTAGAAAATCGACATGAGCTCAAGGTCAAGAAAAGATTTATTTTTTCAAAAAAAATATTCACGGAAATCACAATTCAGCGCGCAAGACGACATGACAACACATATTGTATAAATACAGCACCAGGGCTATAATCGCCACATGATTAAAACCAGGCAACTTGCCTTGGCGATTGGTGACATTGCGGCCCTCATTGCGGCCTTTTTCACCATGATTGTGATTCGATTTGGTGGTACTACTGGAGAAGCTATTGAAAACCACAGCGGGCCATTTGCCGTACTCTTTATCGCTTGGGTGATTGTCCTCTTTATTTTTGACCTCTACGACATTCGTCGCATCAATCCGAATCCAAGAAATATTGGTCGCATCGCGCTCGCCTTTATCGTCAATGGCGCTATTGGGGTCACTTTGTTCTACATCTTCCCCTACTTTGGAATTGCTCCAAAAATTACCCTTGTCATTGCAACCGTTGCTTCATTTATCTACATTGTTGCTTGGCGACGACTCTTCTACAACATTTTTACCTCCTACCTCACCCGTTCAATTATTCTTGTTGGCGACAGCATTGCGATTCATCGTTTCGCAGATGAAGTGAGAGCCAATCCAGCAATTGGTACTATCGTGGCAATTTGGAAGCATGGTATAGAAGGGCCGATTGATGCGCAGCTCATCATCTCAGAAAATAACCACCCTCAACTCCTCCTTGCTGCAACAAAAGAAATGCATTGCACCGGGCTTTCACTCGTCAAAGCTTATGAAGAATTGTTTGGTCGTATTCCACTCTCGCTCATGACTGATGAACGCGCCATGGATATTATTTCGCGCCAAGAAAATGTAGGCTACAAAGCGATTCGTCGTTTTGCCGAAATAGTTGTGGCAATACTCGTCCTCGTTATTTCTTCGCCAATTGTGATTCTTGCAATGATTGCAATTGTGCTCGAAACTGGCGGGCCAGTCATTTACCACCAAACGCGTGTCGGCAAAAACGGCAGACTCTTTACCCTCTACAAACTTCGTTCGATGGTACACAATGCCGAAAAAGACACTGGTGCTGTGTGGGCCGAAACACGCGATCCTCGTGTGACTCGAATTGGTCGGATTATTCGCAAACTCCATATCGATGAAATACCGCAAATGTGGAACATGCTCATCGGCGACATTGCGCTCGTTGGCCCACGACCTGAGCGACCTGAATTTGTTGAACAACTTGAGCGTGATATTCCTTTCTACTACCTACGGCATATTCAAAAACCAGGCTTTACAGGCTGGGGTCAAATTAAATTCCGTTACGCACGCTCAGTGCTCGATTCACGCGAAAAATTTAAGTACGACCTATTCTACCTCGCCAACCGTTCGCTCCTCCTTGATCTCGGTATTGTTTTTAAGACTATTCAAATTATCTTCACGCACTAATCGATGGTACAAATCGCTATGAAGCTGCTGTAGATGAGAGATAGTAAAGAGCTGTTCAAAACGAGCGCGCGCATTGGCGCCAAGAGTGAACCGCTCTTTTTTTTGTGTAATGAGACGAACAATTGCATCACGTAAATCCTTGCTGCTCTTTGGGCGAACAGTAATTGCTTCTTGCCCATCGCGCGCAACCCACGGTACGCCAGTTGGAAGATCAGTATTAACTATTGGCAAACCGGCCGACATGGCTTCAAGTTGAACGATACCAAATGCTTCACCGTTGCTCACTGATGGCAATACAAAAATCGATGCATGTTTATAAAGAAATGCGAGACGTGCATCTGAAACATTTCCTTCGAGAACAATGCGTTCAGCGACACCGGCGGCATCAATCATTTTCTGAAGCTTCGTACGAAGCGGACCATCGCCGGCGATGATGAGTTGGTATGGCGTCGTAATCATGGCATTGATTAAGTATTCAAAACCCTTGTATGGAACAAGTCTACCAACAGCAAAAACGTATGACATGTCGTGGTGCTTACCAACGCCAATATCTTTTGCGGCACATGGAATAACGGTAGTTTTCTCTCGAAAGCGCACGATGTCACTATGGCCTTGCATCACTGGTGACGTCACAATAATACTGTCGGCACGCTTGAGAAGCCAGTTGAGAAATGGACGGTAGAGCATTTTGAAAAAGTACTTCCCTTCTGGTACAGCATGAAAAGTGACAACAATTTTTTTGTTTACCAATTTTTTACGAAAGAGCCAGGCCGCAAAAGCTGATGGTGGAAATGGCATGTGGACATGAATGATATCAGCGCTTTCTGCTTCTCGTTTGAATTTCTGTATAAAGTCACGAGAGACCGGTGCATGTGCAATCGTTGTATCAATTTTCGCGAGGACAATGTCGGCACCAGTAAATGCATCAATTTTCTTTTTACTAGCTCTCTGCTGTTTTGGTTCATGTGCGAGAATAGTGAAAGCGATATCGCCATAGTCACCACTCACTGTTTGGCGAATGTACTCCTCGATACCGCCAGTTGCGAATATTGCTTTGTTGACGATAAGACATTTCATAGTTATAGCGTTTTAACTTTTTGAAGTATTTCACTCAAGCTCTCCTCTTTCAAAATAATGAGTGTGGCAATGTAGAGTATTCCCGCAATACCAACTGTTGCATACACATTGATTGCCGCGTGCTTGGCAACAATCGTACTCGCAGCAAGGATGAGTGTCGCAACAACAATTTTATCAATCTGTCGCCAAATCCGAAAACCAAATTGCTTTTTTAGTACAACAACAAGGTATGCAGTTACCAAACTGAGGTTGATCACCGTTGACCATGACGCACCTTCAATACCAAACGTTGGAATGAGCGCGAGGTTGAGCAGGAAGTTGCCAACAACACCAAAAATGACGTACTTGAGGAGAAGGCGTTCGCGATTGAGTGCAAAGGCCGCGCTCGCGAGCATTGACGACAGAAAGACCGGCAAAAAGCTCAGTGCCAAAATTTGAAACGCCGGAGCCGCAGGCATAAATGCATCACCAAAGAGTATACGAATAATTTCAGGACCAAGGACAATACTACCGACAGTGAGCGGCACGGCGAGTAATGTCAAAATTGAAATGCCACGCTCAAGTATTGCACGCAGCACTGGTTTATCGTCGACGAGACGAGAAATAGCTGGGAAGAAAGCAACCGAAATGAGGCTGGGCACGATGTAGACCAGCTGCACAATCCTCTGAATCGCACCATAATAACCAACCGCGACAATATCGCGCCACCAACCAATCATGACTGAATCAACATTGGTGAGAATGACACCCATGAGACCGAGCATGCCAAATGGCCAGCAGGTAATAAAGATTTTTTTGATGAGTTCTGGTTTAAATGACTGACGCATTGTTTTGAAGTATGAACGAAATGGGAAGAATGCCATGATAGTACCAATACCAACACCAAGCACGTAACCCCAAGCAAGCGACTTTGCCGTTGCGGACATGGCGAGCGCGGCCACTCCAAATGCCACAATTAAAATGTTTGTGACAATGTGCACAAATGATTCGATTTCCATTTTTTCTCGAGCACGCGCCATTGACGCGCCAAAATCACGGAAGCCATCAAGTCCAAACATGAAGACAACGATTGGCACAATGCTTGCAATTGGCCCGTGACCAAACACAATTGGCGGCACAATACATGCAACCGCGATTGCCACCACAAAAAGGACTGACTTGAGCACAAAAGCAGTCGCGAAATACGTTTCTTGAACTGATGCATCACGAACAGACTCGCGCGTAATAATTGCATTGATACCAAAGTCCATGAGAAGTGTAATGAGCGCGGCCACACTCATCGCGTATGAAAACGTTCCCCACTCAGCGACACCGAGCACACGAGCGGCGTATGCCAGAATGCCAATTTTAATGAGACGCGCCAAAAGCTGGCCGACAAAAAGCCAAAATGCATTTTTGGCAATGGTTTGCTTGGTAGACGTATTGCGAAGGAGGAATGATGCAATCTTACGCATGGATAAGCTCAGCATAAAGCTTTTTGTAGCTTTTGACCATGGCTTCTTCAGTAAAGTGATCTACGTAGCGTAGTCGATTTTTTGCACCAATATGCTTGCGCAGATTGCTATCAGCAGCAAGCGCAGTAATACGCAGAGCAAGCTGCTTGGCATTTCCCATTTCAAAAAGCTGGTGTGTATCGTCACCAACAACATCACGCACACCATGAACATCAGAAGCAATAATTGGTTTTGCTAACGCCAATGCTTCGAGTAAAAAAAGTGGCAAGCCTTCCCAGCGAGTTGAAAGTATAGCAATATCGGCTTGTGCAAGAAGTTCAGGAACGTCATTACGACGACCAAGAAAGGTAACATTTTTGAGCTGCAGCCGTTCAGCAAGATGCTTAAGTTTTACAAATTCTGAACCACTGCCGACAATATCAAGGCTGATACGGCTGTCGGCAACATAGTGCATCGCGCGCAAGAGAGTTGGCGTATCTTTTTGGTAGTGAAAACGAACTGCGGTAATAAGATGGAGAGTATCACTTTTGGTGTCCTGATCACTTTCTTGTTTTGGTCGCAAGCTAGCATCAGCGACACCATTTGGTACCAAATAAATATGGGCTTTGGGCGCAAGCTGCAACTTTTTCGCCAAATGAAAATCACTATTACCCACACATACAAGAGCGACTTTATACAATCGATTACTTACATATTCAAAGACGCATCCAATGTTTTTTCTCAAAAAACCTCTATGCGCAAAGTGAATGCCGTGAATAGTGTAAACAAATGTTGGTCGAACACGAGTAAACAGAAATGCCAATTTAACAATAACACTCGCACGTGTGCCGTGCGCGTGGACAATATCAATAGCAGCTTTTGTATGGCCAAAGCTATCGCGATCTTTATTTTCCAAAATACGGGCGAGGCTTCTCGCTGCGGCAAATATACCTTTTCCATCTGGTTGAAAAAAGCGAATTTCGGCATCCGTCATTTCTTTCTTAAGTCCAGATATGAGCGAGAAAGAAACCATTTCCCCTCCGGAAACACTATCTGTACCATGAACCATCAAGATATGCATATATGTAGTTTACTCCTTTTCGACAACAAAGCGTTCAAGCACGAGCATATCCAGCCCGCTTCGAATAAAGGTGCTGTACGCATCAGCAGGAGAAGTAACGATTGGTTCGCCTTTGAGATTAAATGACGTATTCATAACAAGTGGCACACCAGTAATCTTTTCGAAAGCTTTGATGAGTTTGTAGTAACGTGGGCTTTCCTTTTCAAATACGGCCTGTGGTCGAGCAGTGCCATCGACGTGCGTGATTGCTGGAACGATCGATTTTTTGTCTTCACGAACTTTTGTGACGTAGAGCATGAAGCGCAATGGGTAGTGCTTTTCAGTATGATCAATATCAAAAAATTCACTCAAGCGCTCTGCAAGAACTGATGGCGCAAATGGTCGGTATGGTTCTCGGAATTTGATTTTCACGTTGACGATATTTTTCATGTCGTCGTTGCGAGGATCAGCAATAATTGATCGTGAGCCGAGCGCGCGCGGTCCCCATTCAAAGCGACCAGAAAACCAACCAGCAACTTTACTATTCGCGAGGCCGTTTGCGACGTAGTCGCACAGTTCGTCGTCATTGCTAAAATATTTGTACTTGATTCCCGCACCATCAAGAAAGGCACGGACTTCATCTTCAGAAAATGATTTACCGTAGTAGGCTTCAGCCATTGTGTAGTGACGTGAGTGGCCAAGGAGTGCATGCTCGACATACATCGCTGCGCCAAATGCCGCACCGGCGTCGCCTGCCGCGGGCTGAATGTAGACTTCATCAAAACCAGTGTGCTCAATAATTTTGCGATTCGCGACGCAGTTGAGCGCCACACCACCAGCGTAGCAAAGTTTATCGAGACCAGTTTCTTTGTGTGCAGCGCGAGCGAGACCAATGATAATTTCCTCAGTCACCGCTTGAAGTGAAGCGGCAATGTCAGCATAGTATTCTTGCGCCTCGCCGAGCTTTTCAAAATCCGCAGGTTTCTCGCCAAAGTACGAGAGCCAGCCAGTGGCGCGAGTAAAAAAGTACGACTTTGGATCACGAGGCGTACCAAAAAGTGTTTCAAACTTTTTTGAGTATGAACGGTTGGTCGAACGGTGGAAAGTAAAGTACGACATGTCGAGCTTAAATGAACCATCAGCAAAAACGGTGATGAGCTTTTTGACTTTGTCGACATACTTTGGCGTACCATACGGCGCCATGCCCATTACTTTGTACTCCCCTTCATTGACCTCAAAACCAAGAAATGCCGTGAATGCGGAGTAGAGCAGACCAAGCGAATGTGGGAAATGAATTTCTTTGAGAATCTGAATGTTGCTGCCTTCACCTTTTGAAATTGTTGCAGTAGCCCATTCACCAATACCATCGATAGTGAGAATTGCTGACTTGTCATATGGAGACGCATAGTATGCCGAAGCCGCGTGAGAAAGGTGGTGATCAGAAAAGAGAATTTTCTTAGGATCAATTTTCAAATCTTCCGCGATACGGCTGCGTACCCACAATTTGTCGAGGAGCATACTCTTGATCGATGACGCAAAAACAAGCGGCGCAAGTGGCCAGGTCGCGAGGTAGGTTTTGAACATACGCTCAAACTTCACAAATGGTTTTTCATAAAAGACAACATAGTCGATATCGCTTGGATTTACTTTTGCTGTGTCGAGCACAAACTTGATTGCGTGCTGCGGATAGTCTGAATCGTGCTTCTTGAGTGAGAAACGTTCTTCCTCTGACATTGCAACAGGCACACCATCGATAATGAGCGCCGCAGCCGCGTCGTGGTAGTAGAAAGAAAGTCCAAGTATGATGCTCTTTTTTGTTTCGTTATCCTTCATAGTAAAAACTTTCAATCGTTGTAAATTGCTTACGCGGCTCGACAAAATTGCTGTCTGTATCAGCGGCAGCTTTTTTAATCTTTTTGAGGCGCAAATAGTCAGTGCTGAGTTTTGCTGGAATCGCAAAGAGTGCGAAAATGGTGAAGTACACGACCGAGAGAATAATCGTGGACATGATGTTCCCAAACACCATGAGTGCGGCCGTGATTTTTTTGTAGATGTGTTTGAGAGTTTCCATGCGATGTGCGCTTTCGCGCGTGCATTTTTATTTGATTACGAAATGCTAAAAAATAGTGTAGATAAATGGACCAAGTGGTGTGGTGTGGCCAATAATTATGATGACGCCAAAAATGACGAGGATAACGAGGAAAGGAATAATCCACCACATTTTATTGGCCCAAAAGTAGCGGAAAAGGCTACCGAGAATACCGGTGCGAGACCCCATCTTTTGGAAGAAGCTTTTGAGCATTGCCGTATTGTACATTGTCTACTTGAACCCAGCAAGCGAGGCATTGACCGCTTCAAGTTTAGTCGGAAAATCAGCATTTGCTGGTAAAAGTTTGTGCTCAAGGACAAACTTGCTCACAAGGAGGCCGGCAAGCTCATTGCCTTTTGGATTCCAGTGACCATCATAGCGCCAGTAGAGATCATTGACATTATCGAGGAGAACTTTTGTTTCAAAATCTGGACTTGTCTTTGCGTGCGTCACAAAATCATCAATCAAATCATCGTACATAATTCCTTTTTGATTGAGAAAATCGTGGAGACGCTTTTGTGCGGCACCATAATCGATTGTTGGAACTTTGGCTTTCGCGTCAGCAGCAAGTCCTGGGTAGACCATCGTTTTATCTGGAATGAGCACAACGAGAAGCTTGCTATGGTGCGCACGTGCGAGTTTTTGAAATGCCGCAATTGAGTTGAGGTGATCTTTCCACGCAGCGGCAAGCCAAGGGTAGGTTTTTGTTGGTACAAGTGGAAGGTATTCGGTTTCATTTTGGAGTGGATCATCGGCTGTGACCAGATTGCCATAGTACTCTTTACCAAAAATCGACGTAAGGAAATTTTTGCCAGCATCTTTTACGTATGGATAAAAAATGCTGTGCTTTTTCATGTAGCAAGCAATGCGCATCATAAATGCATTCTTCGGCTCAAATGTGTGGCAGTACTTTTCATAGTATGCGTAGCGCTCAGCAACTTTTTGATCAGAGAAGCTATCAATTTCGCCAGTCGTGACATCTTTGAAAATATTTTTTGTTACCAGGCGACCATCGTATGCAATCGTTGAGGGTGACAAGTAGTCATTGGTAAAATCGTTGAAGAAGTAGCCAACAACAATGAGCGATGGATCAGTTTTGGTTTTCTCGATAACATTTTCAGCTTTTACTAATTCTTGTTTGATACCATAGCCGTTGACGCCACACTTGAGCACGCGATTACCGGTGTAGTCTTCGAGCTTTGTTCCCCACTTATGTTCAAATGGCGTGAAGCCCCAAGTAAATGAATCCCCAACAAGCAGAATTGGTTTTGAGGTTTGTTTACTATTTGCTACTACAGCACTATCTGCCACGCCAGCATCTGCATCGAAACAGCCAATATCATTGCTTTTGTATGTGATTTTGACACCTTCAAATGTTTGCGTAAATTCTCGAAAATTTGGTGTGATATCGTAACCACTTTGTTCACTGTATGAGTAGTAGCCAGCAGGCTCAAGACCTTGATCTTTTTTAAATCCAGCAAGACGAGCTAAACCTTCGAGGACGAGGAGTGTCACAATAATGCCAATACCGGTAAAAATAATTTTGCCAATACCTCTTACCAGCTTGCTTGGCGTTGCGTCTTTTCTGTCGGAATGTGTATCTTGTGTTTCAATATGTGTGTTTTCCATATATTTTTATACTACTCTTATAAATACTGTTGGCAGGCTTTATATACATCATCAACTGAGACCATTTTCATGTGTTCGCATGGGTAAGGGCAATTGGCATGGAGGCACACATGCTTTGGATTGGCAGCAATGAGCGGAGCAACCGATGATCCAAGCGCAACACAACTCGATGGCTTCACTTCTATGTTCATTATTTCTACCGTTGGAATATCTTGTCCGGCGGCAAAGTGTGCAAGAGCAGAATC
>CAYOEB010000001.1:13821-23439 GCA_964403005.1 uncultured Candidatus Saccharibacteria bacterium | reverse complement strand
ACTTCTTCATTTTCGATGCCAATGCGATAGGTAGCTTGTCCGAGAAAACCAGCGAGTGCAATAAAAGGTTCGCCACGTGGGTCAATGTAAAGATCATACTTTTCAGCACGAATACGTTTGATAAACGATCGCTTACTCATGTGTGAAGAGCTAGTATCTACAGCTCCAATCTTTACACTAGAATCCGCATGCGGATTTGTATGCGTGCGACCTTTTGAAAAACGGTTATATGGAAATGTAAAAACGCGATCAATATCCGGATGGATTTCAAATACTGACCTTGTTGCTGGTGTGCAGTAGATATCAATCGAAGCTTTTGGAAATGCACGCTTAAGGTAGCTCACCATTGGCAACATGTAAAAGGCATCACCGATTTGATCAAATCGAACAATAGCTATTTTTTTAATCGTATTTGGATCGAGGTGCTGTCCCTTTTTCTTTGCTGAAAATACATCAATAAAAGAAAATACGGCACGGCCAAGAGTGTCAACAACGACTGCACATGCTCGGACTATTGGATTTGTGTAGGTATATGAATTCATTTTTTATGCATTCTTGTCTGTGAGTATGCGGCCAACTGCGCTCCACACACTTTCGACATGGACACTATCTAGACATGGTGCCGGAACACCTTTTGGTAAACCTTCACCACACTGCCAATTGTCGCCAAGGCAAACTGCCTCTGCATCATAGACCCAGGCATGACGTTGCGTATTGCCATAGTGAGAGCAGCGGCCAGCGTGACCACCACCGAGCACACACACACTTGGTGCTCCCAAACCAACTGCCAAATGCGCAAATGATGTTTCATTACTCAAAACAAGACTCGCATGCTTGAGGAGACCAAGGAGTTCAATAAAAGATGTTTTGCCAATCATATTTCTAAGCATTGGAGAATGGTCGAGCAATTGCTCCATCGTTTCGCCGAGTGCCATTTCAGCCTTTCCACCAACGAGTACAATACGATAACCATTTACGATAAGCTTTTTGGCAATGTCAGCAAAACGATCAATTGGCCACCTACGGTAATCTACTGCGGCCCCAACACCAAAAACAATGTACCTTTCTGAAAGCACTGTGTCGAAAGTGGTAATTACTGGCATGACTTCGGCAGCGCTCACCTTTTCCCCTAGGACGTAACTCGAAAGTGCGGCAACATGTTCAAAAACAGAAGTGAGCATATGGGGCGAAGAATGAGTGTGCTCTTTGACGCTTTGCACTTCTACACTTTTTACAACATGCGTAAAATACTTTTTATATCGTGGCCACCAAGAATGAATTGCGACGTACTCATACACTTCCCAAAAACGGGGCTTGGCAAAAGCTTGTTCGCCTTCGTACGCAACCATTTCTCTCGCATTGAGTCTTTTCCAAAGCTCGTGGTATGCGACAGATGAAAGCTGATTTGTACTGAGGTGGATGACAGTCTTGAAACCAATATGTTTAAGCCGAGCAATAACTTTGACTGAATAGCTAACTGTACTCTCAATTTTTTTACGTTCGATATATATAGCTTCGTCGACGTAGGGCTCAACTAAGCCTTTGGTTGCAATGTGTCCAAGAAAGTAGATTTTTTTATTTGGAAATGATTGTCGATACTTTTTAAGAAGACCGGTCGAAAAAACAACATCACCAATATTGTCGAGCTGCACAAAGAGCACATGGTCAGGATGTTGATTGTTCACAATGCGACGAAGCATGCGGCCGCGGATGAAACTGAGTACGCCAAAATACCACGCGCCTTTGACGAGTACTTTTCCAAGACCAAATAAGAAGACCTTAGTTTTCTGCATGGTACGCATAGAGTGTGCTCTTTCTAAACCAAAAGATGGAATAATCGCCAACTGCTTGGACTCGCATTTCAATATCTTTTGGATCATCAGGAAAATGGTACGTGCGAATCGCAAGCGCTGGATGCATTGTTGTGAGTACGTTTTTCGCTCCGTCGAGCATGTCTTTTTCTGCGCCCTCAATATCGGCTTTAATAAAATCGATTGTTGCACTGGTATTTGCCACAAAACTATCGAGCGTCAAAAGGTCAACATCGCGACTATCTCCGTGTCGATCAAAGTAGCGGGACGAACCTTCAAATGCATCACCGAGGTTGAGTGAAAATGTAATTGTGCCTTCTTTTTCTCCGAGCGCAGCCTCAGTGACAACAACATTTGTGCAACCATTACGCTCAAGATTTTTTCTGAGGAGCATTGCGACTTCAGTAATTGGCTCAAATGCGTAGACCTTACCGCTCGGACCAACGAGCTTGCTCGCAACAACAGAAAAGATACCAAGGTTTGCGCCAGCATCAACCACATGGGCACTAGGAGAAAGAGTATGGCTATCATGCATGTAAGGACCGTCGAAAAATTGACCAAAGTTATTTGCGTAATACTTTGTAACACCATCGGCAAGCGGTGTTCCTCTCTTTTGTTCCGCAATGTATGGCACGATAATGTCGAAAAAGTCACCCTCTTCAAAACCATGTGTCGGAATTTCAAATGAAAGATCGAGGCATGTCACCACAAAACCACTTTCTGTTTTCTCCACACCACCAATCGGAAAGTGCTTAAAAAAGCGCTTGGTGAGGTAAAAATCACCGAATTTTGGTCTAAGAAAGCCTGGCAGGAGAAAGTAGAGAAAAGTACCACCGTCTAGGCGTTGGGAGGCCCCCAAAAGGCCCAATAAGGCCGTCCATATGTATCCCAGCCTCCATGAAAGCTTCTTCATATACGCCTCATTCTAGCAGCTAATAGAGCCCATACAAAATGGCCTAAAGCGTGTATAATAGCCGTATTCATGGACGCAGATAGTCTCATCACAAAGCTCGACAGCATCACGGAAAAGTACCGTGGCAATCGCAAAGAACGCTTTTTTAGGTATCCATTTTTCGTTGCGGCAAACTCTATTGTCGGTCGCCTCTTCAATCAGCTATTCAACAGTCGGATTGTTTGGAAAACTAAACGCACGACTTTTTTTGGTGAACCAATGTACATTTCAATTCCGCCGTACCAGGAAATTTTATTTTGTGGCGCGTACGCTTCGCACGATCCTGAAGTTCGTCTTACCAAATTTCTCATTCGTGAACTTGAGCACGGTAAACACGTTTTCTTTGACCTCGGCGCGCACTATGGCTACTACACACTCCTTGCCCATGCACTCATGAAAAACAATGACGGACAGATTGTGACTTTTGAACCAAGTACGCTCGTCCTTCCCTACTTACGAAAAAATGTTGCCGATAAAAACAGCGTGATGCTCGTTGAAAAAGGTGTAAGTGACAGTGACGGCAGTGCGACATTTTATGAAAGTGACGTGCAGTACTCTGTCATCTCAACACTCAATCCAGAAAACCTCAATGAAGTCACCCACCTCGGTGACATCAAAAAAAGTTTTACTGTTGAAACTGTCACCATTGATACATTTTGCGCTGAGCACGCAATTGTTCCAACTGTCATCAAAATTGATGTCGAAGGCGCGGAAGAAAAAGCGCTCATTGGCGCACGCCACACGCTCACCAACCACGCACCAATTGTTGCCATGGAAGTATTTCTCGATCCAATGACTGACGTCTACAAACGTGCAGTTGCGCTCATGCAAATGTACGGCTACAACATGTACGCAATTACACCGGACGGCCGGACCGAACCAATTGCTTACGAAAACCTCGTCTCGTACATCGACAAGCTTAAATCTACCTATGCTGCGCGCGGCGATGATGCGAGCATCGACAATATCATTTTTAAAAAAGGTAACT
The DNA here is from genome assembly GCA_964403005.1 of uncultured Candidatus Saccharibacteria bacterium. GTDB lineage: Bacteria > Patescibacteriota > Minisyncoccia > Phycocordibacterales > UBA9973 > JAGOSA01. The sequence goes on along the minus strand of CAYOEB010000001.1, from coordinate 19,688 downwards.
AAAAACGAGAAAATAAATCGCTGTATGAAAAAAATACTTTGGATCACCTACGACTTCTCTACAGATCTTGGCGGCAAAGGCCTCATCATGAAGAGTATCATCAAAGATTGTGCTGATGATTTTCAGATTGAAATCCTCGATCTCGAAATTGGCAAAACGGAACCATTTGCCATTGACCTATCATTTGCTGGAGCACATGCGCACAATGTGAGCGTCCACGCAGTCGCATGCACGAGCACGATTGATGCTGTGCAAAAAGCCATTAAACTCTGCAGAGGTAAGCAAGCTGATACTATCGTTATCGGTGCGAGCCCAAGCATCGACCTGCTCATTCTCGCAGCGATGCACCTCAAACACGTTCATCGCGACACGCCTGTTATTCGCATCGAATACACCAATCCAAAAATTTTTCTCGGCAAATCACGCTTTGCAGCACTCTACCAATTCCTCGCCAAAACCTACTTTAAAAAAGTCGACATGAATATTGTACCGACCGATAGTGGCTACAACCTCTTTAGAAACGAATATGGTGTACCCGAGAACCGTGTTCAAAAAATCTTTTGGCCAACCGTTCCAGAAAATGTGGCGGAGCTCGCACAGCAAGCAGTCGGTAGTGACATTTTTAATCACATCAAAGCAGGTGGTGCGCCGACCATCATCACCGTAATGCGACTTAGTCGTGACGATAAAGATTTCGACACACTCCTTCGTGCATTTGCGATAGTGCTCGACACAGCAAAGAAAAAAGGTACGGCTAATGAGAGACTTCCTCACCTATTTATTTTGGGCAATGGTGATCCGGCTGTGGTTACGGGACTGATCGTAGAGCTCAACATTGGCGACTTTGTCCACCTCTTGGGCTATGAGGCCAACACATTTTCTTACCTATCAAAAAGCGACGTTTTTGCTTTTGCTTCAACATTTGAAGGTAGTCCTCGCGTCATTGTCGAAGCACTTGCCGCCGGTTGCCCGCCAGTGGCAACTGATTGTAACTATGGACCACGTGAAGTAATCAATGATGGCGTCAACGGTTTTCTTGTTCCAGTCAAAGACCCAGTGAAGCTTGCTGAAAAAGTAATAACACTACTGGACGATCAGGCACTCAGAAATAGCATGGCTTCTCGTGGCCCGTCTTCGGTCAAAGAGCATGGCGAGGCTGCAATTGGACAAACCTACAAAAATCTCTTTAGAACCCTGGGTTAGTGCATTTCCAACTACTGAGTTGGAATATTGAGTTCAAGCTCTGGCACCTTGCCAGTCTTTTGAATAACATCACGAATTGAACCGTAGAGCGTTGCCTGCTTTTTGTCGATAACCATGAGGCGTTCTAGAGCTGTCACCGTGTGTGGTACATCTTGCTTTTTAGCAAAATAGAAAAGCAAATCTTGGTAAGCCTTTTGCGTGAGCTTGGGATTTGGATTGATGTTTACTTTGAGAGAAAATTCAAGGTCGTTGAGCACTTGTACTCGATCGGGTTTTTGCGCATATAGTGAAAATTGTCCGAGGAAGTAGTGGAGCTCAGCAATACTATCATCCATAGAGAGTGATCGTTTGACGAGATTGATTGCACCTGGCACATCACCGCGATTGAAGAGACTGATCGCATACCACTTCACGACAGTTTGGTGGTTTGGAATGATCTCAAGTGCCTTTTTGTAATTAGCCTCAGCTTTGGCAAAATTGTCAGCTTTGGCTTTTGGATCAGTCGAAGTAATTGCCAAAATATCGTACGCATTGCCGAGGTACAAATACGCATTCATATATGGCACTGTTTTGGGTAATACTTCTTCTTCTTTTTGAATCGCAAATGGCATGAGTTTAACCGGAATATCGACATTGCCATCGGTATAAGCTTCAACAAGCACAACCAAAAAGACATGGCGCAAGAGTGGCTGCGCTGAAGTAAACGGAGAAAAGAGTGACGGATTTTCAGTAATTGGCGTAATACTCTTGAGCGTAAGCGCATCACGGTACGCACTGTGCACGCGAGTAATCTGACTATTTGGGAAAAGTGTCCATACAAAGAAACCAAAAGCCAAAAAGACTGTGGCTGCAACGAGGACGATTTTGGTAATGAGAAGTGATTTGTTGTTCATACTATGATTCATGTGATGATTCGAGCGCATTGAAGACAATAAATGCGACAACTGCGTAAAATGCTAGGTATGTCGAAGTTACATCAAAGGTAAAGAGGTTGTTGACGAAGTATGCGACAAGGAAAAAGAGTATTGCTAAACCAACGCTTAAGTATTTGCGCATGATACGGAAAGTATATTTGAAGAGCAAAAACCAAGCTGCGAGGTAGAGTATAAGTCCGACAATGCCAGACATGACGAGGACATCGACAAGTTTATCGTGCGAACGATCGGCCAACTTACTTTCATATTGGAAAATAATTGGATTGTACTGATCTTGGAAGAAGTAGAGGTAGTTGTCCCAGCCCCAACCAAAGAGCATCCTCGTTGCCCCACTTTCTCCAAAAAAGCCATTGAGGGAAAGTGTCGTAAATTCGATGCGAGCTGCAGCCGAACCTTCACTGAGTGAGGTTTCAGCAAGTCGATTGAAGCCAGGGACACGCTGCCAAAATGTATTTTTTTTAGTTGCAACAAAGAGGCCAGTGACAACAATGATGAGTCCGAGAATAATTGCCGACCAAAAGCGTAATGTTTTCTTTCCAAGCATCGTCCCCTTGCCTTTCACCAAAAGTACAACGAGTGAAACCACCGCCGCGACTGCAAAAGCAAAAATGGTGCCGCGTGTTTTTGTGAGGAGAATACCAATAACGCTCGTTACCATTGCAAGTATACCGACAACTTTGTAGAAGCGATTGAATTCTTTCTTGCCCGCAATCCACGACATCGCGCCTGTGAAAAAGGTAAAGAGTAAGTACGTTGCCAAGAAAATTGGATTACCTATCAGCGCATCTGGACGATCTGAACCTCGGCTGATTTGCCAGAGCATGAGACCAAGTGTTGCAATGCCGAGGAGTGAGGTCGCAACAAAGTAGTGATTCCAGTTTTTTCGACTGAATACAACAGCAACACCAAAGGCAAATGCGAGAAAAGCATAGAGTGTGAGCGCACCTTCAGCACGAGTAAGTTCTCCAAAAAACGCAACAACCGGATCGTATGCAAAAATCGTTGATAGTGCGAGGGCGATTGCGCCGACGAAGAGTGTGAGGAAAATTGGATGCTTGGCAACTTTTTTTACGCGCTCTGCGATGTGGAGACGGTAAGCAACTTTGCGCTCAAAGAAAATCGCAAGTGTAATGCAAGCAATAATACCAAAAGCGAGGCCGCGAATAAGCACCGTCTTGCCACCCACAGCGTACGTAAAGAGTCGAGGCGAAATGATGAGCGGGAGAATGAACGAGGCAAAGGCGATCCAGATTGCGGCTTTTTTCATAGTTACAATATCTTTAACGAACGTTTGTATAGCTACTGGTATGAGCTGAGACGATCGATCTCTGCCTGATAAACGCTTTGGTGATCTGGAGAAAGGGTGATTGCGTATTTCCAAAGAGAAATAGCTTGGCTGATTTGGCCGTTATTTTCAGCAATGCCCGCAAATGTTGTGACAAGGTTTACTTTTGTGTCAGGATTTACTTTGTCCAAACCATCTTTGTAAATAGCCTCAAGGTCCGCAAATGACGTTTCAGTTTTTTCATCGAGCAAGCTAAGCTTCCAACGCCAATAGTCAGTCGTTGTTTCGCGAAGTGAAATGGCATGGTTGAGCGCATCAATTGCGTCACCCCAAGCAGCCATGCCTGTGTACGCAACATAGAGACCTCCGTACGCTGTGTCATCATTTTTATACTTGATTGCATCCTTGTATTTTTTAATTGCGTCGCGGTAGTCTTTTTTAGCAATAAAGGTCGATGCCTCTTTCATGAGCGTATTAAACTTTTCAGGACTAACACTTCCGGCAACTGCAGCACTTGCGCCATTTGTATTACCCGAAGAAGAATTCGTTGAAGGAGCGGCAAAAGGTGCAGTAGCATCATTGATTGTAAGTGGTGTACCTGTTGCATTTTCTGTCGTTACTGCATCAGAAACACTCATTTCTTCAGTTTTATTTTTCTTCAAAAAGAAGTAAAGGCCGACGACAATAATAGCGACCGCAATGACAATAAGGGTATTCCTTGTAGCTGGTTTCATGGGCACATTATAAGCCAAAATGCCCAAAAGACAACCGGACGGAAACTACTTCATTTCAAGGGTTTGGAGACGGTTTTTTATTGTTGCAACCGTGACGGTATCGCCTGCGGCTGTAAAATCAGACAAAAACTTTTTGTAGACAGCGAGGGTAAGCTGAGGATATGGATTAATATTGACACTAAGGGCAATTTCAAATTCCTTGAGCGCCTCCCTTTCTTTTGCAATAGGCTGCTTGGCACCATTTTGGAGTGCCAAAAATTGAGCGAGCGCATAGTGAAGTGCCGGCACGTTTTGGTCACCATGCAAAGCTTCACGAATCATGCTTATTGCTTTTTCTTCATCACCCCGATTGAAAATGTTTGTCGCATACGCAATGAGTGTAGATTGATGTTCCGGAACTAGAGCCAAAGCTTTTTCGTAGTACGCACCAGCTTTCTCCCAAAGAGAAGTTCTCTCGCTTTCATTCTTTGTCGCAACACCCATAATGTCGTATGCGCGAGCGAGCTTGAGATACGTGTTCAGTGTTGGTTTAGTATATGGCAACACCTCTTCCATTTTCTCAACAGCAAATGGAGCAAGAGCAGCCGCCAAATCACTCCTACCAGCTGCATTAATCACGGGAATATTACTGAGAAAAACATATCTCAAGCTTGGTTGAACGTAGGTGGTAGGTGAAAAGATAAAACTATTTTTTGTAATAACACTCACGTCTGCACCACGAGCGAGCTTTTTGAATCCGGAACCAAGCGCGCGAACCTGAAGGTTTGGTATAAAAGTCCAAACAACCAGTGCGACTCCGGCAAAAAGCGTGAGGATCGGGAGCATGATACTTCTAACAACGATCGAACGATTTGTCGTAGTAACTTCACCTTGCACAGCAGTATGCATTGACGATGACAATACAAGCGCAAGCACTGAAAAGAACCCGAGGTATGTGACTGGCACATCAAAGACAAAGAGGTTGTTCACAAAGTATGCGACAAGAAAAAACGTAATCATGAGCATTGGCCAAGTGTCAGTTTTCATTGTCCGTAGCGATGACCGAAACGCAAACAACCAAATCGCAAGGTATGCAATGAGACCGAGAATACCCGACATGACGAGCACGTCAATGAGTTTGTCGTGAGCGCGATCAGCGAGCTGGGTTTCAAATTCGAAGACAGAACGATCGTAGTGCTGTTCATAAAAGTAGCCAAAGTTGTCTGTTCCCCAACCCAGGAGCAACTCTTTTGCTGTGGTGTCAGTAAAAAATCCATTGATGGAAACCTTGGAAAAAGCAAGACGTGATGCCGCCGAACCCTCAGTGAGTGATGTTGTCGCCAAACGATTTACGCCAGGTACATGCTGCCAAAATGAGCTATGCTTCGTCGCTAGAAAAAGTCCACCCAAGAGCACAATAGCCGCAAGAGCAATTCCGGCAGTTTTACGAACTCGATTTTGAAAAGTTGAACGTTTAATGAGTACGAGAATGAGGCTTGCGACAAGTGCAACTCCGAGGGCAACAACCGACGCGCGAGTTTTAGTGAGGAGCATACCGAGCAAACTCACAATCACCGCGACATAGCCAAGATTCACAAATCCCGATTTCCCCTCCTTTTTACCAACTGAAATGAGGTAGAGAGCGCTAGTAAAAATGTAGAGCATGTAGCCGGCCAAAAATGTCGCATTACCCACGATAGCATCTGGACGATCAACCCCAGAAAAAACTTG
>CAYOEB010000001.1:1492-13721 GCA_964403005.1 uncultured Candidatus Saccharibacteria bacterium | reverse complement strand
TGGAGATTTTTTCTCTCGCTATTATTCCGCTTATTAAAAAACGTGATTGTTGTTGCAAGGAGTACACCAAATGCGAGAGCTCGGATAAAAACTGAATGCCCAGCGGTCATGGTTACTAGGTTTGGAGACAAAGCCAGTGGGAGAAGTGCTGAAACAAATGCAATATATTTGAGCATTTTCATATGACTGATTAAATCACAAGCCAAAACAAAAAACCACCCCGGAGGGTGGTTTTTTGCGTTAGCTGTGAGCTGTATTACCAGTTCAAGCTTGCTGAAACTGGAAGATTCTTAACACCGAAGTCGTTAGCCCAGTCTGATGTAGACGTAGCGTGACTTGAAGCTGAAGTATCTGACCAGATGATTGGAGCAGTTGATGCACCTGTGACGCTCGTAGCAGAAGTTGCAGCTGAGAAGCTGGTATTCGTGTTAGAGAGCGTTGTAGTGACGAAGTCACCATCAGCATCAGCACCAGTTACGATACCACGGAGTTCGTAAGTCTTGCTTGACGAAATCTGCTGTTCAGCTGTAGGAACGAATTTGATCGTACCTGTTGTGCTGCCAGTTGCGTGGAGGTTCGTGTTGGTGAATGTACCTGAGATCTGAGTGTTGCCACCGTTCGTTACATCCCAGAGGGTGATACCCGCTGAAGTGCTTGAAGCGATCTTAGTACCTGCATCCTTTGTAACGTTGAAGTAGAGCTGGTACCAGCCGACTGGGCCGCCAGTTGCATCAATCTTGAATTTCAAGAGAGGTGTACCATCAACGTTTTGGAGCTGTGAGCTTTCGAGTGTCTGTTTCGTGATTACAGGAACAGAAGCGAAAGCGTACATTGAGCTACCTGTACCATCACTTACAGTTGCGCTAGCCTGGCCACCGTCCGAAGTCTTGGTTGCTGTTGCAGACGCAAGAGTAGGAGTGATGTCGATACCAGTTACCTGAGTATTGATATCGATTGAGCTAAGCTGAAGTTTAACTGTAAGAATCTTGTTGGTATTTGCAGGAACATTCCATGCCATACCAGCAAATGATGTTGTAGCAGCTGCTGGAGCTGATGCAATCAATGTTGAGCCGTCGTAGAGCATGACGTTCGAAACTACGCGAGTAGCTGTTGAACCCATGGTGAAGACAGCGTCAGTTACGTTGTAACCAGATGTGAGAGCAGCAAACTTGAGGTCTGCAACTTCAACTGTCTGATTGTCGTAAACGATTGCGCTTACTGGTGATGAAGAGTCTTCAGTAACAGTAAGTGATGCTGAGCCAGCTGTGATTGTCTGACCAGCTGTATCTGCAGAAGTTGCAGTTACAGATGAACCACCAACCAATGACGTGCCAGTGACTGTGAGGTCAGTGACGATCGCGTCAGAAGTATCAACTGTCGAAGGAGTACCAGTATCGCTAAGGTTAGCGTAGAGCTCGATCGAAGCATTTGTATTCTTTGCGAGTGTGTAATTGATTGAGAAGTTGTTGTCCTGACCATCTGAGCTAAGAGTTGAGAGAGGAGATGCCTGAGCAACTACTGTACCATTGACTTTAACTACAGCGTACATGTTGGTGACATCTTCTTCATCGAAGTCGGTTGTAGCGTTAGCTTCATCGAGGTCGAATGAGAGTGTTGTCAACAAAATGTCTTCTACTGAGCTACCAGCAAGGTTCCACGAACCAAGTTTGAAGTTGGTTGCAGGGAGTGAAATTGACTGGTTAGCGTATGTGCCGTTCTTCGTCAACGTCATTGCTGTTGTAGCAATTGTGCGTGTGTTTGAAGTAACTGCAGAAGAAGCAGGGTAGCTTGCGTAACCAAGTGAGTCTACACGGAGAACGTTGTATGAACCAGCAGAGATCTGAGCATTGATAGTGTCAGTACCAGCTGTGATGCTGTCTGTACCATCATTGTCGTAGATATCAGCGTGAACTTCAACGAGCACTGGAGTACCAGGCATAACTGTGTAGTTCAAAGTATACGTTGTGTAAGCTGAACCTGAATCCTTTTCATTGAGGGTTGCAGTTGAGCCGTACTGTACACCGTTAACAAGGACACGACCGTTGCGGAGTGACGCAATGTTGTTGTCGCTTGAATCGTATGATACGCGGAGCGTTTCAACCTTCATTGCTTCACCAAACGCTGTGAACTTGAAGGTACCGAGGTTTACATCAGTACCGTTGTTGACGAGGTTTGTTGAAGGAGATGAAACATCCTTTTCAATCGTAAGGCTACCACCGTTTGTACCAGCAATTGTGCTGACTGAAGCAGGTGCCCATGGAGTTGAAGTTGGTGCAATGTTTACACCGAAGCTTGAGTCAACGAAGTCAACGTCAGCTGCCTGGCGAAGTGAGAGTGAGACTGTGCGTGAAGCACCAGAAACAACATCTGCATCAACGCGAAGGATGCGTGAACCTGCAACGAGGTTAACAGGAGATGATGAGAGATCAAAGGTTACATAACCCATTGAATCCATACCTGCTGCTGAACCAACTTGTGAACCGTTAACATAAAGCTTGAAGTTCTGGAAGGCGCTAGCTGGAGCTGAGCCAGTGTTGCGGAATGCAACGCGCTTCATCCATACATCACGCTGACCGATGGTGAGCGTTGACTGCCAAAGTGTAACAGCAGCACCAGGGTTGATAGTTGCACCTGTTGGTGTAACTGTACCTGCTGAAACTGTTGCGAGTGTAGCAGAAGCGATTGTGTGGATGTTACCAGAAATGTTTGCTGCAGTTGTACCTGAAGCTGTTGCAAATGAGACGAGCTTCACGCCAACTGTCTGACCTTGTGAGCCAGATGCGATATCAGACTTTACCTTGATGTTCTTCATGCCAGAAACTGAAAAGATGCCAGCAGGAATGTTGAAGGTAATCATACCGTTGTTTGCTACTGAAGAAGCATCAGTCAAACGAGTTGCACCATCAAAGAGGTACACGTTTGAAAGAGTAGCGTCAGCAGAAACACCAGTGCGCTGGAGAGTAACGTTAGTTACAACGCCAGAACCTGAGAATGTAAAGTGAGCAAGATCAGCTGTTGCTTGACTTGCCACGAGTGTGCCAGCTGCTGGGTTGTCTGTTGACAACATAGCTGTAACTGGACCGGTTTGCGTGGTCTGGCCACCATTGTTTGAAGATGATGAACCACAACCATTTGCATTCATAGCTGCGCGGCTAGCTGGACCGAATACACCGTCTGCGGTGAGACCCATCTTTGCCTGCCAAGCTTTAACTGCTGCTTTCGTTTTTGAACCGAAAGAAGTAGATTCGTAGCCTGATGAACCAACACCAGTTGTTGCTACCATTGTGTCAGCACACATGTTAAGAGCTTTTTGGAGCTCCATAACTGCAGCACCCTTTGAACCCTGCTTGAGGGTAGGAGCTGTAAATGTGTATGCCTGTGCTACACCTGCGCCTGAAACAGCGAAAGCGAATGCTGCAAAACCCAAAACTACTTTCGTAGCGTTAGATTTAAGAAATTTAGACATATATATCTTTATTAATGTGATGCACGTTATATGAATTTCGACGTGCTTTCCGAACGTCGTCCGGCAAAGCAAGATTCACAGTGTGCATTATTTTGCGTCGATATGACGCTGAATGGTTTTTAGAGAATCATTCAAACTCGAAACCAGAAATTTGCTTTGTTTTAAGCAAAAACAAATGACTGATATCTGCCTTGTCGACAGGGCCGATAAGGACCGATCAAAAATACAAAAACAAAAAGATCGACAACTCTTCGGTATCAAGATTTGCCAACCTATGTACTTGTCAATGATCGAACCGTTACTAACGCCAAACAATAACGACCGAGATCCTATCTCCCGATTGCTGTCTAAGCGTTAAAATGCATATTAGCACAAAACAGCCTTGGCTGCCAGTAATATGCTCCGATTATTATAAGGGGTGTTCCAGAGTTGACAAAATCGCCACCTGTGGATTTATCCCAATAAAATCGGGTTTTTGCCGCCGGTAGCTACTACCAATCACAACACAATCATTCGCCGTAGGCGGTCACTAGAGATGACGACACATATATAGAGTAATGACAGCAAAATCAATACAATATAGATACAATTTTTGTCAAGTTTTTACTATTTTAGTCGATACATACTCCAACGACGCTCACCTACACGCTCAATTCTGCCTTCATCAATGAGTGCCTGAAGATCGCGTTGAATTGTTTTAAAAGACACTTCTGGAAATTCAGTTTTAATATCCGCAATTGAGCTCTCGGGGCGATTTTTGAGTGATTCCAAAATCTTTATTTTCCGTTCATTGAGCTCATGACTACCAGTGGATTTGTCCTTGAAGAAATTATTACTACCGAAAGAAGGTGCTAGTGGTCTATTAAGGACATTTATCATCATTTGAGTTTGTCCTTTATTATCAATGTCCTTTATATGTCCTTTATCTTTATTAACAGGCTTTGGTGCCCTTTCGGTTCTTTCTGGTTTATTAATTCTTTCTTGCTTTGACACTAGTCCGTCATATTCCCTACCTTCTTTGAGGATAGTTTCAATATCAAGCAAGCCTTCACGGCGTGATTCGTAGCTGCCACCGAGGGCCATGAGCTCAAGCCTTAGAACTCGAAAATTCATTTCTGAAATGAGAAAAAGAGTGACACCAACTTCGAGAAATGAGATCGCTTTTCTGATCGCTTGATTGATTTCGTTGGTGAGACGGTCATAACTCTCGCCCTTCATGCCAGCAATATCGTTTGCCAGTGAAAGAATAGCGAGGCCGGACTTTCTTATTTCATACTGCAAAGGTTCCCCTTCTGGGAGTACATTAGAGACAATATAAAGGGCAGCGGCAATGTTACCGGCACGACGAGCAGAATGGAGAAGTGACTTGTCCATTGTCTCTAATGAGCCTCGAATGTGTCCTTGAATTGAATTGTCCTTTTGGTTTTCCATATAAGTGCGAGGAGTGTCTCTTATGACTTTTATTATAGTTAAACGACATCGAGCCGCAAGACTAGACAAATCGCCTGTGAATATACTGTGTGTGGTACAATTACAACATTATTCCATAAGGGAAATTTCGAAATGCCAAAAAAGATCGACGAAAAACCAGATAAGACAAAGAAGCAAAACACGAACCAAAAAAAGAAGTCTGTTGATATTGAAGAACACGGCCTCAAACATGAAACAAAGCAGACGATTTACTCAATCCTAGCCTTCTTTGTAGCAGTCTTCTTTATTGTCGCGGCATTTGGTGGTGGTGGTATCGCAGGAACAAGTGTCTACGCCGCGCTCTATAAACTCTTTGGTATTGGCTACATCTTTTTACCACTCAGCGCCATCTTGCTTGGTATATCACTCATTGGTCAGTACCGCGCAAATGTTTCAACACAACACCTCATCGCCACACTCCTCTTTCTCTTGTCGTCACTCTCAATAATAGATATTGCTTCCGTTGCTCACGCTGGCGGCCTTGTTGGTAAAGCTGTCGCCTATCCATTTATTTTCCTTTTTGACGTCAATCTTTCAATTCTCCTTTTTGGTGCACTCGTCATTATCTCTCTCCTCATGCTCTTTGACACAAAACCAGCACTCATTCCTTTCTTCAAACGACTCTGGAGACTCATCACGGGCAAAAAAGTTGTTGACACAACTACTCCTGAAATCGCGCAAATAAAAGTACAAGGCATGGCAATTGAAGAACCTAAAAAGGTTGAGGCCATGGCAAAAGAAGAAGCTGAGAGCAAGGTTCGCGAACCTGAAGAGCCCAAAAAGAAAAAAGATGACGAAATGTCGGCATTTCAAATTGCTCAAGTTCGCCGCGCGAGCGCATACACACCACCACCACTTTCACTGCTTGAAGGCGATCGTGGCAAAGCCAATGTTGGTGACATTAAAGGCAATGCCAATATCATCAAACGTACACTTGCAAACTTTGGTATTCAAGTTGAAATGGACGAGATTACCGTTGGTCCGTCAGTTACTCGTTATGCACTCAAACCTGCCGAAGGCGTAAAGCTCGCGAAAATTGTTGCGCTCCAAAACGAACTCGCGCTTGCACTTGCTGCGCACCCAATCCGTATCGAAGCTCCAATCCCAGGCAAATCGCTCGTCGGTGTTGAAATTCCAAATAAAACCAAATCAACTGTTGGCCTTGCTTCCCTTATTGATGACAATGAATTTAAGAATTCCGACAAACCGCTCTACATGGGTGTTGGTCGAGGACTCTCTGGCAAGCCAACATTTATCAACTTGGCCAAAATGCCACACATGCTCATTGCTGGTACGACTGGCGCCGGTAAATCTGTCACCATTCACGCGCTCATTACATCGCTTTTGTACCGTCTCGGCCCGGAAGATTTGCGCTTTATCATGATTGACCCAAAGCGAGTTGAGCTCACCCTCTACAACAAGATTCCACATTTACTCACACCAGTTATTACTGATGCCAAAAAAGCCATTCTCTCACTCAAGTGGGCTGCAAAAGAAATGGAACGCCGCTACAACATTTTGGAAACGGAGTCTGTGCGCGATGTTGACTCGTATCACAAGATGATTGCCAACCGAAAAGCCAAAGATGGCGAAGAGATTGAACAGATGCCGTACATTGTCATCATTCTCGACGAATTGGCTGATATTATGACGAGCTACCCACGCGAACTCGAAGCTGGTATCGTTCGTCTCGCGCAAATGTCTCGTGCCGTTGGTATTCACCTCGTCCTCTCAACACAACGTCCAGAAGTGAATGTCATTACTGGTCTTATCAAGGCAAACATCCCGGCTCGTATCGCCCTCAAGGTTTCATCACAGATCGACTCTCGCACTATTCTTGATACCGGTGGCGCTGAAAAACTCCTCGGTGCCGGCGACATACTCTTCCTTTCTGGTGAATCATCGCAGCCAAGTCGTATTCAATCTGCATTCATTACTGAAGACGAAGTAAAGCGAGTCGTGTCTTGGCTTGCAAAGACATATGAAAATGAAGTTGTTGGTGATATTGCACTCACAGGAACTCCGACTGTCGACAAGTCTATTTTTGAAGCGACACTCGATAGCGACAGCGATGGTGACGACGATGAAATGTATGAAGCTGCCCGCCAAGCTGTTATCGAAGCTGGCAAAGCCTCGACATCGTACCTCCAGCGCAAACTCAAGCTCGGCTACGCTCGCGCCGCACGACTCATGGATATTTTGGAAGAACGCGGTGTTGTTGGTCCAGCAGATGGTGCAAAGCCACGTGAAGTATTGGAGCGCAGCGTTGATGAAGAAAAAGCCGAATTCGGCGGCTAATTATGATTGACCCCAAACACTTTCTCAAATACGGATTGGTGAGTCTCCTCTTTATTTTCATTGTTGGTTATGCCTACTACCGCAGCAAAGATGCGATTTTTGGTATTACCATCACAACCTCTATTGAAGACGGTACTGCCTTAGACTCAAAATTGCTCACACTTACTGGAAATGCACCCCATACGGCCAAGTTTACCATTGACGGCCGTGAGATTTTGCTCGATAAAAATGGTGACTTTACCGATACATTGCTCCTCCAAGAGGGCTATACTATACTTGATTTGGAAGCGAGCGACAGATTTGGCAGAACGAAAAGTAAAACCATTCGAGTCTACACCAAACCACCGACCGCCGTTTAAATTCAGTATTCCTTTATTATTTTTTTAACAAAGCTTCATGTATGCCGTGTACACTACGGTCATGCAGCTCTTAGCAATTAATTTCTCTACGTACGTATGGCAACAAAGAAAACAAAAGCTCCAAAAGAACACGGTGGCGCTGTTGATGATGCGATTAAATCAATTCTCACAAAATTTGGCGAAGGTTCAATCATGAAGCTCGGTGATGCTCCAAAGGTAAACGTGAGCGCGATTTCAACCGGCTCTATTGGTCTCGATATTGCTCTTGGTATTGGAGGTCTTCCACGTGGTCGCATTATCGAAATTTTTGGCCCAGAATCTTCTGGTAAAACAACACTTGCACTCCATGTTGTCGCTGAAGCCCAAAAAACAGGTGGCGTTTGCGCATATATCGACGCTGAACATGCCATGGATCCTGAATACGCTTCAAACCTTGGCGTCAACATTGGCGAACTCCTCATTTCTCAGCCAGATACAGGTGAACAAGCGCTCGAAATCGTTGAGTCACTTGTTCGCACTGGCAAAATCGATGTCGTTGTTGTCGACTCTGTCGCAGCACTCACTCCAAAAGATGAAATCGAAGGTGACATGGGTCAGCAGCACATGGGTAAACAAGCTCGCCTCATGTCGCAAGCACTCCGCAAACTCACTGCCCTTGTTGCTCGATCAAATACCGTTGTCATTTTCATCAACCAAATTCGCATGCAAATTGGTGTGATGTTTGGCAACCCAGAAACAACTCCTGGTGGTAAGGCACTCAAGTTCTACACGTCAGTTCGTCTCGACATTCGTCGCATCGCTCAAATCAAAAAGGGTGAAGAAGTCGTTGGTTCACGCACTCGTGTTAAAGTCGTCAAAAATAAAGTCGCTGCCCCATTCAAGCAGACAGAATTCGACATCATTTATGGCGAAGGTATTTCACTTGAAGGCGAAATCCTCGCGCTCGGCGAAAAGCTCGGTATTATTGAAAAGTCTGGTGCTTCATACACCTACATTGCTCCAGGTGAGGGCAAAGGCGACAAAGCTGACAGCAAAGGCGAACGTATTCCGCTCGCTCGTGGCTACGATGCTACTCGCACCGCACTTCGCGACAATCCAAAGCTCCGTGACCAAATCCTCAAAGTCATCCGTAAACGCATGAAGGAAGTCGTAGCAGATTCGAGTGGCGAATAGTACCATCACCAAAATCCCCTTATAAATAAAGACAAAATTGAGCCTAAGGGCTCTTTTTTGACATAACTTAATAAATATGTTAGTATCTTTTAGACGTACAAATACAAGAAAATAATGAAAACAAATCAGTTACTTGAACAGATTGTTATTGCTCGGACAAATCCAAGCATTTGGAGAAAGATACAGGTCTTTTTTCTTAAAACTCAATTGCGGCTACTAGCAGAAAAAAGTAGCGATGCTGCTCTCTATAACATAATGGCAAAAGTGTGGTGCGACTACTTAGTTCGCATCGCATATGAGCACACACAGGGCTTCGAGCTGTCGTATGTAGATCGAAGGTTTATTGGTACCAATAGCCAACATGAGCCATTCTATAAAGAATATAGCGAGAACAAAACTCGCTGGCGCCATGTGAGCAATGTACTACAAACAATAGACATGGTGCATCGCCATAGTTCAGAAGAAACCCGGCTCGCTCTTCGCGATACGATTGCTGAACTTAATAGCCATATCTCCCTCAAGGATGAGCAACTACGGAATCGCTACGAAGCAATGCCGTATGAAAAGAAGCTGTATGTTACGCATATTATCGATAAGACTCTTGTGCGAATCATAAAGCACGTTTTAAGAAATGCCCACACGACTGTTTCTGAAGTTGCATTCGAATGAGTGCAAAACCCACGCTACACCCGACTTTTTTAGTCGGGTGTTTTTTGTTTGCGTTTCGAGCTAAGTTTAGCTATACTCTCCCAGTCAGCCTTCGGGCTATTTTTATTAGTAGTATTCCTCATACATATGGCACTCCTCGCATATAACGAAATTAAAGAAAAGAAAATCATCCTCCACGAAGACGAACCGTGTGAAGTGGTTGAAAGCCACGTCGCTCGCACACAGCAGCGCAAGCCACAAAACCAGGTCAAACTCCGCAGCCTCATTTCGGGCAAAACCTTTGCGGCAACGTACCATGTTTCAGACCAAGCAGATGAAGCCGACATCTTGAAGCGTGACGTCAAATTCCTCTACCACAACAAAGGCGAATTTTGGTTCTGCGATCCAAGCAATCCCGCAAACCGTTTCAAGCTCGAAGAAAAACTTCTCGGCGACAGTGTTCGCTTCCTCAAAGCCAACGAACTCGTCACCGCGCTTGTGTGGGACAACGATGATGAAGAAATGATCATCTCAGTCAAACTTCCAGTCAAAATGACATTTGAAGTTAAAGACGCGCCGCCTGCAATCAAGGGCGACACTCGCACTGGTGGCACCAAACAAGTCACACTCGACAATGGCGCAGTCGTCAACGTTCCCCTCTTTATCGAAGCTGGCGAAAAAATCATCGTCAATACAGAAACTGGCGAATACACCGAACGCGTCTAAAGATCAGTCTTTAAGCAAATAAAAAAGCCGAGAATGTTCTCGGCTTTTTGCGTGCATGTAGATAAGATTATTACGGCTTTTTATAATAGTCTTTAATCCTTATCCATTTTTCTTTGCTCTCGTCACTTAAAACATTTGTTGCGCCAAGGAGCTGTATGATCTGCTGATCAGAAAACTGTGTTCTGAATGTAAGCTTTTTCGATTCAAGAAAAGTATCAAGCTCCCCAAGCGACTTTTTGCCAAAATTTCTGTATTTAAGCAGTTCTTCCCTTGGATGGATAATCAATTGCCACAGATATTTAATATTAGCCGCAATCAAACAATTAATAGCCCTGACACTCAAGTCGAGTTCCTTAATGCTCCAAGTAAGCAAATCCTGATTAGGTAAACTAGCCTCAATCTTAGACATAACATCACTTGGGATAATAGACTTTGCTGCTTCGAGCTGTCTCTTAAGGACATCAATTACCTCTTCAGATTCTGTTTTTTGCTGCAGGTGCAACAAATAGAGCTTCTCAAAGGCAAGTGCCATTTCTACCAATGTGCTCTTATCAAGAGACAGGTAGTTATCAAACTGCCTTTCTCCCGATGCCACCTGAAGAACACGACGACTCAAGTTCCGTATTGCTTTCTGCAAAATTTGCTGCCGGCGCTGAGGAGACACATTCATAATATTATTTACCGCAAAAGCAGTGCTTTTGTGTTCCGGAAATTCAAACTTTGTTTCGATAACAGCAAGGTCAGATTCCGAAAGTGCCAGTAGTGCTGGAGCAAGCTTTGTGTCAACAACACTTTTTGGAATAAACAAACCAGTTTTTGGTCGTTCACTTGCAAGTACTTTGTTGAGTGCCGCATCAAGCGCCTTACTTGGCTTTGCCATGAGCTCAGCTTGTGGCATATACGTTTCAGGTTCTTTGTGCATAAGCCTTAGACATGCATAGAAAACTGACTTGCCGGGAACGGTTTCGCGTTCATAGCTACTCACATGCCGGCCAATGATTGCTTCAAGCAATTTTCGTTCGTGCGGCAGTATTTGCGGATCAAAGGTATGCTTTTGGTTACGCATCACTTCGTCGATTACACCGGCACAGTACGAAATGTAGCGATCAATGGAGAGGTAGTCACGGATTGCTGCTTTCATACTTTTGACTTCAGATTCCTTAATCAAAAAGGAAACTGACATCTCGATTGGGCTCGCAACGCTCCAGGCAAAAAGCTTGAAGAGTTCAAGTCGAAGCTCGTTTGAGTTTGGCTTCGGGCCAGCTTCATCAAGTTCGGCCTTGGTAGGTTTCATATACTTGTCGATCGTGGCCGTCGACATGTCGAATATTTTTGCAATCACCTTTATCGGCAATTTCATTTCGAGGCACATGCGGACTGAGGCTGCTACATCAGCAGTAAATTTTCTTGTATTCATTTTTCTTAGAGTTTTTTGGGTTCGACTTATACTACCATATTTATTTATTATGTCAAATAAAAAAGCCCCGGTAATGGGGCTCAGATTTTAGACTAAATAGATGGTTTGCTACGCAGGGATCTTGAGAAGCGGCACTTCCTTTGCGACGTGAACTCTGGGATATGAAATCACGCGCAAATCATATGAGCTTCTCCTCTTTTTTATCTCAAACGTATACGTTTTTGACGAGAGAAAATCATACACAACTTTGTCACAACCCTTGAGGTCGGCAACACGTGGTGTTGTCGTATAGTCTTCAAGTAGTTTACACACTGTAAATGTTCGCTCGCCTTTTTTCTTGGCCTTATTCTCAAGGAGAACAATGCGGCTCAGCAATTTCTCAGCTGAATGCTTATAGAATGCGCGATCGGCGATTTTGATAATATCGCTATCGAGCACACTGCCGGCATCAACTTCATCGCTGAGTAAATACTTGGCTGACTCAATGCCGAGTGGAAAACCAACATTACATCCATCTTCCTGTACGAAGAATTTTGGATCTTTGATTATCGAAGATGAAGCAAAAATTCGAGCGAACTGATTATTCACTCGATACATGAATGGTGATTGGCCCCAGGCAAGCTCGATTGAATATGGATCTGCATCCATATTGTTTTGTCGAAGTGTTGTGAC
>CAYOEB010000001.1:0-1392 GCA_964403005.1 uncultured Candidatus Saccharibacteria bacterium | reverse complement strand
AATCGTGAACGCTTTACAGCGAGCGCGAGCTTGCGTTGGTTCTTTGATGAGAGACCAGAACGCTTGCGAGGGAGGATCTTGCCGCTTGGACCAACAAACTTTTTCAAGATGTCGATATCTTTGTAGTCGATATGCTTGATGTTGTTTGCTGAGAAATAATCGTGCTTCATAAACTAAAATGGAATATCTTCTAAGTTGTTGTCGTCCGATGGATATTCGATGGTGTCGAATGATTCATCTTCATCAGCTTTCTTGCCTGCGCTTGGTGAGCCAGCGTCAGCCTTTTGGTATGAACCGCCAGACTTTGCCGCGCCACCAGGACCGAATTGGAAGTTTTCAACGACGACTTCGGTGCGGTAGTTTTTCTTGCCTTCTTTGTCATCCCAGCTGCGAGTTTGGAGGCGTCCCTCGACGTAGAGTGAGCCACCTTTTTTCATGTACTGCGCAATGAGCTCGCCTGGGCGACCAAATGCCACAATGTTGTGATATTCGGCTTGCTCTTTCTTGTTACCATCTTTGTCTTTGTAGACACGATTGGTTGCAAGTGACGCTGAAACGACTTTGATACCAGATGGAAGTGACTTGAGTTCTGGATCGCGGGTAAGGTTACCGATGAGTTGGACTTTGTTGAGATACATATGTTCTTGAATTGCTATCTAGTAATACCGAGCGCCTGCCAAGGCTAGTACACCCTAATACTACTCTGTTGTTGCGAGCTCTTCAAGCTTCTTTTCAATCTCGACTTCGTCGATTGGCGTTTCTTCAGCGTTTTCGACTTTGCGAGCTGGACGCTTCATGCCTGTGCCGACACCACGCTTGCCAGCGACAGTATTTTCGCGGACAGTCTTGATGAAGAGGAAGCGGAGGACGTCTTCGTCACGCTTGAGGAGAGCTGAAACTTCTTCGGTCATAGCCGGATCCATTTCAAACTTCATCCAACCAAAGTAGCCTTCTGTGAACCAGGTCTTTTTGTTACCAATGATTCGTGACATTTCGTAGCCAAGCGTAATGCGGCGAGGAAATTCTTCACTCACGCTCACACTACCCTTACCTTCTACGAGGTCTTTGATAGCGCCAACTTTCGCGGCAACATTCTCTTCTGGCATGCTGCCAACGAGGAGGTAGCCGAGCTCATAAATACGAGCTTCTGTTTCTTTTTCCATAGTTATAAACGATGCTTTTTGGCCTTTATACGAGCAAAATAAAAAACCCGTATAAGGGTCCGAAAAGCACTGAAATGCTTGTAAATAGCCTCGTAGCGGCCTACAGGTGCCCTGAAACGGCCAAAGCCATCCTGGGCGGACACATAGGAATGTGCACGAGGTTTGCCTCATTTCGGACCTAAGCGCTGGGGTTATCAGTACCCCCGCGAATGAGACTTGGTTACTTTAA